>CAZQPM010000156.1:0-9556 GCA_964595195.1 uncultured Burkholderiales bacterium | reverse complement strand
CCTCCACAGTATTGGGAGTCCTATGACTTCCCCTCGCAGACCGAGGGCTCCGGCTCGACTCCACCCGCCTGGGACGGCTACGACACCCGCGTGCCTCGGGATGCCTCCCGCCCCCTGCCTCCCCTGTCCCAGGTCCTGCCGCCCGACCTGGAGGAGACCCGGGAGAGAGCCCACGAGATCGTCCTGAACTTCTCGTTGTGGGCCGCGGGCATCGTGCTCTTCCCGGTCCCTTTCTCCGATCTGGTGCTGCTGATGCCGGTGCAGTCGGCGATGGTCGTGTCGATCGGCCGGGCCTATGGCATCAAGGATCCCCCCGAGAAGGTCCTGGCCATCCTGGCCGGCGCCTGCGGAGCCAGCGTCTTCGGTCAGATCACGGCCCTCTTCGTGGCCAACCTGTTCCCGGTCATCGGCAAGTTGATCAGCGCGCCCTTCGTCTTCGGCTGGACCTATGGCCTGGGAGAAGTGGCCATGCGCTACTTCGAGTCCCAGGGTCAGGCCAGCCCCGACGAGTTGCGCCAGATCTTCAAGAAGGCCAGCAAGGACGCCAGTCGCAACTACGACGGTTCCCGGGTCGAGTCCCAGGAAGCCCTGGACAAGATCCGGGATTACGTTTCGGAGAGCGAGTATCGCAAAATCCGCGAGCGCTTCGGTTCCAACTGAGCCGGGGCCGCGCGCGACCCCAGGATTTCCATCCCATCCGGCCGGGCCGGGTGGCCCGGGAGCGAAGGCTGAAGCCAGCCGCACCGGCCCTCCCCCTCGGCCACTGAGACACCAAGGACGGGGCCAGCGGATGGACGACAACCCCGACAGGGCCCGACAGGGCCTGCCAAGACCCAGGCCCGGGTTGCCTCCCCGGAAGGCGAGCGGGCTCAGCCTGCGGGCCCGCCTGCTGGTCCCCGTGCTGTTGGCTCTGGTGCCCGCCTTCCTGCTGTTGACGGTCAACGCCCTGGAGGAGCGCCAGGATGCCACCCAACGGGCCCGCTGGCGGTCGTTCGGGGCCCTCAATACCATGGTCGGCAACCTGACCCGGCAGATCGGCGCCCAGACCCAGTTGCTGGAGACACTGGCCGACAATCCCGAGGTCCAGGCCATGGACGCCTCCGCCCTGGGCCCGACGCTGGCCCGCCTGGTGGCCGGACAACCCGGTGACTGCCGCCTGGAGGTCAGCGACCCGACAGGAAGGGTGGTTGCGGGCGCGGGAGCCCCGGACGTGCGTCCCCCCCCACTTCCGCAGGACGCCCTCCAGGAGGCCCTGGCCCGGGGACGCCCCACGATGGCCCTGGAGGCGGAAGCAGCCCCGGGGCGCGCCGGCCTGCGCGCCACCTGGCCCGTGCGGGACCGGCAGGGGAATCGGGTCGGCACGGTGTCGCTGGTCGCGGTTCTGGACTGGATCAACCGGCAGGCCTCGGCTGCAGACCTGCCCGAGGGCTCGAGGCTGGAACTGGTCGACCGCCAGGGCACCCCGGTGGTCCGCTTTCCCCAGGCCCGGGACACAGCCTTCCATCCCCTGCCATCGGACCTGGTGGACCCCGGATCGGGGCAGGTCCGACGCAGTCTGGAGCGGGTCGACGCCGACGGGGTCTCCCGGATCTATCGCCTGGCCCCCATCCGACAGCCCGACGGCTCGCCCCTGGGAGCCCTGGTCCTGGGGATTCCCAGCCAGGCCAGCGAGGCCCAGGCCGAGGCCGCCCTGGCCCGCGACCTGCTGCTGCTGAGCCTGGTGGCCCTGGCCTGCCTGCTGACGGCCTGGATCTGGGGAGAGTGGCTGCTGCTGCGGCGCCTGCGTGTGCTGACACAGACCATCCACCGCCTGGCCCACCTGGATCTGGGCGCGCGCACCGGGTTGGGCCACGGCCGGGATGAAATCGGCCTGATGGCCTGGTCATTCGACGCCATGGCCGCCAGGCTGGAGGTCCATCGCCGCCGCGAGGTCACCGTGCTGGAATCCGCCGGCGAGGGGATCTGCGGGGTGGATGCCGAGGGCCTCATCGTCTTCGCGAACCAGGCCGCCGCGGGCCTGCTGGGAGTCGCCGATGGCCTGCTGTGCGGCCGCCGGCTGCGGGATTTCCTGCCCCCGGACGGTGGCGTGGCCGCCGCCCTGGAGCGCACGCTGCGCCAGGGCACTCGGGAAACGGCCGACGAGGTGTGGATCCGGAACGCCGACGGGTCCTGCGTGCCCGTAGACTACACCAGCGCTCCCATGGAGGAGGCTCCGGGCCACAAGGGGGCGGTCGTAGTCCTCCGCGACGCCCGCGAGCGCACCCGAGCCCGCGCCGAAGTCGAGGAGGCCCACGGGCGCGTTCTTCAGGCAGCCCAGGAGAAGAAGAGGTTCTACCGGCAGGTTCTCAACTCACTGACCCACGGCCAGTTCCATCTGGTGGACCCGGAGGGCATCCCGGGCGAAGGCCGGGTGGTGTTGGACCTTCCCCTGGACGAGGAGACCTACCCCAGGATCCGGCACGAGTTGCCCGCCCTGGCCCGGCAGGCCGGGTTGAGCGAAGAGCAGTCCCTGGACCTGGTCGTGGTCTTCGGCGAGGCGGCCTCGAATGCCATCAAGCATGGCCGAGAGGGGCGCTGCCAGGTCCTGGCAGCCGGTGACCGGGTGCAGGTCCGGATCTCGGACAAGGGTCCGGGGATCCGCGCCGAGGAACTGCCCGCCACGCTCTTCGAGTCGGGCTACTCCACCAAGGTGTCGCTGGGCATGGGATACACCCTGATGCTGCAACTGGCTGACACGATCTGGTTGGCCACCGGGCCGGATGGCACGGTGCTCCAGGTGGAGATGGCCGTACAACCCGCGGTCTGTGCCGATCGCCTGATGGAGGAACTCCTGGCCAGGTTCTAGCAGCAGACTCCGCCTCGACCGGTGTGCCTCGAGGCCAGCTCCAGGGCCCCCACTGCCCCGCAGAACTCCCCGTCCTCCAACACGGTGGAGGGTCGCCCCAGCATCGCGGTGACCCCGACCAGGACCTCGGCCAGGACAGGGTTGCCGCGCAGCGTCGAGCCGGCGAAGACGATCCGCTGCACCCGGGCGCAGACCGCCAGGCCGGCCGTGACCAGGGCCACGTTCTCCCCCACCAACCCCATCACGCCAGCCACCAGGTCGGCGGTTTCCGGTTCCGGAGCGTCCGGACGGGCCAGGCCCCCGAAGTTCGCAGCCGTCAGGTCGCCCTTGAGGGCGATGTCGCCAGGACCGTAGATGTCCGAGACCAGCAGATCCACGCCGGACCGCGACCCCTGGGCCGCCAGGGCGCATAGTTCCGAGAAGGAGCGCGGCCCGACCAGGGCCCGGCCCAATCCGACGACCGTTCCTCCGCCCAGGGCCGTGCCCCCCACCCGGGAGACGGACATGCCATCCACCAGCATGACCGAGGTTCCTGTGCCCACCGAGGCCAGCAGGAAGGGTTCCTGGACGTCCACCCGGCTGCGGCGCAGCAGCGTCCGGCAGCCGGCCCCCCAGGCCGCGAACTCATTGACGGGGGTGACGGGACCGGGCAGGCGCGCCCCCAGGTCGATGGCCCCTCCCCCGGTCAGGCCCAGGTATCGAGGGCCACCACCACCCACGGCCTGGACCACGGCCTCCAGGTCCTTCACGGGATACAGACGCAGGACCAGTTCCCCCAGGGTGTCGCGGAAGGCGACCTTGGCCAGGCTGGCCCCCATGTCCACGCCGCAGGCCATCCACGGCTCAATCATGGCAACCCTCCCACAGCCCTGGGGTGGGCCTCTTGCGAAGCGGCAGGCACGGGCGATTCGGCATGGCCGGACAAAACCTCGTTCGGGACTTCGAGAATGCGGGTACCAGCCACGACCCCGACCAGGCAGGGAGCCCGATCGGGGCCCGGGCCAACCGGGACTCCGGCCCCGGACGCACCCTGGATCCGCAGCAGTTACTGCTGCTGCTTCTGGCCTTCCCTCTCGGCTTGCAGCTTGGTGAGGGTCTCTTCCAGGCCCTTCTGGGCATCCGGCGGCGGGCCTTCCATGGCCTTCTCGGCTTCGCCACCGCCCTG
Organism: uncultured Burkholderiales bacterium; assembly: GCA_964595195.1. GTDB lineage: Bacteria > Vulcanimicrobiota > Xenobia > Xenobiales > Xenobiaceae > CAZQPM01. The sequence continues at coordinate 5,546 of CAZQPM010000156.1, read as the reverse complement.
GACCTTCTGAGGGGTCTGGGCAGGCTGGGCGGAGATTTCCTTGGCCTCATCGGAGACCTGGATCTTGTCGGTCTGGTCGATGCCCTTGGCCGCTTCCTGAGGCGGGGCGGGCGGCGGTGCAGCCGTCTTGCCGGCCTCAGCCGCAAACTGGGCGCCAGCGATCTCGCTGCCCTTGTGAGTGCCGCCAGCGGCACCGATTCCCTGGATGGGATCGTCGTAAGCCATGGTGTGTCCTCCTAGCATCCGTTGGACCGTATGCCCTCCTTTCACGACGTTCGGGGCGCGGGACTAGGGGCATGGGGGTCATCTTTTCAAGAAGGGTGGGATTCCTCGGCGTTCCCACGGCCTGGGAGGCCGTGCAGGAAGCGGACGGCACGACCGGCCACCTCGCGGGCCTGGCGCACGCAGTCGGGGATGCCGACACCCCGGAAGCCGTTGCCGGCCAGGAACAGACCCGGATGCGCGGCGAGGCGGCCCTCCAGGCCCGCGACCAGGTCCAGGTGGCCCAGTTCATACTGGGGCATGACCCGATGATGCCGAGCCGACCAGACCTTCAGGGGATCTCCCTGGACCCCCAGGAGATCGCGAAGGTCCCGCAAGAGGTCCTGCACGAGCGCGGCAGGATCCCGGTCCACGTCGGCCTCCCGACCCGCCCCACCCGAGAAGGCCCGCAGGATGACCTGGTCGCGGGGAGCCCGACCGGCATACTTCACCGAGGCGAAGGTGCAGGCCAGCAGCACCCGATTCTCGATCCGGGGCACCACGAAGCCGAACGAGTCCAGGCGGCCCGGGATCTGGTCCCGGCCGAAGACCAGGTTCACGGCCGCCGACGAGCTGTAGCGGATGCTGGCCAGGGCTTGGGAGACAGCGGGGTCGAAACCGGTCAGGGCAGCGGCCGACCAACCGGGCACGGCCAGGGCCACGGCCTCGAAGACCTCGTCGACTCCGGATCCCCGCAGGCGCCACCCGCCGGGGACCGGTTCCACGACCTCGACCGGGGTGGAGGTCCGCATGGCTTCCCCGGGCAGGACCTGGACCAACCGGTCGACCAGCGTCTGGATGCCGCCTTCCAGGGAAACGAAGAGACCATAGCGGGGGCCTGACGTCCCCTGTCGGCGGTTGCGCTTCATCCCCGCCAGGAGTCCCAGGATCACGCTGCGATGCTGGCGCTCGAGGTCCAGGAAGCGGGGCATGGTGGCCTGCAGGCTGAGGCGCTCGGGGTCACCCCCGTAGATGCCTCCGACCAGGGGCTGGGCCAGACGCTCCAAGGCCTCCCGGCCCAGGCGGCGGGTGACGAAGCCCGACAGGGTCTCGTCGCCCTCCTGAGCCCGCCGGGGCAGCACGAGATCCATGCCGATGCGCAGCTTTCCCAGGGGACTGAGCACCGGGGTGAGCACGAAGGGGAGCAGTCGCGTGGGAGCCAGCAGGCGGAAGCCCTCGGGGATGGGGACCAGACGCCCGTTGCAGACCACCATGGCCCGACGGTCGTCCTCGTTGGTGGGCTGCAACCGGTCGCCCAGGCCCAGGTCCCGGCAGAACTGGACTCCGGCCGGCTTGTCGGTGATCATCGAGTCGGGTCCGCCTTCCAGGACCAACCCGTCCTCCCGACGGCTCTCGATGGCCCCACCCACGCGGGTGCGCCCCTCGAAGACCCGGACCTCGATCCCGGCGTCCTGACGGAGGGCCTCCCAGGCCACAGCCAGACCGCTGATTCCTCCCCCCACCACGGCCAGGCGCCGACTCATCGGTGCGACAACTCGTGGACCGTCTCGATCAGGTAGCGCACGTTCTCCACCGGCGTGCCGGGCAGCACGCCGTGTCCCAGGTTGAAGATGTGGCCGGGTCGGCCGGCGTTGGACTCCAGGACCTCCTGCACCCGCTGGCGCAGGTAGGGGCGGTCGGTCAGCAGGACCGCCGGGTCCAGGTTCCCCTGCACGGGGAGGTCCCCCAGGCGGCGGCGGGCATCGGAAAGGCTGGTGGCGAAGTCCACCCCCACCACGTCGGCTCCGGCGTCGGCCAGCGCCTCCAGCAGGGCGCAGGTCCCTCGGCCGAAGTGGATGCGGGGCACCTCGGGGACCGCCTCCAGGACCCGACGCGTGTGCGGCAGGACGAACTGGCGGTAGTCCTGGGGACCCAGGGCCCCGGCCCAGGAATCGAAGAGTTGGACCGCCTGGGCCCCGGCCTGGACCTGCCGCTGGAGGTAGCCGGCCGTGCCCCGGGCCAGCAGGGCCAGCAACTCATGCCAGGCCTCGGGTTGGCCGAACATGAATCGCTTGGTGTGCTCGAAGTTCCGGGAAGGCCCCCCCTCGATCAGGTAGGAGGCCACGGTGAAGGGAGCCCCGGCGAAACCGATCAGGGGGACGGCGGCGGGCAGTTCCCTGCGGGCCAGGCGGATGGCCTCATAGACGTAGCCCAGGTCCTCGGGATCCACCTCCCGCAGGGCGCGCAGGCCCCCTGCATCGCGCACCGGGTTGCCGATGCAGGGGCCCTCCCCCTGGTTGAAGGCCAGGGGAAGGCCCAGGGCCTCGACGATCAGCAGGATGTCGGCGAAGAGGATGGCTGCGTCCGGGCGGATGTCCTGCACGGCCCGGACGGTGACCTCGGCGGCCAGTTCCGGCTTCCTGCACAGGTCCAGGAAGCCGTGCCGCGAGCGCAGGTCACGGTACCACTGCTGATAGCGCCCGGCCTGGCGCATCAGCCAGACGGGCGTGCAGGGCACGGGTTCGCCCCGGCAGGCCCGCAGGAACGTCGACGACTCCGACGGATGCGGGCCGGCCGCCTCCTGGTGGGCACCGGGGATGGCCAAGTCTCTAGCGCTTCTCGCGCGAGATGATTTCGTCGATGATCCCGTATTCCTTGGCCTCTGCGGCGGACATGTAGTAGTCGCGCTCGGTATCCCGAGCCACCTTCTCCAGGTCCTGCCCGGTGTGCTCGGCCAGGATCTTGTTGAGGGTCTCCCGGGTCTTGATGATCTGCCGGGCGTGGATGTCGATGTCGGTGGCCTGGCCTCCGATCTGGCTGATCCAGGGCTGGTGGATCATGATCCGCGAGTAGGGCAGCGCGTAGCGCTTGCCCTTGGCTCCGCCGGCCAGGAGGACCGCTGCGGCGCTGGCCGCCATCCCCATGCAGATGCAGGAGACATCCGGTTTGACCAACTGCATGCAGTCGTACATCCCCAGGCCCGCCGTGACCGAACCGCCGGGGCTGTTGATGTAGATGTCGATGTCCTTGTCGGGGTCCTCCTGCTCCAGGTACAGCAACTGGGCGATCACCAGGTTGGCCAGGGCATCGTCGATGGCCTCGCCCACGAAGATGATGCGGTTCTTCAGCAGCCGGGAGTAGATGTCGTAGGCGCGCTCACCGCGGGCGGTCTGCTCGACCACCATGGGGATCAACTGGTTCTGGGGAATCATGGTCTCTCCAAGGTCCGAATCGGGAAGGTCGCCGCCGAAGGCTCTGCGGAGACCGGCCGCCCCCTTCGCCTTCCGTCCAGGCTCCCCTGCCCCACGCCTCCGGGGGCCGAGGAGCGCCCGGAGGCGGTCGGGGCGGCCCGTCTCAGCGAGGACGGAGCAGGCAGCAGGGCCCCTTCGGGTGGTCCAGGGGTCGGGCGTAGGCGTTGTAGGCCTGGGGATGGAAACCGGGGGGCCCCACCCGGCCCGGCTGGACCAGCAGGACCTCATAGCCGCAAGCCTCCAGGCGGGCGGTCACCATCTGCCGCAGTTCGGCGAAGGAGAGCTGGCGCTCCGCGTCGACCCAGCGCTCGTGGATGGCCACCAGGCCCCCCGGTCGCAGCTCCCGGGGCAGGTTCCGCAACAGCGTCCGGCCCCGCGCCTCGTAGTCCGGGCTCCTCAGAGCGTGGACGTCCGACATGAGGATCACGTCGACCGGTTCGGGAAGCCGAGGAGCCTCGCCCGGCGGGGGTACCCTGTGGAGAAGCACACCCGCCAGGGCACGGAACTCGGGGCGCCGGGAGGTCCAGGCGACGAAATCGAAGCCCGAGGGGTCGATATCGGCCAGGTAGACCTTGGCGGGGTGATACCTGTCGGCAAGCATGTAGGACAGATAGCCGCTGCCCCCTCCCAGATCGCAGATCGTGAGGCCCTTCAGGTCCAGCGGTTCGAGGAAGGGGAGCCACCCCTCCCCCCGGTTTTGCCAGGAGAAGAAGCCTGCGCCGACCTGAACGAAGATGGCCTGCTCGTGGGCACTCCCCTCCTGCAGCCAGCCCCGCAGGTAGCGGGCCGCCTCCAGGTCGCCGCGGCCGAAGAGGTAATCATAGGTGGCCACTTCTCCCGGGTCGGTGAACCCCGCCCCGGGCCGCCCCTGCCTGGAGCGGACGAACTCCAGGGCCGCCCGCTCCAGGAAGTGGATGTATCGCGGCCGGCCCAGGCCCGCGACCAGTTCGCCCTCGACCCGGAGGGCCGTGCCGTCCTGTGGGGCTCCCGCCTCCAGCCAGCCAGCCAGGAGAGCCAGGGTCGACCGAGGCGTCGAGGTCGCACCCGGTGATGCGGTGAGGGGCGCTACCGGGCCCGGGCGGACGGGCGAAACCAACGGCCATAACTGAACCAGCAGCAGGCCGCCCAGGAGGGCCAGGCCTACCCATCTGCCGAGGCGGGAGGAGGCACTGCGGATCGACGGTGGGAGGCTCACCTCCGCAGTATAGCATCGGGGCTTCCTGGCCATGCCACTCCGACGACCGGGACGATCGCCCCACAGACATCGAGGCCCCGCCGTGCTATCCTGGCTGGGAACCATGAAGCTGCGCCGGTCCTTGACCCTGAGCGTCATCGCCGCCACCCTGCTGGCCGGCCCCGTGCTGGCCGGCCCCGCCAACACCACGGACGTGCCGGCGGTGGTGCGGGCCATGAAGACCCGCTTCGGCGTGGCGGAACTTTCCGCCCCCGGGGGTTCCCCGGTGCAGAGCGTGGCCGGCCTGGTCGCCCTGCAGCAAACCTGCTGGCCCCACGCCGTCCTCACCGGCGGCTTCTACGACTGGCGGACGGTCTCACGATACCGTCGCAACGCGGGCCTGCACCTGGGCTACGACATCGCCATGCCGGCGGGGACCCCGGTTCGGGCCGGGTGGGCGGGAACGGTCGTCTCGGTGGCCCCCTGGACGGATGCCGAGTGGGGGGTCACGGTTCAGACAGGCTCAGGCCTGGAGGTCACCTACGGGCACATCCACCCTACCGTCGCGGTGGGAGACGCCCTGGCGGTGGGGGCCGTGGTCGGCACCATCGCCTACGACCACGTGGACGTCAAGATGAGGGACTCCCTGGGCAACTACGTGGACTTCGGCAGCGGCCAGAAGGCTTCGTCAACGCCGTTCGACGCCTTTGCCGCCAACTCCCGGGAGGCCCGGATGGTGACCTGGTTGGTGGCCCGCGACAGCCTGGAGACCAGCGAGACCGAGATGGAAGGCCGGCGCCGGGAACAGGCGACGGCCGGCCTGGAACGCCGCCGCCTGGAGGGCCGCCTGGCCGAACTCAAGCAGGCCGTCCCCCTGGTCACCCGTTACGCGGAGGAGGGCCTGGTGGCCCGGGTGGAGG
>CAZQPM010000155.1:0-9602 GCA_964595195.1 uncultured Burkholderiales bacterium | reverse complement strand
CCGGCAGGGTTCCCACTTCGGATCCTGGCTTCTGGAGGTTGAGACCAGGCTGGACGAGCAGGCGGCCACCCGGGCGGAAGACCTGGTTGAGATGCGCTCCATCCTGGAGGCGCACGTGCAGGCCAGCGCCGCCGCCCTGCAAGACCACGAGGCCAGACTCCGTGCCCTGGAGCAGGACCGGCCCCCGGCAGCGTAGCCCACAGGCTCAAATCGTCATGGCTCCTCGGCATTGAGCCGGGGGCCTGATGCGTCGAGCATACCTTATGGTTTCTTGGATGTCTGGGCCTGCATGCATGTTCGGCAGGACCTGAGCATCGGTGTCCATGGTGATGGTAACTGAGGCGTGGCTGGAGGTTCTTCGCGCATGGCGGGCGGAGAGCCTGCAATTTCCTTGAAATCGAGGTTTCATCGATACGCTGCGGTAGTCAATATATCACCCGATCCGTCGCGCGCATCGGAAGTTCTTCCCGGCACGGTTGTCTATCGCCGCCGAAGTGTGGCATGTTGGCAGGACGATGGGCGCTGCGTTCTGGTGAAGACCCTCCTTCTCATACCCGTATTCAACGAGCTGAGGCATCTGCCGGGCCTGGTCGGGCGCCTGCCGGCCAGTGCGGGCGTCCTCTTCGTGGACGATGGCTCTGGCGACGGCAGCGCGGGGTTCCTGGAAGACTGGGCCGCCGGACGCCCGGGCGCCGAGGTCCTGCGCCTTCCCGAGAACCGCGGCAAGAGCGCCGCCCTGGTGGCCGGTCTGCGCAGGGTGGTGGCACGCCTGGAGGCTGGAGAACTGCATCCCGAGGATGTCCTGGTCCTGCTGGACGGTGATGGGCAGCACCCCCCCGAGGTCGTCTGTGAGCTGGCCGAGCAGATGCGTCGCAGGAGCCTGGACATGCTGGTCGCGCACCGGGACTTCAGTCTGTACCCCCTGTGGAAGATCCTGGGAAATCGCCTGCTCACCTGGCAGGCCAGGCTGCTGACCGGGGTGCGCTGGCGCGACACCCAGTGCGGGATGCGTGGCCTGCCGGTCGGCCGGGCGGCCGAGGCCGCCTCGGTCATGGGCGGGCAGCGCTACTGCTGTGAACAGGAACTGTGCGTCGCCTTGCCCCGGAGGGGATGGAGGGTGGCCAACGACTTCCCCATCCGGACCCAACATTACCGGTCGAACAGCACCCTGTGGGATGCCCTGCTGATCCTCCTGGCGGCGTTCCGGGCCTGGTGCCGCAATCCCGGGGCCGCTCGGGCCTCGGCTCCCTTCAGGTCAAGATAGTCCCATGGGCCTCATCTATCGCGGGACGCACGCCCTGGTCGAGGATCCGGTCCTGAAGAACCGGGTCGATGACTTCATCATCCAGGCCACGGCTCCGTTCCTGTTGGTTCTCCTCGTCCTGACCCTGCTGTGCTGGCTGCCCCGCCTGCGCGAGCTGGGTCGGCTCTTCGCCGGCGTCCCGCGGTGGGCCTGGTACTGTCTGGGGGCCCTGTGCGTGGGAGGGACCTCGCTGCGGCTCTTCTGGGCGCCTCACGGTCCCCAGGTCTTCTTCGACGAGATCAACTTCCTGGAAATCGCCAGGGGCCTCGCCAAGGATGGCGACTTCCTGCTGCCCCTGCGCCCCTCCGACGACCGCGTCCTGATCCCGATCCCGGCGGCCTGGTCCTTCCTGCTCTCCCTGGTCTTCCTGGTCACCGGGGCCCGGATCCAGGCGGCCATCGCCGTGGCCCTGGGAATGGCCATCTTCAGCCTGGTCCTGCTCTTCGCGGTGGGGTGGATGCTCTTCCGCAGGCCCGCCCCGGCGCTGTTCCTGACCTTCGCGCTGGCGGTCCTGCCGATCCACCTGCGCATGTCGGGCTCCATGGCCCTGGAGAACGGCTCGCTGTGCTGGCTGCTGCTGACCTGGGTCGGCGTCCTGGCCTGGCAGGAGCAGCGGCGGCCCGTCTGGTTGTACTGCGCCGGCACGTCGGCCGCCTGGTGCGTCAACTGGCGGATGGAGAACCCCTTCGCGGTGCTGCCGGTCCTCCTGGTGACCGCCCTGCTGCTGGACCCCCAACCCCTCCGCCTGCTGCGCGAGAAGCACTTCTATCTGGTCCTGACGGGCCTCGCCGTGTTCTCCCTCCCCGGCCTGGCCTGCTATGTCCAGGGCACGGGCCAGGGCTACTACCTCTTCTACGGCAGCGAGGCGGACCGTCTGGCGCAGGTCGCCCTGAATGTGAAGAACAATCTGGTCTACTGGATCGACGGCCAGATCCATCCGCCCGAACTGACCGCCCTGGCCCTGATTGGAGCCTTCGGTTGGCGCCCGTGGCGCAAGGCGGCTGCCTGGATCCTGTGGTTCGCCGCCCTGCAGCTCTTCTACTCGCAGGTCCCCTCGGCCGACTTCGGTCTGCACCACACCCTGGACTCCTGGCGCAATGCCCTGCAACCGGCCCTGGGCCTGTTGGTCCTGGCCGCCGCCGGCCTGGAAGCGCTGCGCGCATGGTTGGCTCCGAGGGTCTCCAGGCCCGTCCTGGGGGGACTCCTGCTGTTGCTCCTGGTGCCCTGGCTGACCCATCCCCTGCGCTATGACGGTTTCGTGCAGTCGAAGCACGTCTGGCAGCACGAGTTCTCCCTGATGCGGGAGGTGGGGGCCCGACTTCCGACGGGTGCCCGCCTGATGGCCGATGGTCGGCCCGAGCACCTGCGCAGCACCGAGCTGCACCTGGCCGAGTTGAGCTATGCCACGGGACGGGATTGCGGTCTGGTCGTGGTCTCCCGGGAGGCCTTCGCGCGGCCTGGGGTCGGCGACCCGCCCGGCTTCCTGGTCGACCTGGACCAGGGTCTGGCTTCGGGCCGGCGCGCCTTCCTCTACTACTTCGGCGTCAAGGCCAGTCCGTGGGACTTCCACCGTCGCGACTGGCTGGCGGAACTGCTCCACATGCGCCTGGTGGCCGGAAGCGCCGATCCCGTCTCGGGCTTCTCCTTCACCCTCTACGAGGTGGATGGTCTGACCCGACGCGGGCAGAACTGGCTGGACCAGCGCCAGGCCTCGCGCCCGGGTGGGCCCTGAGCCGTGCGCACGCTGCTGGTCTGGCCCGCTCAGCCCCACATCATCTCGCCTCCTCACATGAAGGCGATCCAGGAGAGCCTGGGCTTCCTGCCGCCGATCGGCCTGATCTACCTGGCGACCTGGCTGCGGGAGCGCACGTCCCACCAGGTCGAGGTCCTGGACGCCCTCCTGGAACGTCTCCCTCCGGAGGAGGTCGCCCGGCGCGTCAGGCTGGCCGGCGTCGAGGTGGTGGGCCTTTCGGCCATGACCCACACCTGGCTGGATTGCCTGCTGGTGGCCAGGGCCGTGCGGGCCGTCGCTCCTGAGGTTCGCGTCGTGGTGGGGGGACCCCACGTCTCCCTCTTCCCCTTGGAAAGCCTGGAACATCCCGAGATCGACTACATCGTGATCGGGGATGGCGAGGTCCCGTTCGCGGCCCTCCTGGACCGCCTGGACGACGGGAGGGGCGACACGGAAGGCCTGCCCGGGGTGATGCGTCGGGGCGATGCCCGCAAGCCGCGCTACTTCCATCCCGATATGGCGGATCTGCCCATCCCCGACCGTCGCTTCACCCCCTGGAGGCGCTACGCCAGTGTCGTCAGCCGGCGCCCCCCGACGACCACCGTGATGTCCAGTCGGGGGTGTCCCTACCATTGTTCCTTCTGCTCGACCGCCGGAGGCAAGACGTATCGGGCCAACCCAGCGGTTCGAGTGGTCCAGGAGTTGGAGCATGCCGTCAGTCTCGGGATCCGCGAGTTCCTGTTCTTCGACGAACTGTTCACCTTCGACCGTGAACGTGTGCTGGATCTGTGCCGGCGGATCCGGGAGCGGGGCCTGGACATCTCCTGGGACGTGCGCTCGCGGGTGGACCGCGTCGATCCCGAGATGCTCGAGGCCATGGCCCGGGCCGGATGCCAGAGGATCCAGTACGGCGTTGAATCCGGGACCGAGCGGGTCCTGGGGATCCTCAAGAAGGGGATCCATCTGGACCAGGCTCGCCAGGCCCTGCGCTGGACCCGCCAGGCCGGGATCTCGACCTACGCCGACTTCATGATCGGGTCGCCGGGGGAGACCCGGGAGGAGATCCTGGAGACGATGCGCTTTGCCCGCAGCCTGGACCTGGACTTCGTCCACTTCTCGATCACGATGCTGCTGCCCAGGACGCTGCTCTACGCCCGGGCCATGCAGGAGGGGATCGTGGCGCGCGACGTCTGGAGGGATTTCGTCCTGGAGCCTCGGGAGGACTTCCATCCCCCCTACTGGGAGGAGACCCTGGGGCGCCGGGAACTGGAGGATCTGCTGCGGCAGGCCGTGAGGTCCTTCTACTTCTCGCCCCGGTTCCTCCTGAGGAGCCTGGCGGCGCTGCGTTCACCCGGAGAACTGGCGCGCAAGGCCAGGGCCGGGTTGAAGCTGGCCCTGGGGATCTAGGCGGTTGGTCGACTTCCTGCTGGAGGGGGGCTACGTGCGGGCGTTGGCCCTGCACCTGGGCGCCCTGGCCCTGTTCACCCTGTGGGGGGCAGCCCGCGCGGTGCGCGGCCTGGATCGCCGGGACCTGGCAGCCTGGTTGGGGGCCATCCTGGTCTCGGGAACCGTGGCCTGGTCCCTGCCGGCCCGTCCCGCCGTCTACTATGACGAGTTCTTCTACGTGGCGATCGCCCGGAACATGGCCACGACCGGCAGGGCCGAGCCTCTGGTCTGGACAGGATGGCCACCTCGGCCCCGGCCGACCGGCCATTTCCAGCCTCCCTACCCGCAGGGTTGGCCCTTCCTCCTGGCGCTGGCGGTCGGCCCGGATGAGGCCCCCCAGGCCGGAAGGGTCGAGGAGCCTGCCTGGGGGCGCGCCGTACTGGTCAGCCGGATGCTTCTGGCCGCTTTGGCGCCGCTGGCCTTCCTGGCCGCAGTCCGTCGCTTTCGCTGGCCGCTGGCCCTGGCCGGCTCCCTGGCCCTGGTGGCCCTGCCCCTGGTCCTCCGCCTGTCCGGCTCGGCCGGGGCCGAGAACGGCTCGCTGTTCTGCATCGTCCTGGCCCTGCTGGCGCTGGAGTCCTTCCTGCGCAGGCCGGATTCCTTCGGCCTCGGGTGGCTGGTCCTGGCCTCCACGGCCGTCGGGGAGATGCGTCCGGAGGGCCTGTTCTACGTCCTGGCCCTGATGGTCCTGGCCTGGCCGTCGGTCCGAGCGCTGTCCTGGCGGGTCCGAGGAGCCTGGTCCGTCGTGCTCGGGTTGCTGGCCGCGCCTCCACTGATCGTCATGGGCAGCCACGATCCCAGCCTGGCCCACCACTTCCAGGCCATTCCCCGCGGCGGTTTCACGGTGTGGGGCAATCGCCTGGCCAACCTGGAGAACAACGCCCTCTACTTCCTGGTCAACCGCTTGTGGCCGCTTCCGCTGACCCTGCTGGCCCTGGTCGGTCTGGGAAGCGCCAGCCCGCGGCCCCTTCGGAGTCCGGCCGCGGCGGCGGCGGGATGGGTCGTGGCGATCACCCTGTTCCTGTCCTGGTATCCCTTCGGCGACTATGGTGCCGTGAACTCCCTGGACACCTGGAGATTCGGCCACCACGTGGCGGTGCCGATGCTCATGCTGGCGCTGCTGGGCGCCCGGACCCTGGTCCTCTCCGGCCGCGTCGGGGCCCTGGTCGCCGGGATGCTCTTCCTGTGGGCCCTGGCCTCTCCGTGGGTCTTCCGGGACTTCCTCCAGGAGCCGCACCCCCTGGCCCCCCAGGATGACCTGGTGGCGACGGCGCGTCGGGAACTGGGGGCGGGCGTGGTGGCGGCCGAAGCGCCGGAGTATGCCTGCTTCCTGCGCTACCGTCACGGCCTGCCTGCCATCCTGGCTCCCGTGGTCGGGGTCCCGAGCGGCGGCCTGTTGCTCTTTGCGGTGGACGAGGGCCGGGGACTGCCGGACCTGGACGCCTGGTCGCGCTTCGAGCTGGACCCTCTGGACCTGGAGCAGGAGGTCCGACCGGCCGCGGCCCTCTTCCGGGTGCGGTCGGGTTCGCGCTGAATCCTGGCGGTCCCGGGATTCGGCTTGAAGGCCCGGAAGCGCGCCTGCTATAATTCCCCGGGCCGGACGCGGGAAGGTCTTCCCAGCCTCGGGGGCCCAGTTCGGAGTCTCCCATGCGGATCACTACCAGCCTTCCCCCGCGCCCCGCCGAGGTCCTCGGGGATGGAGTCCTGGTCGCCCGGGCCGAGGGGATCCAGGCGACCCGGCGCGGCGGACGGGTCCTGGCCATCGAACCGGAGTCGGCTTCCTGGATGGTTCTGGACCATCGGACCTGGCCCGTGTATGCGCACCTTTCCCGGCCCCTGACCTTCCTGGCCCTGCAGGCGGCCCTTCCCGATCGGGTTCCGCAGGATCTGACGGCCGAGGTGTTGCAGTTGCACCGTCGGGGCCTGGTGCGCCTGAATGGCCGGCCCCACCTGGATCCGGGTGGATTGTGGTTGCATCCCGACCCTGAAGGACCGTCCTTCCTGGCCCTGCACGTGGCCCGAGGGTGCAATTATGCCTGTTCCTACTGCTACAACTCCTCGGCCGCCTCCCCCTTGGAGGTGATGTCCCCGACGGTGGCCAGGCGCATCGTGGACAAGGCCTTCCGCGAACTGCGCGCCACCCACCTCTTCTTCGACTTCATGGGAGGCGAGCCGCTGCTGGCCTTCGAGACGGTCCTGGAGGTCATGCGCCAGGCCCGCGAACTGCAGCAGGTCCACCAGAAGGAGGTCTCCTTCCTGATGCAGACCAATGGGGCCCTGCTGACCGGGGACCGGGTCCGGCGCCTGGTGGAATTCGAGGTCGGGGTCGGCGTCTCGCTGGATGGCCCCCCGGACCTTCACGACGGGCATCGCCGGACTCGCTCGGGCCAGGACACCCACGCGTCGGTCCTGGCCAACCTCCTGCGGGCCCGGGACATGGGTCTGGCGGTGAGCCCCCTGGCCGTCATCTACGAGCCGGCCAGTTATCCCCGGGTCCTGGACTACTTCGTCGAGGACCTGGGCTTCGAGGCCATGAGGCTCAACCCGTGTCAACCCCTGGGGCGGGCCCGGGACCACCTGGATCAGGGGCCCGAGCGGGCCCTGGCCCTGCACCGGGGGTTCATGGAGATGGTGGACCGGGCCCTGGGTCACGCCCGCCGCCTGGGCAGGACCCTGGCCGTGCACGACCTGGACTCCATGCTGCGGAACCTGACCTCCAAGAGGCGGACCCACATGTGCCTGCGCTCGCCGTGCGGTCTGGGGAACTCGATCCTGTCCTTCTCCCACAACGGGGATGTCTACGCGTGTGAAGAATACGAGGAGTCGACCCAGGGTAGACTCCACATCGGGTCCTTGGATGACCTGGATCTGGGGAGCCTGGCGGAAACCTCCCCGCGGCTGGAGGAGTTGTGGGGGCGGCGGGTCGAGAGGATTCCGCGCTGTTCTCGTTGTGCCCTGAGGCACATCTGTGGTGGGGGCTGCACCCACAAGGCCCTGGCCTGGTGGGGGGAGTTGCTGCGCGAGGATCCCCTGTGTCGCTTCTATGAATCGACCTTCACCGAATTGATGTGGAAGATCTGGGATGAGCCGGAACTCGTGCCAGCATTGGGAGGATGAGGAGATGCTCCAGACCGATCGACCCGGGAACCCGGCCCGGCCGACACTGCCCGAGGGGGCCCTGCTGAATCGGACGCCCGGGGTCCGGATGCGCCGGAGAGGCGAGCGGCTCCTGTTCATCGAGCCCGAGTCGGCCTCGTGGATCATCCTGGAGGAACCCTACCTGGGCTTCTGGCAGAAGCTATCCCGGCCCACCAACTGGGCCGAGCTCCGGTCCCTGCCCCACGTCCTCAGCATCGAGCAGAGGGAGGCCTTCCTGATCCGCATGTTCGAGTTGAACATGCTGAGCGTGAACGGTCGGATCTGCCAGGACCCCGCCGAACTGTGGAAGCCGCCTCAATTCTACCCGGCCTATCTCTGCCTGCACCTCACCGAGGCCTGCAACTTCGGGTGCCTGTACTGCATGGCGGATTCCTTCCCCAACAAGGGCAGCATGCCCCTGGCCACCGGGCAGCGCATCATCGAGAAGATCCTTCACGAGATTCCCAGCGATGGCTTCACCATCGACTTTCACGGGGGCGAGCCGCTGCTGGCCTGGGAGGAGATGCAGGAACTGGTCAAGTGGGCCCGTCACGTCAACGAGCGGGATCGTCTGGGCAAGAATCTGTGGTTCATGTTCCAGACCAACGGGTCCCTGCTGACGCTTGACAAGGTGGAGGTCCTCAAGGCACTCGACATCATCGTGGGGGTCAGCCTCGATGGCCCCCGCGAGGTGCACGACCGGAACCGCGTCCTGGCCGGGAGCGAGAAGGGCACCTTCGAGGTGGTCGTGCACAACGTCCGCCAGGCCGAGGAGGCCGGCCTGGAGGTCGGACTGCTGGGGGTGGTGCACGAACCCGGCGACTACGTCAAGTCGTTCCGCTTCCTGCTCAACGACATGGAGCGGCGCTCGTTCCGGTTGAACTACTCCTCGTACATCGGGCGCTCGCTCTACCGTCTGCAGTTCCCCGTGGATCGGACCGAGGAGTTTGCGCGGGGTTGGCTGGAGATGGTGGACGAGGCCCTGGCCTGGTGTCGTCAGCACGGCGAGGGCCTGAGCATCTCCGACGTGAACAACCAGATCAACAATCTCCTCTCCAAGAACCGGCCTTTCATGTGCTACCGCTCCCCCTGCGGAGCCGGAAACTCGGTGCTGGGATTCGGGATCGACGGGGGCATCCACGCCTGCGAAGAAATGGCCAGCCTGGACATGTTCCGGATGGCCAACATCCACGACGACGGGCTGAACCTGGCGCGCATGGTGGAGTCCAATCCGGTATTGCGGCTGATCCAGACGCGCACGGTGGACAACATTCCCAAGTGCAGCCAGTGCCATCTCAAGCGCTTCTGCTACGGGGGATGCACCTCCAAGACCATGGCCCGCTTCGGGAACCTGATGCGGGAGGCGCCGATGTGCGGCTTCTACCAGGTCGTCTTCGAAGAGTTGATGTGGAAGATCCACGACAACCCCGACATGGTCGGATACCTGGGATTGCCCGGCCTGGAATACCGGCCCTGGCCCGAGACCGCCGGTCAGGCAGCCTGCAGTTGAGTCCGATGGCCGGAACGGGGGCGACGACAAAGACGCGGTTCCGGACTTGGAACCGCGTCTTCATCTGTGTGGCGTGCCCGGAGGGACTCGAACCCCCAGCCTGCTGGTCCGTAGCCAGCCGCTCTATCCATTAAGCCACAGGTACTCATTCCTGGCGCTAAACTCAATTAAACTGGTCAACGCACAAGGAGTTTCTATCACAAAAGGGCCTTGATGTCAAGAAATAAGACTCAGCTCGGAGAGTCTGAGCTGGAAAAACTAAAAAAAGTTCTGCTATTATGGGCAAAGCGCCCTTTATTGCTAAACTTGATTGTGTTAAAATGCCCCCGTGATCGACTATATTGCCAATTATTGGACTTACTGGTGGGACCTTTGTCTCAACTACTACTGCGTGAATCCCATTATTTTTATCGCTATGTACTCGATAAAAAGTGTGATTTTCTGGTGGACAGTAGCGTTAATTGTTAAAAGAGCTT
>CAZQPM010000154.1:0-9608 GCA_964595195.1 uncultured Burkholderiales bacterium | reverse complement strand
AGAAGGAGAGCATCTCGGATGCCTTCCGCCTGGCTGACGACGTCCTGCGCAACGGGGTCCAGGGCATCTCCGAGATCATCACGGTCCCCGGCCTGATCAACGTGGACTTCGCCGACGTGCAGACCATCATGTCGGATGCCGGCTCGGCCCTGTTGGGCATCGGCGTCGCCTCGGGCGAGAACCGCGCCGTCGAGGCCGCTCGGGCGGCGATTTCCAGCCCCTTGCTGGAGGCCTCCATCGACGGCGCCACCGGAGTCCTGTTCAACATCACCGGAGGCACCGACCTGACGCTCCTGGAGCTCAACGAGGCCGCGCGGATCATCTATGAGGCCGTCGACCCGGATGCCCAGATCATCTTCGGTTCGGTCAAGGACGAGAGGATGGATGGCGAGGTCCGGATCACCGTGGTCGCCACGGGCTTCACCGGTGCCACCTCCGCGCCCCTGGAGCAGGAGGAACACGGTTTCCTGAGCCCGGGCCTGCCGGGCACGCCTGAGGAGATCTCCTTCGGGAGTTCGTCCTCCAGGAACTCCGACGAGTTCCTGGAACCGGCCATCCTGCGCCGCAGAAGCCAGACCAGCGGGGCCTGAGGGCCAGGGACCTGGAACCAGGGCCGTCGGGGAGATCCGGCGGCCCTTTCCGTTCGTCCCGACCCGGAGGATCGACTGCTACCGGAGAGAAGGTAGGCCCCGTGACTCTTCTGGAGGTCCCACCACGCAGTTGCGGCCCTCGCGGGCCCTTGAAGACACCATGATCGCCCTGACCCTGGCCTTTCGCAACGTCCTGAGGCGCCGGGAGCGCAGCCTGCTGACCCTGGTCGGCGTGATGCTGGCCGTGGGCGCCTTCGTCGCCATGGTCTCCCTGGCCGAGGGTCTGTACCGCCGCGTCTCCCTGGAGTTGGACGGGCGGGCCGTCGACGTCTACGTGATGCCCCGTACCGCGGCGCCCCTTCCCACCGGGCCCGTCGGCACGGTGGGTCTGACCACCGATTCCATCGCCATGTCCTGGGTGAAGAAGATCGGCGCCCTGGGGAATGTCCGGCGCGTGGCTCCCATCACCCGTCAGCAGTGGACCAGCGAGCGCGGAGCCGTGATGGTGGTCGGGATCGAACCCACCGATGTCCGCGAGTTCCTGCCGTCCCTGGAGGTTGTCGACGGTTTGATGATGGAGAAGGGGCAGGTCCTGGTCGGGGCCGGCCTGGCCGCCAGCGAGAACCTTGTCCCCGCCGACCCCCAGCAGCCCCGCCCGCCTTCAGAGGAGGGCCCGAAAGACCGCTTCGGCCCCGGTGAGACGAAGTACCCCGTCTCTGGAATCGCCTCGGCGGGGGCGGGCTTCCAGGATTACTTCGCCTACCTGACCCTGGAGACGTCCCTCGACGGCAATCCGCGCAAGGGGGTCCAGGAGGTCTGGGTCAAGCTGCAGGACTCCCATCGGGCCACCGAGGTGGCCCAGGCCATCGAGGCCCTGGGAATCCCCGGTGTCCGGGTCATGACCCGCAAGCAGTACCTGGGGGCTGCCAACGACTACATCGAGTACGCTTGGCTGTTGCAGGCCGCCATCTCGGCCATCGGCGTCCTGATCGCGGTCACCGCGGCCATGAACACGATGCTGATGTCCACCTACGAGCGGATGCGCGAGTTCGGAACCCTGCGGGCCATCGGCACACCGCGGGCGACGGTGGTGACCATGGTGATCACCGAGTCGGTCATGCTCTCGTTGCTGGGTGGTGCCCTGGGCGTCGTCTTCGGGTGGATCGGCTCGATCCTCCTGGATCGGGCCATGGTCACGCTGCTGCATCTTCCCTTCCCCCTGGCCGCCATCACCCCGGCCCTGGTCTTCCAGGCCCTCCTCCTCTCGGCAGTGGTCGGCCTGGTGGGGGCGGCCATCCCGTCCGTCCTGGTCTGGCGGGTCGACATCGTCAGGGGCCTGAGGTGGGTGTAGCGTGAAACTCGAACTGCGCGGCGTGCACAAGTACTTCGAGACGCCCTCGGGGCCGGTGAAGATCCTGGAGAACGTCAACCTCCAGGTTCCCCAGGGGGGATTCCTCTCGGTCATGGGGCCCTCGGGCTCGGGCAAGACGACCCTGCTCAATCTCCTGGGGTGTCTGGAACAACCCAGTTTCGGCAAGGTCATCCTGGAGGACACGGATGTCACCGAGGCCGAAGAGTCGGTCCGCGAGCGGATCCGGCTGCACCACATCGGCTTCGTGTTCCAGAACTACAACCTCCTGCCCACCCTGACCCTGCTGGAAAACGTCCTGCTCCCCATGCAACTGGCTGGGGTCAACAGGGACGAGCAGTTGAACCGGGCCCAGAGCCTGCTCCGCCTGGTGGGTCTGGAGGGCCGGGCCAACGACAGCGTGACCCGTCTGTCCGGGGGGCAGCAGCAGCGGGTGGCCATCGCCAGGGCCCTGTCCAACCTGCCCGGGCTGATCCTGGCCGACGAGCCGACCGGCAACCTGGATGGACGTTCCAGCAAGGAGGTGATGGACGTCCTGCGGTCGATCAACGACCACCAGCAGATCACGACGGTCCTGATCACCCACGATTCCAAGGTGGCGGCCTATGCCCGCAAGATCTTCCACCTGGAGGGCGGGCGTCTCCAGGAGGTCTCGCGATGAGCTCCGGCACGTCCCACCCGGGCCCGGGTCCATGGGAAGGGCCAACCGGTTCGGTCTCGAAGGCGAAATCGGAACCGAAGAATCTGAACCCGAGGGGTCTGGCATCGACTCGACCTTGCGGAGGTCCCGCTTGATTATCTGCATGCAATGCGGCGCCCAGAACAAGAAGGGCTTGAAGCTCTGCGCCGGATGTGGCGCCACCCTGCCACGCCTGGACACCACATCGATGGTCGTCGTGGACAAGGTCGCCGGCCGCTTCCAACAGTTCAAGGACGCCGTGGAGAAGGTCAAGGCGGGGCAATGGGCCACCGAAGACTTCTTCGAGTTCCTGCAGAACATCTACTCGATGCTGGCGGACAAGCGCGTGGGAACCGAGCAGTTGATCCAGGAATCAGGCTACGAGGAGTATGCCGACGACGAGGTGCGCCAGGGGCGCGATGGGATGGACCACTACGAGATGGGGATGCAGGAGATGTCCCTCTTCGTAGAGGATGGAGAAATCTCCCACCTGGACCTGGGCCTGGACCTGATCTGGCAGGGCAACGAGCGCCTCAACGACGCGATGCGGATCAACCGGGCCGAGCGCAAGAAGCTCGAGGATGAGTGGGGATGGATGTAGGGGGCAGGTGAGGCCCTCGGGGCTCCGGACAGGCCTGTGCGCCGCTTGGCTCGCGGGCCTGTGGCTGTCCGGCGGGGTCCTGGCCTTCCTGATCGGCCCGGTTCTTTCCCGGGTCCATCCTGCCTGGGGTGCGCTGGTTTCCTTGACTCTCGTGGCCGCCCAGGCGGTTGGCGGCGAGCGCCTGCTGCGCAGTCTTCTGCGTCTGCAACCGGATCCGACCGGTTCGGTCGCGGCCCTGGCCGACGAGGAGAGGCCCTTCCTGGTCGCCCTGGGGCGGCGCCCCGACCTGGTCGCCACGCGAGGCCTGTTGGAGGGCCCGGCCGAGGACCTCCAGGAGCTGAGCCAGGGCCTGCTGGACGGGCGGGGTGGAGTCTCCGGGGCCCTGCTGAGCCGGTTCCTGGCCCTGCCCTGTCTCCTGCGGGCATTCGAGGCCACCGTGGCCCAGTATGGCCGGCTGCGCGGGGGGACCGGGCCCCTGTTCTTCCTGGGACGAGCCTTCCTGGCCCTGGCCCACCTGCTGGAGGCACCGTTGCGCCCGCTGGTCCTGCCCGCGGAGGCTCCGGACGCGGCCGCCCGGGTGAGGCTTCGGGAGAGGCTGGCTCGGTATGCGACCTTCCCGGCCTGGATGGAGGCTTTGGACCTCCTGGCTCCCGTCGGTCTGGCGGAAGTCCGCCTCCAGGCCCGGCTCCTGGCCCTGGGCGGCCCCCAGGGGGCCGGGTGGCCCGGTCGGGAAGCACGCCGGGACTGGCCTGGACGTGTAGCGCCCTGGTGCGGCCTGGCCCTGGGGATCGCTCTGGCCTCGCGGCCGGGAGGTCCCCTGGCCGCGCCGGTCGTCCTCCTGGCGCTGGGCATGGTCTTCCGGATCTGTTGGGATCTGCCACTGACGCGCGCGCAGTCCGGCGACCCGTTGGACCTCTGGATCGCCGCCCGGGGGCGCGGAAGAGCCCTGCCGGTGCGCTGGCAGGGTCGCATCGCGGATCGGCCCGACGGCCTGGCGGTTCCGGAAGGGACCTGGTTGGAGGTGGGCTCGGGCCGGATCCTGCTGGTGGCTTCGCCCGCGGGCCAGGGAGCCGTGGAGGTCAGTGGGTGGCTCATGCCCCACCTCCCCGAGGTGCTGGTCGGCACGCTGAGCTCACAGGGCCGGGTGCGGCGCACCCTGGCCTGGACCCGCCGCCTCCTCGTCCCGGCGGCCCTGGGGCTGCTGGGAGCCACCTGGTGGATTCTGCAGTGGGTGGGACTTTAGGTCGTGGTCCCGAAGGAGCGCCGGACGTGACGAACCCCGCCGCACTCCGGATGCAGGATGTCCAGCGCTCCTTCGGCAGCCTGCGGGCCCTGGAAGGCCTGAGCCTGACCGTCCCGGCGGGGGAGGTCTTCGGCCTGCTGGGTCCCAACGGTGCCGGCAAGACCACCACGATCCGTCTGCTCACCGGGCAACTGCGTCCCGACCATGGCCAGATCCGCGTCCTGGACCTGGACCCCGCCGCCGAGCCCCGCCGCCTGCGCAGCCAGATCGGGGTGATGCTGGAGGAACCAGGCCACTACGAACGGTTGCCAGCGCGCTCGAACCTGGCCTTCTTCGCACGCCTTCACGGGGCCTCGCTGAAGGTCGTCGAGGATCTGCTGGTACGGGTCGGCCTGCAGGACAAGGCGGGTGAACCCGTCGCCCGACTGTCCAGGGGCATGCGCCAACGCCTGGCCCTGGCGCGAGCCCTGGTCGGCAGCCCCCGCCTGCTCTTCCTGGATGAGCCCACGGCGGGCCTGGATCCTCACGCCGCGCGCGGGGTCCGCAGACTGGTCCACGATTTCTGCAGTGGGGGAGGGACGGTCTTCCTGACGACCCACTACATGGAAGAAGCGGAGGAATTGTGTCACCAGGTGGGCATCCTGGACAAGGGTCGTCTGGTCGTCCGGGGAAATCCCCAGGATCTGTGTCGCGAACTCCTTCCCGAACCGGTGGAGGCGATCCGTGGGGGGCGCAGGACGTTCCGGCCCGCCGGCCTGGAAGACCTGTTCCTCCACCTGACGGGAAGGAGCCTGGATTGAACCGTCGAACGACCTGGAACAGCGCACTCGGACAGGGGTGCGCAGCCCGGGGCAGGGGTGAAGAATCCTCAATCCAGACTTCGCAAAGCCCCGTCCTTTCAGGCACGCAATCGGGTTGACAAGCCCTGTGGGCCTGATTAGAATGAGTCCGTCCCAGGAGAGTCCTTCCCTTGGCTCTTTCCAAGATCCGCCGGGTCCTGATCGCGACTTTCGGTTTCCTGCTTCTCGTCAACCTGATCCTGCTGGGCGTTGCCTGGACCGGTTCGGCCGGTTCGGGCCCTGATGCCAACGACGTCGTGGCCTGGGCCACGACGGCCGAGGCCGCGGAGGCGGCGGCCCAGCAGTTGCGGGATGCCGGACGGGAGGTCTCGGTTTCGGTGTCCGAGCGGGAAGTCCAGGTCCCCAATGGTTTCAGGCTGGTCAAGAGTGGCGAGCTGTATGTGAAGTCCTACTACGACACCCTGAAGGCGGGAGGGGCCCCGGTCCGGATCGTCGGGGACGGGGCCGAGGTGCAGTACGGCGACGTCTGGCCAGATCGGGCCAAGGCCGAGGCTGCGCGTTCTCGCGTCCTGAAGACCTTCCTGGTCAAGTTCGACGTCGTGCCCAGCCACCGCACCGCGAAGGCCAGCGCTCATCGCCTGGTCGTCTCGGGCCTCGGTGAGGCGGCCACTCTCGAAGTGGTCGAGTTCTTCAAGGAGAAGAGCATGGACCCCAGCGTCCGTGCTCCCCTCTCCAAGAACGCCGGGGAACCCGGCTAACACAGGCCTGCACAGGAGGCCTGCACCTCTTCTTGGAGGTCCTCAGGTGTCCGGCCTCAGGACGGTTCTGGCCATCGTCCGGAAGGATCTGGAGGATGCAGTCCGCAGCCATACCCTGGTACTGGTCCTGGTGGGGCCCGTGCTGCTGTCGGTGTTCTTCGCCCGTTCCTTCACGGGAGGGGACATCCGGCGACCCGGCCTGCTGGTCTGTGACGCTGGGAGGAGTGGTCTGGTCCAGGCCCTGCGCTCCTCGGATCTGTTCCGTCTGGAGGAGCTGGCCGACTGGGAACAGTGCCTGGATCGGGTGCAACTCGGAAGAGCGGCTGGCGCCGTTCGGATACCGGAGGGTTTCGACCGGGACCTGCGCGAGGACCTGTTCCCCCGCCTGGACCTGGCCTTGGACGAGAGCGCGCGGACCCAGGTCACACTGGTGCGCGAGGGAGTCCGGGGAGCCCTGCGCCAGATGGCGGGGCAGGAGATCCCCGCGGACGTCAGGGTTCATGGTCTCAACCCGTTCCGGGGCGAGGTCCGGCAGGTCCTGCTGCCGATCTGGGTGGTCTTCACCTGCCTGGGGGGCCTGATGGTCACGTCTTCGACGCTGGTCGAGGAGATGGAGAAGAAGACGCTGGCGGCAGTCCTGCTGGCTCCGGCCGGTCTGGGGAGCGTGCTGGCGGGGAAGGTGGCTGCGGGCTTCCTGCTGGCCCTGGGCTCATCGGCGTTGGTACTGGTCCTGAACGCCTGGGGACAGGGAAACCTGCTGTCGTTGGGGGTGCTGCTGGTCCTGGGATCCCTGGTGTCCGCGGCCGGTGGCACGGTCCTGGCCCTGCTGGCTCGAGGGCAGGCCGCCGCCAACGCCGCGGCCTCGGTCCTCTACATGGTACTCTTCGTGCCGGTCGCCCTGGCCGACCTGAGCGCCACCATGAGGGCGGTCTCAGGCTGGCTGCCGACCTGGTACATGTATGACGGCATCAATCGCGCCCTGCTCTCCGAGGCTCCCCTCGGCAACCTGCGAGGCGACGTGGCGGGCCTGGTTGGGGCCCTGTTGCTTCTGGCAGCTCTCGGTTCATGGGGGTTGCGGCGACAGCAGGTCCAGGTCTAGGCGGGCCCTGGAACGCAAGAACGATCCGGCCGCACGGTGCGGCACCAGGCTAAGGAGAAGATGGAATGGACAAGAAGACCAAGGGTGACCTGATGTCGCTCCGTCGGGACGAACTCCTGGAAATGGCCAGACAGAAGGGCCTGGAGGGCTTCCACAAACTGCGCAAGGAGCAACTGGTCGCCCTGCTGGACGCTCCGGGAGCCCCATCCGCTCCGGCAGCCTCCACACCGCCCCCCGAACCCGTTCCGGCTGAGGAGCCCGAGGCGCTCCGCCCCCGGACTCGCGGGCGCCGCAAGGCGGCATCCGAGCCCGAGCCTGCCGCAGAGGTGGTCCCGTCCACGCCCGAGCCCGAGGTCGCCCGGCCCCGCTCGACGCCTGAACCCGAACCCCTGGCCGCGCAACCCGAGGCCCCGAATCGTCCGCTCGGTCGTCGCGGGCGCCCGGCCCGTGTCGAACTGGCCGAAGCCGAGGAGGTCGGCGAGCCCGCCTTCCTGGACCTGAAGGTCGACCGACCCGCGACTCACGGCCGTGAGGAGCGCTCCGAGCGGCCTCGTCGCGAGGCCCGTCCGGCGTCGCAGGAGGTTCCTCGCCGTGAGGCCACACCGAGGCCGGACCCTGAGGAACCGCGAGAGCGCTCCGAGCGTCCCCGGCGGGGGGAGAGGCCCGGGCGCGAGGACCGGGAGGAACGCCGGGAGCGACCGGTCCGAGCCGAGCGTGAAGGACGCGCCGAGCGGGAGGAGAGGCCCGGGCGCGAGGACCGGGAGGAACGCCGGGAGCGACCGGTCCGAGCCGAGCGTGAAGGACGCGCCGAGCGGGAGGAGAGGCCCGGGCGCCCGGAGAGGTCGGAACGCTCCGAGCGTCCCCGGCGCGATGAGCGTCCCCGGCGCGAGGAAGTCGAGGAGCGCCCCGATGGCGAGGAGCGTGCCGAGCATCGCTTCAACCGGGACGAGCGCCGGGCCCAGGCCGGCCTGGAGCGCTTCACGGAAGTCCCCAGGGGCCAGGCCGGAGTCGAGCGTTCCAGCGAGGCGCCGAGGGCCCCGGTCGGCGGGGAGCGCGTTGCCGAAGCGCCGAGGGTCGAGCCCGAGGTGGCCATGGAGACCGAGCAGGGCACGGTCTTCGTCACCGGGGTCCTGGACGTCCTACCCGAGGGTTTCGGCTTCCTGAGGGGCCGGACGTACCTGCCCAGCCCCAACGACATCTACGTGTCGATCACCCAGGTCAAGCGCTTCGACCTGAGGATGGGGGACATGGTCACCGGGCAGGTGCGCCCTCCGAAGAGTGGAGAGAAGTACTTCGGCCTGCTGAAGGTCGTGACGATCAACGGGATCGACCCCGAGGTCGCCCGGCGCCGCCCCCATTTCGATCAGTTGACGCCGATCTTCCCCAACCAGCGCTATACCCTGGAGACACCTGCGGCGGACATGTCCGCGCGGATCATCGACCTCTTCTGTCCGATCGGCAAGGGTCAGCGCGGCCTGATCGTGGCCCCGCCCAAGGCGGGCAAGACCATCCTCCTGAAGAAGCTGGCCAACGGCATCACCGCGAACTTCCCCGAGACCATCCTGATGGCCCTGCTGGTGGACGAGCGCCCTGAGGAGGTCACCGACATGGATCGGTCGATCCGGGGCGAGGTGATCGCCTCGACCTTCGATGAGCCGCCCGAGCAGCACGCCCACGTCAGCCAGCTCGTCCTGGAGAAGGCCCGGCGGCTCGTGGAGATGGGCAAGGACGTGGTCATCCTGTTGGACTCCCTGACCCGCATGGGGAGGGCCTACAACAACACCACCCCGCCCTCCGGCCGGACCCTTTCCGGAGGCCTGGACATCGCCGCCCTGCGCATGCCGAAGCGCTTCTTCGGCTCGGCGCGGAACATCGAGAACGGCGGCAGCCTGACGGTGATCGCCACGGCCCTGATCGAGACGGGCTCGAAGATGGACGACGTGATCTTCGAGGAGTTCAAGGGAACGGGCAACATGGAGGTGGACCTGTCGCGCCGCCTGGCCGAGCGCCGTATCTTCCCAGCCATGGACCTGAAGAAGTCGGGAACGCGGCACGAAGAACTGCTGCTGGGCGAGGAGGAGCTGCGCAAGATCTGGATGCTGAGGCGGGCCCTGGACCTTCTGGGGGCGGATCAGGACCCCACCGAGGCGATCATCGACCGGATCCGGAAGACCCGGAGCAACCCCGAGTTCCTGTCGACCCTGGGGCGCGAGGTCGCCCACCGGGGCCAGTAGCTTGACCCGGCGGCCCGAAAGACAGCCCGAGCGCCCCAGCGGTGCCGGACTCCGGCAGCCTTCCCGCCACCGGAGTCCGGCCTGTTGGGCCGTGGCCTGCGCCGATGAGGCCGGCCGCTTCTGGGAGGAGCCGGGCTGGGAGGGGGCGGCCCGCCTGGGCCGCCTGCTTCGGCCCCCCCGGGACGAGGAGCTGGTGCCCCTCCCGGAAGGAAGCATCCTGCAGTATCTCCCGGGG
>CAZQPM010000153.1:0-9611 GCA_964595195.1 uncultured Burkholderiales bacterium | reverse complement strand
CGACTGGCCGCTCTGGCCCGACTGACCGCTCTGGCCCGACTGGCCGCTCTGGCCCTGCTGGCCCTGCATGGCCTGCGAGAGGTCGTTGACATCCTGCTCCAGCAGTTCCTTGTACACGGGCCAGATGCGATCCTTGATGACTTGGTAGGAGTCCTGGGCCTGCTGGTCGACCTCGGCCACCGACAGGTCCGTCTTCAGGACGTCCCGCTTCAAGCGGATGGCCTCGCGATAGTCGGACTGGGTGCGGTCCAGGGCCTCGTTGACCTTGGGGTCCTTGATCTCCGGATCCCGCTGCCCGTCGGTGTACCAGTCGTAGATCACGCCGAAGCCGAACTGCATGTGCTTCGGCTGCTGCATGCCGGACTTCTCGACGACCCGCCGGGCCTGGTCCAGGGTGACCAGGCCGTGGGAGGACTCGACCAGCTTCTGGGCCATCTGCTCCTTCATCTCGGCGCGACCCTTGAAGAGATCCTCGTCGTAGATGACCTTGAAGAAGTCCTTGGCCCCCTGGTAACGGGAGATGGTGATGTTGTTGACCCGGGGGTCCTCGACGGCGTTGTTCAGGAACAGGAAGGGTTCCTGCTGGGACATCTCGGGCTCGACCAGCCAGCGGCTGTAAAGCCGGTGCGATCCCTCGTGCAGGACGACGCCGATCCCGTAGTCGGCAGGCTTGCCCTGCAGGTCCTCCATCCGGTAGGTGATCGTGTTGTTCGAGAAGTCGTAGGCCCACATCGGGCCTTCCTTCACCTGCATCTTGAAGTCGCCGCCGACCGACCGGCCGATGGACTCGATCCGGTGCAGGCGCTGGCGCAGTTCGCGCTCCAGCGCCTTGTCGGCGCTGCTCTCGGCAGCCGGGGCTCCCTGGCCCGCCGGAGCCGGGATCGGGCCGGGGGACGGTGCGGAGGTGTCGGCCGACCGCTGGGCGCCGATCTCCACCCGGTCCTGCGGGCCGGCGGGCTCCATCTGATGGGCCTGCGACGGGGCGGCCCGGCGAATCTCGACGGGGGCCACGTCCACTCTGCGGATCTCAGTCATCGTAGCGACTCCTTGTTGAACCATCCGGAAGAAGGACCCGGGGGGGCGGGTCGGACCTACAGCTTCTCGGCGAAGCCGCGGGCCATGGCCTCGACGGTCTGGCGCTCCTCTTCGTCGCTGATGGCGTCCATGTAGACGTGCATCGCGCCGTCCACGAAGGTCTCCTTCATGTCCTGTGACTCGGGGCCGAAGGTCTTGAGGAACTTCGAGAAGGCCTTGAGATCCCGCAGGGTGTAGACGAAGCCGTCCTTCTTGGCCGAAGCCAGGTCGCCGCTGTCGACCTTGGACCGCATGTCGTAGTGGAAGCCCACCATCTGTTCGGCGATCTTCTCGCCGCCCTCGACCTTCTTGAGCCACCCGGACACGATGGTGGTGGTCTCGCCCGGATCCGTCAGTTCGGGGAACCACTGTTCGGTGAAGCGGTTCTTCATGGCCAGCGACAGGTCGCGACGTCCGGCGTACTGCGACGTGGCCGGGTTCATCGTGGCGAAGACCCGGAAGTCGGGGTGGGCCTCCACCTTCTCCCCGTCGTGCTCGGTCAGGACGATGGCCCGATCGTCGTCCAACAGCGAGTTCAAACGCTCCAGGATGGACGGCTCGGCCAGGTTGATCTCGTCCAGGACCACCCAGTCGCCGTTCTTCATCGCCGTGATCAGGGTGCCGTCACGCCAGGCATACTCGCCCGGCTTGGGCTTGCCCGTGGCGGGGTCCATGGCGGGCACGTAGCCGCCGATCAACTCGGAGGTATCGGTCTGCAGGCTGAGGTTGAAGCGATGCAGGTTGTGGTTGTCCAGGTGCGCCAGATAGCGCACGTAGGAGGTCTTGCCCGACGCCGTCGGACCCACCAGCAGCACCGGCTCGTCCAGGGCTGCGGACTTGGCCAGGCGGGTCAGCTTCTGCACCGTCGAGGGCGTGTTGAAGAGCTTCGCGGAGTCGTCCGGAACCAGGGTCCCACCGGCGCCCTTGACCAGGGTCGCTTCGCCGATCCGGACCTGCCCATCCAAATCCTCGACGGTGACGTCCAGTTCGCGGGTGGGGGGCTCGTTGGCCTTGCCGAAGGTCAGGGCCAGGACATCCTCGACGACCTTGCGGTCATCGTCGGTCATGAAGCGGGCCTCGTAGACCTCCCGGGCCTCCTTCCACAGGACCTGTTCGGTGTTCAGGCCTTCGGTGGCGAACTTCTCGACCCGCTTGTTCCACTTCAGGACGTCGCGCAGAGTGAAGGGGTACGGGCCACCCTTCTTGCCGATCTGGCGATGCTCGGACATGTCCGCCATCTGCTTGTGGAACATGACCATCTGCAGGATGGTCTTCTCGGGCAGCTTGGACTTGGCCTGGATGATCTCGACCATCTCCTCGGGCTTCATGCCCTCCACCCAGGTCTTGTGGAAGCGGTTCATCATCGCCGCCGACAGTTCCTTGCGGCCGGCGTAGGAGGCCGGGTTCATGGTCGCAAAGATCCGCGTGTTCTCGTCGGCCCTGACCACCTCGGGGCCCGAGTCGCCGGCCCCCTTCTCGGTCAGGATCAGGAAGCGGTCGTCGTCCAGCAGCGAGTTCAGGCGCTCGAGGATGGCGGGCTCGGCCAGGTTGATCTCGTCGAAGAGGATCCACTGGCCCTTCTTGAGGGCCTCGACCACCACGCCGTCGTGCCACTCGGGGCGGCCATCCTGACCGGGCTTGTAACCGCCAACAATCTCGACGACGTCGGTCATATCGTTGAGGTTGATGCGGCGCAACTCGTTGTTGGTCAGGTGGGCCAGGTACTTGACCAGCGAGGTCTTGCCCGCCCCGGTAGGGCCGCTCATCAGCACGTTCTCGTTGAGCCTGACCGACCGGGCTAGCTTCTCGAGGTTCTTGACGGTCGTCGGCGTGTGCACCAGCTTCGAGCGCTCGTCCGGCACCCAGGAGTGGGCTTTGGGGGCCGCCTCGGCCGGCGGGGCCGGGGCCGTCGGTTCGTCCATCGGCTGGGCCGGCGGCTCCTCCTGGAAGAGCGTCTCGGGGACCCCGGAGGTGCGCGCCGGCTGCGGGGCCACAGCCACCGGAGCGGCAGGAACCGCGGGCGCGCTGGCGGGGCCCGGGGCCGGTGTGGCCGCCTGGGCCACCCCTGCCAAGGCCGGGTTCAATTGCACCGAGTCCTGAGCCTGGGGCATCGGCGAACCGGAACCGGCGGCCGCCCGCCGGGAGCCGATGATCGGCGCCGGGGTGCTCTGACCGGGCTGAACCTTGATGCTGTCCATGTGCGTCCTCCCTGGAAAACCTGCTGTTCGAGCGCTGTGTGACGAAAAAACCAAACAGGCCCGGCATGGCTGGGACCTGATAGTCCTCTTCAAGATAGCGTCCGCAGACCCGTATATTCTACATCAGGATGCTAACATCCGGACAGGCTTGGCCGGGGTGCCGACAGCCTGCGGACCGGGGTCTGGCCCCGCCCGACCAGCGACTCAGGGAGCCGGCGTCAACGGCGAGGCGCCGGGGGCCGGAGGCGGCGCAGCGGCAGGGGTAGCGGTGGCCTCGGCAGGGGGCGGAGCTGCCCCCGGGCCCTCCGGCTGCCCGCTACCCAGGGCCGCAAACGCCTGGTCGACGGCCGAACCCAGCAACTCGAAGCCCGTCGGTGGGCGCCCCACGCGGAAGGAGGCGGCCACCCGGGCGAACTGCTCCAGGGTCTCCTGGTTCCCCGACCCCGACTTTGCGGTGCCCAGCAGCACGAAGCCCCGGGGCCGGGCCGGCGCCTGACCCGGGAGGGTGAAGAACCAGGCCCGGCAGACCACCGGTTGGCCCTCCTCCTGACGGGAGAAGCCCAGCCAGGGGCCGGACGCATCCTCCCCCAGTTGCGGCTCGCCGACCAGGTTGCCGGCGGCCTGGAGGTCGGCCGTCTGCTGGGCGCGGAACTCGGCGGGAGTGGTCGGACGGTCGAGATCCTGGACGGTCAGGACCAGGTTCTCGCGAAAGCCCGTCTGGCCGGCGGCCATGGGCTTGAAGGCGACCACGACCGACTTGTCGATTCCCCGACGCAGTTCCCAGTAGCGGTCCTCGGTGCCCGGCTTGTCGGCCCGGGACACCTGGGGCACGCTGAACGAGACCCCTTCTCCGTAGAACCGGCCGATCTGGCCGCTGTGGTGGGTCGCCTGGGGTGAGGCACAACCGCCGGTCCCCAGGAGGAGCAGGCCCCCGACCAGGAGGGGCAGGAACGGAAAGGACGCTGGACGCATCCGCCCGCGTTCGGGGCGACCCGCTCCGGTCCCTCCTGGCCCCTACCGGGTTCCCTTCCGACCCTGCACGCGAAACCGATGCTGCAGACGGTCCACGACCCGGTGCAGCCAACCTCGGCGGCGCCGGGCCAGGACCTCCAGGCGCTCCTGGACCTCCCGGGCCGAGGCCGGCCGGGCCGCGGGCTCCACCTCCAGGCAGGCCGCCAGCAGGGCCTCCATCTCGACAGAGACCTCGGGGTTCAGGTCGCGAAGCGGTGGAAAGACGAAGCCCAGGGGTTGGGGATCCCGGCCGGAGAGCAATTCGAAGATCGTGGCACCCAGGGCGTACAGGTCCGAGCGCGGCTCGGCCAGGCCCCGATACTGCTCGGGCGGGGCATAGCCCGGCGTTCCGTAGGCCGTGGTGTCACCGGGGCGTCCCGAGCGCATGCGCCGGGCGATGCCGAAGTCCACCAGCTTCACCGGTCCATTGACCTGGACCATGACGTTGGAGGGTTTCAGGTCCCGATAGACCACCGGCGGAACCAGGCCGTGCAGGTAGGATAGGACCTCGCAGACCTGGACGCCCCAGGAGGCCACCAGGGCCTCGTCCAGGAAGTCGCCTCCCTGGCGCAGGATGTCCGCCAGGGTGGGCCCCTCCACCCGTTCCATGACCAGGAACTCCCGACCATCCTGGGAAAGGCGGTCCTCGACGCGAGGCAGCGAGGGGTGGCGCAGGCGCATCAGGATGGAGGCCTCCCGCTCGAAGAGGGCCAGGGCCTCGGGCCTCTCCGCCACCGGAACCCTGCGGAAGTCCACCTCCTTCACGGCCCAGACCCGTCCCCTGTCGCGGGTGTCCGCGGCCAGCCAGACACGGCCGGTGGCCCCCTCCCCCAGGAGCCGTTCGAAGCGGTAGCGCCCGGCCAGAAGGCTTCCCGGTCTCACCGCCCTACTCGCCGTCGAGGCCCTCGGTCAGACGCAGGTAGACCTCCTGCAGGTCCCAGGGCTCATCCGCAAAACTGACCAGGGGGAAGCCCCGCTCGAAGAGCGAGCGGTGCAGCCCGGCCAGTTGCTCGTCATCGCCGGCAAATTCCAGGGCCAGTTGATCCTCCTGCCAGGCCACCGAGCGCACCCCGGGAAGCGCCTGCAGGTATTCGCGGCATTCCTCACCCCGCTCCAGGGGCCGGATCCGCACCCGGCGGGTTCCCCGCAGGCGCGACACCACCTGACGGGTCTCACCGAAGAGCAGCAGGCGTCCCCTGGCCAGGATCCCCACCTTGTTGCAGAAGTCGGCCAGATCCGACAGGATGTGGGACGAGACGATCAGCGTCCGGCCCTTCTTCTGCAGGCCTTTGAGGATGTCGGCCAGTTCCACCCGGGCCCGGGGATCCAGGCCCGCCGCAGGTTCGTCCAGCAGGAACAGGGCCGGGTCGTGCATCAGCAACCGGGCCAGGCCCAGGCGCTGCTTCTGTCCGCGGGACAGGCCTTCCACGGGGTTGTCCGCCAGCTTCGCCAGGCGCGTGGTATCCAGGGCCTCCCCGATCACGTAGTCCCGGTGATGGGCCGGCACCTTGTAGGCGCGGGCGAAGAACTCCAGGTATTCGCGGACCAGCAGGTCGTCGTAGACCCCGAGGAAGTCCGGCATGAAGCCCACGCGAGCGCGGACCTCGGCCACCTGCCGCAGCGAATGGCCGGCGATCAGGGCATCGCCGGCATCCGGAGCCAGCACGGTGGCCAACATGCGCAGGGTGGTCGTCTTCCCCGCCCCGTTGGGCCCCAGGAAGCCGAAGATGTCCCCGGGGTACAGCTTCAGGGACAACTCGTTGACGGCCAGGGTGCTGCCGTAGCGCTTGGTCAGGCCGCGCACGTCCAGCACGGCCTCCTCGTCGGGGCGGCGGGCCTCCTCCAGGGGAGGGGACGCCCAGCCGGGCACCACGTCGTCCTCCGGCCGAGGCGTGTGCACCGGGAGGGGCGGTCGGCCGTCGCCGTCCGGAAGGCGCCGGGTCAGGGCTTCAGGTTCACTCATGGGGAGGCGGTTCGACGTCCCCGGGTTCGCTTCCCCCGGCCCGCGGGCCGTTCCCGGCAAGTTCCCGAAGCAGGGCAGCCGGGCGGCCGCGGAAGGTCTCCGGGGCCAGATCTCCCCCGGCCAACCGCGTCAGCACCGAGGCCAGGCAGCGGTTCACGGGGGCGGCGACCCCAACCCGGGCGGCCTGCCGGGCGACGGCGCCGTTGAGCCAGTCGACCTCGGTCAGGCGACGGCCGGCGCGCAGATCCAGCAGTAGCGAGGGGGGCTTGTCCCCCCTGCCCGAAGCCATCAAGGGCCCCAACCAGGGACGGCTGGACCCGATCGGCAGGTTCCTGGCGACCCAGGCCAGCAGGCGGACCGGGTAGCCGGGCAGGTCCAGGACCGGCACCCCCTGGCGACGCATGACCCCAAGCGCCTCGCGCAAGGCCCGGATCTCCAGGTTGTAGAGTTCACCCTGCCGGAGCACCTGGGCTGGAGGGGCATCCAGGATGGCGCACGAGGCGTTGGCCACCAGGTTCAGCAGGAGTTTGGACCACCTCAGGGCGCTGGCATCCGAGCGGCAGACGGCGGGCACCCCCAGCGACTCCAACCGGGCAGGAAGGTCGGCGGGGGTGGCCCCAGGCTCGAGGGGCGCCACGGCCAGCCCCCCCCGCCGGCCGGGCCTCAAGCATCCGGGTCCCGCCAGCGAGACCGCCCGGGTCACCGCTCCGGCAAAGGTCCTCCCAGCCCCGAAGGCTGCTGCCACCAGTTCGTCGGTGCCGATCCCGTTCTGGATGGCCAGGACCCGCTCGGGTTGGATGCGGGCCTCCTGCAGGTCCCTCAAGGCACCCTCGACGGCGAAGGTCTTGACCGCCAGCACCAGCCAGTCCACCGAGCGCTGCGAGACGGGCAGTTCCTCCAGGCAGGCCAGGGCCTGGACCGGGGCCTGCGGTTGCCCGGGCCCCAGGCGCAGGCCCTCGGTGCGCATCGCCTGCAGGTGAGGAGGACGGGCCACCAGCAGGGTCTGCGCACCTCCCAGCGCCAGGAGGGCTCCCAGCCACTGCCCGATAGCCCCCGCTCCCAGGACCAGGACCCTCACGCGTCTAGACCCGGCGCAGGTACTGACCCGTCCGGGTATCGATCTGCAGTTTGGTTCCCACCTCGATGAAGAGGGGCACGTTGACCACGGCCCCGGTTTCCAGCGTGGCGGCCTTGGTGGCTCCAGTGGCCGTGTCGCCCTTGTATCCCGGTTCGGTATCGGTGACCACCAATTCCACGAAGTTGGGGACGTCGATGCCGATCGGGGTCACATCGTGGAAGGACACCTCGACCTCGGTGCCGTCCTTCAGCCACTGCACCGAGTCGCCCAGCAGGGTCTTGTCGATCCCCACGTCTTCGTAGGATTCCAGATCCATGAAGTGGTACTGGTTCTCCTCCACGTAGGTGAACTGCATCTTGCGGCGCTCGATGTGCGCGCGCTGCAGCTTCTCGCCCCCGCGGAAGGTGCGCTCCACCGTGTAGCCGGTCTTGATATTCCGCAGTTTGGTGCGGACGAAGGCGGCACCCTTGCCCGGTTTGACATGCAGGAATTCGACGACCTGGAACAGGTCTCCATCAATCTCCACGGTCATTCCCGTGCGAAAATCATTCACCGAGATCATGAGACCCTCCACAGAACCCGTCGGCCGGAGAGCTGGCCCGGCCAGGGTCGAAATTGATTGCGCAGCGTTCGCGCAGCCGCCCCCAAACCCTCCAGGCGCACGGTCATCCCGAAAAAAACGCCAGGGTCCCCCGAGGAGGACCCTGGTCGTCCGATTCCGATCCATCGCGATCCGGGCGGGATCGCGTTCCGGGCCGGGTTGCGTTCCTTATTGAATGACTACTTCCTGGCGTAGTCCAGCTCCACGGTCACCGTGGGAATGCCGCGGGGCATGGAAGTCTTGGAGGGGTGCACGTAGGTGGTCTCCAGGTTCCAGGACTCGTCCACCTGCAGGCTGTCGCGACGCAGCGTCTGACGGTTCCACACCGAGCCGTCGGGCCCTCGCAGGATGACCAGGGCGCTGATCCGCGTCGCGGGGGCCTCCCCGTTGTTCTGCACACGAGCCGTGCAGGTGACCTTGCCCGTGAAGTAATCCGCCAGGGCCCGCGGGCTGACCACGATCAACTGGGCCTCGGGCGCAGGTTTGGGAGAGGCTGCCGGAGACGGAGACGGCGCGGGGGCCGGAGACGGCGAGGGAGAGGGCGCCGGAGTGGGAGACGGGGTGGGCCGGGCCTTCGTCTTGGAACGGGTCCTGGTCGGCCGGCCGGCCATCTCGGCGGGGAAGGTCCCCTCCTCGGCCTCGGCCTTCTTGCCGACCATGGCGGCCTCTCCGGTTTCATCCGCTTCGGCCGCTTCCTCGGTCTCGGCAGCCTTCTCGGCCTCCTGGCGAGCCTTGCGCTCGGCCTCGATCTGGGACTTGCGCTTGTTCCAGGCCTCCTGAACGGCCTGCTCGCGAGCCGTGCTCTCAGCCCGGACCTTGGCCGCCAGTTCCCGGTCCTCCTCGGTGGTCAACCGACCCGAGACGACGTCGAGGACGTCGATCGCGGGGCTGTGGACGACGCTGAACTTCAGGAACTCGGCGACGGGGCGCAGGGGAACCCAGACCTGGGAATCCCGCAGGGTCCCCTCGACCCGGGTCGACCGGCCCTGGTAGGCCAGGGCCACGGACGCTTCCGTCAGCGAGACACCTGAACCGGTGCCGGGACTGACCTCCACCGTGCCATCCTCCCGCACGGTCCAGTCCATCTTCAAGGCTTGCAGGAACTCCTCGAGGGGGACATACATCGTTCCCCCCAGGTTGACCCGATTCGGAAAAGGCCGGTTGCGGACGAACAGGGACTGAGCGTCAGCCGCCGACATCACCAGCACCACGGCGGCCAGCAGCACAGCCAGGGCTGAAAGGCGGAGCTTCATGGAGTCGAACTCCCTTCTGTGGGTTGGAAATCGAACCACAGTTCTCGTTTGCCCGACGACTTCCTGCGGGGTGCGACCGGCCGGCCCGCTGGGGAGGCGGGCCTCAGACCAGGCGCAGGCAACTCTGGCCGGCCTGGATCTCATCCCCGCGATGCAGCTCGACCTTGCGGGTCAGACGATGCCGGTTCACCCAGGTCCCGTTCGTGGAATTCAGGTCCTCGATCCAGTAGCTGCCGTCCTCCCAGGTGAGGCGGGCGTGGGACCAGGAGATGGCCGTGTCCTTCTTGAGGACCACGTCCCCCTCTTCCCGGCCGATCAGGACCGACTGTCCCGTCAGCACCAGGTCGATCCCCAGTTCCTCGGAGACCAGGTGCAGTTCTCCCGGAGTGGCCGGCGGCAGGGGCGGGCGCGCCGTGGCCCCAGTCCCAGCGGG
>CAZQPM010000152.1:0-9716 GCA_964595195.1 uncultured Burkholderiales bacterium | reverse complement strand
CAGGCCGCGTAGTCGGGTAGCAAGGCCCGCATCACCCCCGCCCGAATTCCACCCACGCGGCCAGGCGAGCCGTGAAGTCCTCCGTGGTGGCCGAGACGCCCCGGTGGGCCAGTTCGCGCAGCAGCATGGGTTCCAGGTGCTGGTGGTACAGGCGCAGGCGCTGGTCCGGGGTCAGCACGGGCGGGGCCGGCGGGTGCGAAAACCAGTCGACGCCTCGGCGCGGCTCCCAGTCGGGGCGGCGCTGGCCGTCCAGGGTGCAGGCCAAGCCCAGCACCAGCCGGCGGCTCTCGCCCCCCGGGCTGTGCACCTGGACGCGCCACCAGGCGGCCACGCCGGGCTCTTCGACCTCGGCGCGCACAGCCAGGCCCAACTCCTCGGGGGGCAGGTCGGCCCACCGGGCCAGGGTTCCGGCCACCAGGGGGTGGTCCAGGCCCAGGGGCGACAGGTCCTCGCGCTGGGCGGCCAGGTCGCGGTCGGTTGTGAAGAGCAGGCCCTCCTCACCCAGGGCGCAGACGCTTTCCGAGACCTGCTTGACCTGCCGCCCGGCCTCGGCCTCCGAGGCCTCCAGGAAGGCCAGGATGCGGGCCATCTCCCGGTCCAGGTCCTGGAAGGGCCGGTAGTCGTGCAGCCGGAAGCCCTCCAGGTCCTGGAACAGTTCCGAGACCACCTGGCGGGCCTGGGAGGCGTTGGCCAGGGCGGCCTCCACCTCCAGGCGGGTGCGGCGCATCTCGGGGTCGTCCAGGGCCTCCTGGTAGAGCCGATCGTAGCTCAGGCGCTCGGAGAGCTGGCCCAGGATCTGGCTGCGCAGGTCCTCGGCCACGTTCCCCCGCTCGTCCACCTTGCCAAGGGTGCGGGCGATCTCGGCCAGCTTCTCCTCCAGCAGCAGGAAGATGCGCCCCTCGATGGTGTCGCCCAGCACCAGGTTGTAGACCTGCGCGGTGTCCTTCTGGCCGTAGCGGTGGATCCGGCCGATGCGCTGCTCGAGGTCCATCGGGTTCCAGGGCAGGTCGAAGTTGAACAGGATCCGCGAGAACTGCAGGTTGATGCCCTCGCGCCCGGCAGCCGTGCAGACCAGCACCCGGGGCCCGTCGGGGCGGCGGAACCGCCGCTCGGCGGCCACCTTGGCCCCCTGGTCGCCTCCGCGCAGCACCACCACTCCCTGCCCGGGGTAGCGGGCCTCGATCTCCCGCTCCAGCAGGTCCACCGTGCCCAGGTAGGTAGCGAAGACCACCACCTTCTCGCCCGGATTGTGCTGCCATAGGACGCCCAGGGCGTGCAAAAGCTTATCGACCTTGGTCTCGCGCTCGGGCGGAAAGACCGCCAGCAGTTCGCGGATCATGCGCCGCTCTTCCGGGAAGCCCCAGGCCACCAGGCCGGCGGCGTCCTCCTCCGAGGCCGGGGCGCCCACCTCGCTGCCCGTAGTGACCCGCCACTCGTCGACGGCCCCCGCGCCGTCCTCCTCCTGCATCCGCCGGGCCACCCGCAGCTTCAGGTCGGCCAGGTGGCGGTCCACCTCGGTGCGCGAAACCAGGTCCTCGCCCAGGCCCAGTTCCTCGCGGATCATGGCCCGGGCCTCGGCATACAGGGCGTCGCGGGCCTCGATGTCCAGGGCCTGGTCGTGCTCCAGGGCCTGGTTCACCGTCAGCAGCAAAAGGCGCCGGCGCAGGGTGCGGTGCACGGCGGCGAAGCTGGAGGCGGCGATCTTCTGGAAGACGGCCATCACGAAGCCCAACGAGCAGCCCTTGCCTCCCTGGCGGCGGGCCAGGGCGAACCCCTCCTGGAGGTACTCCCGAAGCCGGCCGTAGAAGGCGAACTCTGCCCTCGACATCAGGAAGGTCTCGGTGTGGACCCAGCGGCGGGCGAACAGGGGCGAGCCGTCGGCCCGGCAGGCGTCGGCCTTGGTGCGGCGGACCACCACCTCGTTCAGGCGGTGGCGGTTGTCCAGCATGTCCTGGGGGTCCCGGAACAGGGTGGACTTCAGCAACTGCACGATCATCCAGAAGGCGAAGTGGTCGCCCTGGTGGGGGGTGGCCGACAGGAGCAGCAGGTCCCGGGCATGGCCCTTGAGGGCCTCGGCCAGCTTGTAGTTCTCGGTCCTGCGCACCCGGTTGCCCTGGCGGTGGGCGGCCAGGTGGTGGGCCTCGTCGAAGACCACCAGGTCCCAGGGCGGCGCCTCCAGGATCCGGCGCACCCGGGCGAGCCGCTTCAGGGTGTCGATGCTGGCGATCAGGCGGTGGTGGCGGGCGAAGGCGTTCGAGCGCCGGTCGGTCACGTCGCCCTCGGCCCCGAAGACCTCGAAGTCCAGGTGGAAGACCTCGTTGAGCTCGCGCTGCCAGTTGTGGACCAGGCCGGCGGGGACCACCATCAGGGCCCGGGTCATCTCGCCCCGGCTGGCCAGCTCGCGCAGGATCAGGGCGGTCTCGATGGTCTTGCCCAGGCCCACCTCGTCGGCCACCAGGAAGCGCCGGGGGCTGGCCTCGGCCACGTGGTGGGTCAGCACCACCTGGTGGGGCAAGAGGTCCACCCGGGCCGAGGTCAGGGCGGCGGCGTTCTCCACCAGGGGCAGGCTCCAGGCCTCCAGGGACAGCCAGGCCCTCCGGGCGCGCCGGGCCTCGCCCCCCACCCCGGCCAGAACCCGCTCGTCCCAGGACAGGGCAGCCTGCAGGGAGGCGGCGCGCACCTGGCGCTCGCCGGACTCGAAGAATACACGGACCAGGCCCTGCGCGCCGGCCTCCACCACGACCCCGGCGCCGAAGTCGGGATGCCGGACCCGCTGGCCCGGGCGGAACTCCGTGGCGGCCAGGCTCAAGAGACCCTCGGGTGGTGCAGGCCGATCCAGGCGGGCCCGTCCCAGTCCTGGTCGGGCACGGCGGGGTCCAGGATGCGGCGCACCTCGGACTCGGCGCCGGACCACAACAGCCGCCCCAGGGGAAGGGTGGCGTCCCCGGGGTGGCACCGCCACAGGTAGTGGTCCGCAGAGGATCGGGCCACCAGGCGGCTGCGTCCGCCGGGCACCCACAGGACCAGGGCCGCCTCGCTGCCGTACTCGGACTGGAAGCTGGACAGCAGGGGCCGGAGGCTCTGGTCCAGCCAGCGCTCGCCGTCCTCCGGGTCCAGGCTGTCCAGCACCGCCTGCAGCCCCACCGCCACCACCGCGTCCCCGCCAGCGGAGGGGAGGCTCTCGGGCCACTCCCGGGAGAAGGCGAAGAGCTGCCGCAGGGTCAGGGCTTCGGCAGGCTCGATCAGCGAGGCCAGGGCGCCCTCGCCCCAGAGGATCGCGAAGCCCCGCCGCTGCCAGGTGTCGGTGGAGAGGGCCTTGCTCAAGGTCTAGGCCTCCCCGAACAGGGCGAGTTGCTCGCCCCGGCTGCGGCCTTCCTGGGACTGCTCCCAGCGGCGCAGCAGGGTGCGGGCCGTGCTGGCCGCGGTGGGCGTGCCCGGCCAGCGGTTGCGGCGGGTCATCCACTCCAGCAGGGGCCCCAGGGCCGGGTGGGGCTTGAAGTTGGGGTTGCTGATCGTGTCCTGGACGTTGATGCCGCTGTCGGGCCAGCAGGCGCCCGCCAGCACCAGGGCCTGGTCCAGGTCGTGGACCAGTTTTCCCTTCTGGCGCCCCTTCCAGGCCTGGGCGAAGTCGCAGGGCGAGGCCAGGTGGTAGGCTTTGCCCTGTTCGTGGCACCAGCCCCGCTCCTGGAAGGTGGAGGGCGGAACCCCCGTGCCGCGCAGGAACTTCTGCACCTGGTCCCGGGGGATGACGGGAGAGTCCGCAAAGATGCGCAGGAACTGGCGGGTCAAAGGGTCGGCGGCCAGGGGCGGCGGGTCCTGGTGCGGCGAGTCCTCCTCCTCCAGCAACTGGTTGATGCCCAGGATCGCCTTGCGGACGTCCAGCGTCGTCTCCTCGTCCACGTAGACCTGGCCGTAGTGGCGCGAGTAGTACTCCAGGGCCTTGCCCCGGCGGATCACCTGCATGTCGGCGGCGGGGAGCCCAGAGCGGGCGTGGGTCTCCAGGACGTGCTTCAGGCCCCGCAGGTCGTCCAGCACCGCCCGGCGCATGCGGGCCCAACTGACGGGCCGGGGCTCGTCCAGGCGCTTGCGGCAGACGTGGATCATGTCGTACTCGACCGTCTTGGAGCCGAACTCGCCCTCGCCCTTGGTCTCGTCCGAGCGGATCGGGTAGATGGCCTGCAGGTAGAAGTCCGCCTCGAAGAGGCTCTCCAGGACCCGCACCCAGGGCTCGTCCTCGCTGTGGTGGAAGGTGAAGGTCAGGATCCCGCCCGGCTTCAGGGTGCGGTGGGCCTCGCGCCAGCACCCGGTCAGGATGCGCTGGTAGAACTGGGGGCCCTCGTCGCCGTGGCGGGCCGGGTTGGACACCGCCTCCAGGGTCTTGGGGGTGAACTCCGGGCCGAACTGCTGGGGGTAGCGGTCCTTCAGGGCCAGGCGCAGCCAGACGTAGAAGAAGTCGGCCAGTTCCGAGTAGTGCAGCAGGCCCTCGAAGGGCGGATCGGTGACCACCAGGTCCAGGGAGCCGCTGGGGATGCCGGGGAGATCCGTGGAGGATCCGCAGAAGAGTTCGCTCAGGGGCCGGACCGGGTCACCGGGATGGACCTTCTCGCTCTTGCCGGAGACGGAACCGTTAAGAGCCGGGTTTCGGGAACAGAGGTCCTGCGTGGTGGCCAACTCCCATGGTTTACTTGACCACGCAAGACTCCGGAAGAGTGTCTCGGTGGCGGAGGCCCAGGGCCCATACCCCACGGGAGAGAAGGCCCCCACCTCGATGCTGGTCGATTTTGGGTGGTAGTTACTGTTGGAAAGGGCTGGGGCGAATGTGTCATTTCGCAGATGCCAGAAACTGAATGCGCTTTGATAGCGAACAAACTGCTGGAAGGCCCCCAGCACGAACTCCCGCACCGCCTGGTCGTGGCGCCCACCGGCGGTTACCGCGCGCAGGAGTTCGCTGTGGACCAGCAGTTGAGTGGGGTGGAACATCTTCCACCAGTGGGTGAAGCCGTGGTTGGGCACTCCGCCCTGCAGGTGGTGGGTCATGAAACCGTAGGGCAACTCGCTCCGGGGCCACCAGTCCGCGAGGTCATCCTCGCGGCGGGCCTCCCACTCGAAACGCGCAGCCGCGGTGCGCTCCGGTTCGCCCGGATCGGCGAAGAATCGCCCGCCGTAGGGCCGCCCCTCCTGGTCGCAGCGGGGACAGTAGCCCTGGACCGCGTAGGGGGCCATCGGGCCGGTCTTCCCCGAAGCCTTCACCGAGGTGAGCACGTCCTGCCCCTGACCGCAGGCCCCGCACTCGAAGGTGGACCTCTTCGGGATGGTCCCCCGCTCCGTCGAGAAAACCACCCCCGTCTCGGGGCACTCCACCTCCTCCGGCAGGGGCCCGCGGACCTCCAGCAGGCGCAGGGTCCGGGCCCGCTCCCGCAACCAGGCCGCCGTGGCCTGGGCAGGGTCGGTGGCGCTGCCGCCCAGTTCCGTCCCGTCGGGCAGGCGCGAGGGCGCCCCCGCCAGCCACTGGGGGTGGACCAGCAGGCTGAGTTCCACCTTCTTGCTCTTGCCCTTGCCCGAAAGGTCGGGCTGGAAGCGGGCCCCGCAGTGGGGGCAGGACACGTCGGCCGAAGGCTCCAGGACCGCGAAGGGCGGCTCCTGGGGCGAGACCGCCAAAGGGACGCCCGGGGCCATCCGGGCGGCGTCCTGCTCGACGTCGAAGACCCCACGGCAGGCCCGGCAGGTCACGGCCCAGACCTTCACCGACAGGCTCTTGACGGCCATGACCGGCGAGGACATCAGGGGCGTCCGGTGGCCGCAGCCCGTGGCCTGGCAGGGCCCGTGCTTGGCCCAGAAGACGTAGATGGTCTCGGGACCCTCGTAGCGGTAGTGACGGCGCTCCTCGGGGGGGACCTCCCAGGCCTTGAAGCCCTGGGGCATCGCCGTCCCGGTCCGCAGGTCCGTCCAGCGGCCCCGGTGGCCGCGGGGGCAGTCGCAGGCGTAGTAGGGCATGATCTGCGGCCGGACCTCGGCCTCGACGTCGTCCAGCAGGGCCTGGACCTGGTCGGGGTCCACTTGGGCGAACTCGTTGCGGATCACGAACCAGGCCACGGGGTTCAACTCGCTGCCCAGCATCTGCATCCCCAGCCGCGAGCCCTCCACCAAGGTGGTCCCCCCTCCCCCGAAGAGGTCGGCCACCCGCAGGTGCGCCAGGGCCTGGCCGGCCTGGTGGTTGGCGTAGTAGACGTCCCAGACCGCGCCAGCCGCCCGGGTGGGGTCCTCCGGGGCCTTCATGGCAGCGGCCAGCAGCATGGCCCGGAACACCGACGAGCGGCGCCGAGCCCACCACTTGGACATCTGGTAGATGGGCTTGCCGGCGTTGCCCTCGATGACGGCCACCTGGTTCACGGGCACCACGGGGAAGTCCACCTCCAGGCAGGTCCTGGGCCGCTGGGGATCGGCGAAGTCCACCGTCTCGACCTGCACCTGCCGGCCCGCCCCCACCGCCTGGGCCACCAACCTGGCCACCTGCTGCTTCTTGGTTTCCGCCATCAGTTCATCCGCTCCATTTCCAGGAAGGGGACCAGCCTCTCCAGCACGCTCAGGCCCCCGTGGGCCAGGGTGGGGTAGCCCCCGGGGCACTTCCAGCGGCGCCGTCCCAGGGCCAGGCGCGCACCGGCCAGCACCAGGTCCGCCGGCGGCAGCCAGCGCCCGGGCTGCCCCCCGTCGGGGCTGGACCGGCCGCTCTTGAACAGGTCCCGCAGGTAGTGCCCCTGGGCCTCGGGGGCGTCGTCGAAAAGGCCCGTGGCCGCGTAGCCGTGGT
Source organism: uncultured Burkholderiales bacterium (assembly GCA_964595195.1). Taxonomy (GTDB): domain Bacteria; phylum Vulcanimicrobiota; class Xenobia; order Xenobiales; family Xenobiaceae; genus CAZQPM01. The sequence continues at coordinate 2,911 of CAZQPM010000152.1, read as the reverse complement.
CCGAGGTCAGCACCAGCCTCCGGCCCTCAGCCAGGCGGCGGGCCAGGGCCCAGAAGCCGGGGCCGGCCAGCTTGTCCCGGGCCTCCAGGGCCAGGTGGGTCAGGCCCTTGCCGGCGGGCGCCATCTGGTGGACGGCCTGGTCGGGCCAGGGGTGCCAGAACACCTGGTCGGGCTCGGCGCCCACCAGGCCGGCGCAGTCCTGGAAGGGCATGTCGGTGCACTCGGTCCGTGCTGGCTGCAGGGCGAAGCCGCTTCCGGCGCCGTCGTTCTGCAGGGCGGCCCGCGTCGGCACGCCCAGGGCCCGGGCGAAGCTGACCGTGTCCCCCGGGACCTCGGCCCGCCGCCAGCCGGCCGTGCTGACCCGCAACCCATGGGCCTCGGCCTGCGAGAGCAGCCACGGCAACTCGCGCAGCGACAGCCCATCCAGCAGCAGGACGGCCCGGCCCTGCGGGTGCGCCGCCCACCAGTCCTTCAGGGCCTGCGAGGCGGCGGGGACGCTGCCGGCCAGGTGCTGCCACAGGTCCCAGGCCGCCCCCGACAGCAAGAGGTCCAGGGCGTGCAGGCTGCGGTCGCGGGCCACCGCCGCGGCCCCGGGATCCTGCTGGACCGGGGCCGCGCACACCGACCAGGTGTGCAGGCCCACCTGCTGCCAGGCCTGGTCGGGCGGCAGCGTCAGGATCCGGTCGACCAGGTCGCCAGGCAGGCTCATGGGGTCGGGTCCACCTCCAGGGACAGGCCGTAGCGCATCCCGTCGGGGAGCTTGCGCAGCAGTTCCTGCAACTGGGATCCCGTGATGCCCTCCACCCGGACCTCGGCCCGGTGCACCTTGGCGCCGGTCCCCACCCGCGAGGTCTCCAGGTACCCCAGCAGGTTCAGGGACGAGTTGGCGGGGGCTTCCAGCTTGCGCCGGGCCGGGACCGCCGGGGCCGGACCATCGCCGAAGAGCCCGCTGGGCGGAACCGGCGGGGTCGGGGTCTCGTGGACGGCGCCCGAGCCCTGGTGGCCCCCCGAGGTCGTGCTGGCCCCACCCCCGCCCTCAATCGCGCCCACCGTGCCGCTGCTGCCCTGGGGCAGGGGCGGCAGGATCAGGACCCCCTCCAGTTGCCGCCCCCCGGGCAGGCGGCCCTTCATCCGCTGCCAGGCGTCGGCCTCGGGCTCCCCAGCGGCGCGCTGCAGGGTCTCGGCGCCCCGCAGGTTAAGGGCCACAGTCCCCCTGGAGCACAGGCGCAGCAGGCGCTCCTTGACCTGGGTCTCGCCCAGCCAGGGCAGGCAGCGCTCCTCGTTGGGGCGGGGCTCGCGCAGGTCGGACAACAGGCGCGATACGGGCTGCTGGGCCTGGGCCAGTTGCAGCACCAGATCCTGGAAGGCCTCGGCCTCGAACAGGTTGTCCCGGATCGCCTTCTCTACCGCCTCGGGGATGGCGGCCCCCTGGGCGCTCAGGGACTCGACGTTGAACTGGCTGCGCTCGGGGTTCTGGAAGCTCCACCGGTCCAGCACGGCGAACTGGCTGAACCTCTCCTTCAGGGCGTCCTCCAGTTGCTTGCGGTACTTCTTCTGCAAGGGGCGGTAGGCGCTGTTGTGCTCCATCCACTGGGTGGCGCGCAGCACCGCCCGGGCAGCCACCAGCAGTTCCCGGTCCCTGTAGAGGTTGCCCATGGAGGGCTTGGGGAACAGGAAGCGCAGGGTGTTGCGCCCCGTGGCCAGGTGGGCCTTGAGCCACGGCCCCAACTGGGGACCCAACGCCGCCGGGGCCTCGGGCAGCACCACCAGGGGCAGGCGGTCCTTCCACTGCTCGGGGGGAACGACCTGGACGGGGCCGCTCCAGGGTTCCTCCACCCACTTCGGCCCCAGGACCACGGCCACGAAGTCCCGCGAGAGGTCCTCGCTTCCCGCAAGCACGTAGCGGGCGTGCCGGGCCAGTTCGGCGTGGTCCGAGCCGTCGGCGAAGAGCCGGTCGTTCCTGGCCTCGGCCAGCAGGCGCGCCTGGGGGTTCTCCTCCTCGCGGAAGACCAGGCGATTCCCGTCGCGGTGGATGTTGAAGCTGTTCTCCACCGTCCGGTCCAGGTCCGCGGCGAAGGTGTTGTCGTCCACCCGGCGATCCCGGGTGATGTCCAGTTGCAGGGCCCGGGGCTCGGCGCCGGCGTGCTTTTCGACCGCCAGCGAGCGCAGCCACAGGGAGCTGAGCATCTCCGAGAGGTGCTCGGGCGGCTTCTCCGGGGATTGGATGGCGCCCCGGACCGCCTCCAGGTTCCTCAGGGCCTTGTCGCGCAGGTTCCGGTGCCGCTCTGAGGCCACCGACTCCAGCAGCGCCGCGATCTCGTTGTGCTCGGCCTCGAGGTTGAAGTCCGCCGGGGTCAGCACGGGCGACCGCTCGCCCCGGCTCTTGAACAGCCCGGCCAGGATGCGGATCAGGTCGCGGGTCTCCTGGGCCTCGGTGGCCATCAGGACCTGGTCCTCCAACAGTTCCAGCAGGCGCGGCGAGTAGGGCCAGGCTTCCAGGTACTCGGCCCGCTTGGAGGGATGCTCGTCGGCGGGGACGTCGTACAGGCGGAGGAACTCGTCGACGTGGGGGCGCGCCAGGGCCTCCACCTGGGCCGGATCCACCTGGGGCCGGTTCTCGAACAGGCGGTGCAGCAGCAGTTGCCGGCGATCCCGGCTGGCGTAGGGGCCCTTGAAGTCGACCTGGATGGGGGCCACCCGGTGGACCTGCTTGTAGGCCTCGGTCTGGCCGTTGCGGACCGAGACCACCAAGAGGAGGCGCTCGGGGTGCACCTCGGATATCTCCGAGAGGGTCTGGATGAAGTTGAAGGCCCACGAGCGGTAGGGCCGAGCCGGCTCCTCGATCAGCCCGTCGTACCAGGTCTGGAACTCGTCCAGCAGCAGGGCCATCGGCTCCTCGAGCACCATCTCG
>CAZQPM010000151.1:0-9740 GCA_964595195.1 uncultured Burkholderiales bacterium | reverse complement strand
ACCTGAAGCTTCCGGCCGTGGCCAGCGTCGAGTCGATCGTCCCGATGATACCCGACTCGTACCCGGCCAAGCAGCCCCACCTGCGGGCCGTCGCCCGGCAGATGTCTCGGGTACCTCCTCCTCGTGGTCCGCAGGGCGAGCGGGGCGGCACGGCTCGCAACCTGCAGGCGATGGCCGGCTCCTTCCTGGATCTGGAGCGCGCCTTCCAGGAGGCCTGGCCGGCCCTCAGCGCATCGCGAGACCCGGAGGTCCGCCGCCAGGCCTCCCGTTTCAAGAGGAACCTGGAGCGGCTGTTCCGTACCCTGCAGGGGATGGGGCCAGGGCCCATCGAGGATGGCCTGACGACCTTCCAGGAGGACTTCTTTGCCGATCTGGTGGGGTTGATCCGGTTCCTGAAGGATCAGGTGGCAGGTCCTCCCCTGAGTCTGGCGGACGTTCCGGACGTGCTGAAGACCCGGGAGGTCGGCAGGACCGGCCTGATCCAGTTGCGCGTCTTCCCCAAGGAGAACGTGTGGGAACGGGCCCCCCAGGAGCGGTTCGTGCGCAGCCTGCAGACCGTGGACCCCCGGGTCGTGGGCATGCCGGTCATGATGTACTACGACACCCAGGAGCTTCGCACTGCCAACGAGCGGGCCGGCTGGTACGCGCTGGTGGCCATCTGGGTCCTGCTGCTGCTGCACTTCCGCAACCTCAGGACCACTCTTCTGGCCCTGTTCCCGAAGGTCATCGGAGTCCTGTGGATGGTGGGCATCATGGGTTACGCGGGGGTCCACTTCAACAGCGCCAACTTCCTGGCCCTGCCGCTGATCCTGGGCATCGGCCTGGTCTTCGGGATCCACGTGGTCCATCGCACCCGGGAGGAAGGGGGCGAGGGCGTCTTCGGTCATTCGACGGGGCCCGCCATCGGGCTCTCCGCCCTGACCACGATGATCGGCTTCGGCACCATGATCCCGGCCCACCACCAGGGCATCTCCACCCTGGGCTTCGTGATGGCCGTTGGCGTGGGGGCCAACCTCCTGGCCTCGATCGTCTTCCTGCCGGCCCTCCTGCGGCTGATGAAGGGCCTTGGTGGGGACCCGGGCCGGTCTGTCTGAGGGCGGGCGGCAGACCGGAGCTTCGGCCGGGCCGACGAACCATCGAGAGGACCGGCGATCGTGCCGGAGAAACGGGCAGCCTTGATGACCATCCATCCCATCCTCCAAGGCCTCAACCCCTCCCAACACGAGGCCGTGATCACCACCGAGGGGCCCCTGCTGGTCCTGGCCGGGGCCGGCAGCGGCAAGACGCGCGTGCTGACGCGACGCATCGCCTGGCTCCTGGAGATGGGTCTGGCGCGGCGCTACCAGGTGCTGGCCGTCACCTTCACCAACAAGGCCGCCCGCGAGATGGCCGATCGCATCCAGCACCTGTGCGGGGCGGGCAGCTTCCCCAACCTGGGGACCTTCCATGCGGTCTGTTCGAGGTGGCTGCGCCAGCATGGCGACCTCCTGGGCATCCCTCGGGAGTTCACCATCTACGACTCCTCCGAGCAGCTCGTGGTGATGAAAGCCGTCCTGAAGGAGATGAACCTCGACGAGAAGCGCTTCCCGGCCAGGGCCATCCTGTCGCGGGTCAGCCAGGCCAAGAATCATCTGGTCAGCGCCGAGAACCTGTTGAGCTCCTCGAGCCCCCTGGACCGCGACGTGGGTCGCGCCTATCAATTGTATGACCAGCGCCTGAAGGCCAATTCGTCCCTGGATTTCGACGATCTGCTGGGCCGGACGGTCCAGTTGCTCAGCCAGCACGCCGAGGTCCTGGAGCACTTCCAGGACCTTCTGCGCTACATCCTGATCGATGAATACCAGGACGTGAACCCCGTGCAGTACGAGCTGGTGCGCCTGCTGGCCGCCCGGAATCGCAACCTGTGCGCCGTCGGCGACGACGACCAGAGCATCTATGGCTTCCGGGGCGCCGACCTGGGCATCCTGCTGCGTTTTGAACAGGACTACCCCGAGGCCCGGGTGATCAAGCTGGAGCAGAACTACCGCTCCACCCAGTCCATCCTGGACGTCGCCAACGCCCTGGTCCGCCACAATCGCGGTCGGAAGGGCAAGAACCTGTGGTGTGAGCAGAGCCGCGGTGAGGCTCCCCGGGTCTTCTCGGCGGCCGACGGCCGTGACGAGGCCCACTTCGTGGTGGGGACCATGAAGCGTCTGCGGCAGGCGGGGCGCCCCTATCAGGACATGGTCGTGCTGTACCGCACGAATGCCCAGTCGCGCCTGCTGGAAGAGGCCCTGATGCAGGCGGCCGTACCCTACAACATCGTCGGGGGACTGCGCTTCTACGACCGCAAGGAGATCAAGGATGTCCTGGCCTGGCTGCGCCTGCTGCAGAATCCGGCCGACTCGATCTCCCTGCAGCGCCTCCTGGACGCGATGGAAGGCGTCGGGCAGACCAGCATCCAGCGGCTGGCCGAACAGGCTCTCCGCTGGGGGTGCACGATGTACGCCGCCCTGCCGCGGGCTCGCGAGGCCGGAGTGCCGGCCCGGGCCGCGGCCAGGATGCACGAGCTGCGAACCTGGCTGGATCCCCTGGCCGAGCGGAGCCGTTTCGAGCGGGTCACGGTCACCGAGCTGGTGATCGAGATCCTGCAGCAGAGCGGCCTGCGCCAGCGGCTGGCTGGCGAGGCCACGGTCGAGGCCGAGGCCCGACTGGAGAACCTCGAGGAGTTGCTCAACGTGACGGGGGAGTTCGACCAGGGATACGAGGAGGAGGAGCCACCCCTGGAAGCCTTCCTGGCCCGGGTCTGCCTGCTTTCGGACCAGGACACCTACCAGGAGGCTCCCGACCGGGTCACCCTGATGACGGTGCACACTGCCAAGGGCCTGGAGTTTCCTGTGGTCTTCCTGGCCGGCCTGGAGGAGGAGACCTTCCCTCACATGCGGGCCCTGGAGGAGGGGGATGCCGGGATGGAAGAGGAGCGCCGCCTGTGCTACGTGGGGATCACCCGGGCTCGGGAGCAGTTGTTCTTGAGCTGGGCCCAGTCCCGCGAGATGCGGGGGATGCGTTTCCCGAGGAAGGTCTCGCGCTTCCTCAAGGAGATCCCCAGGGAACTCCTGGATGCCCCCGACCGGGCCCTGGGATCAGGGCGCTACGTCGACGACGACGGGCCCCCGATCGGCTCGGGGCGTTGGCAGGGATGGGGTCGGACGGCCCCGTCCCAGTCCGCTGCTCGCAATCCGCTCCCTCAGACCAGCCGCGGCGAGACGGCGCGTACGCGGGCTGCCGAGATCGGCGCCCTGCGTGTCGGTCCCAAGGCTGACCGCGAGGCCCAGGTGGCCGCCAGATACCCCGTGGGCACCGTCGTCCAGCACAAGGCCTTCGGGCGGGGCACCGTCCAGAAGGTGGAACGGGACCTGGTGACGGTCCTCTTCGACGCGGGCAAGGTGCGCACGCTGAAGCAGGACTTCCTGCAGGTCCTGGCGGCCCCCCCCCAGGCTGCCCATCCGAACCAGCCCGCCGTCCCGGCGGCAGGGCCCCTGAGGATCGGTGATCGGGTCCGCCACTCCCGCTGGGGCCACGGAGTCGTCAAGGCTGCCGATGCGGCCGCCGTGACCGTGGTCTTCCCCGGGATCACGCTGAACATGTCCCACGAAGAGGCCCGGCGGGGATGAACCCACCGGGCCTCGGGCTGTCCCGTTCCTGAGGGATCAGTCCAGGGGCGTCAGGCCCTCGGCGATCTTCAGGACCGGTTCGGGTTCCAGGCGCTTGCCGGAAAGGCCGTAGAAGGGGGTGTCCGGTCCGGCCTGGAGCCAGTGGCTGTGGAAGTCCACGGGCTCTTGCGAGTCGGCCTCATAGAACTCCACGACACCCCGACCCAGGGTCGGGGTGTCGAATTTCCTGCGACTCTGGCCGCGCATGATGTCACCGACCCCGCCGGTCGTTCCCTCGACGGTCAGTTCGGCCCCATCCGGGCCTTGGAAGACGAGGCGGTAGGAGGAGCCCCAGTCGGGATCCTCCTCAGCCTGGACCGAACGGATCGAGAATCCCTCGGGCAGGTCGCCGGGCACGACGACGCCCATCGGCAGCGCCCGGAGTTGCTGCAGATGGGCCTGGTCGAAGAGGGGAGCAGGCACTACTTGACGGGCATGAAGACCCGGTAGGAGGTGCCGTAGTTCGTGGTCTGGTTGCGGATCAGGTCGCTGACCTCCCGACCGTCCCCCAGGGCGATGGAGATATGGCCGTGCTCGTGGCCGTTGCCCTTGTTCCAGACCACGATCGCGCCGGCCGGAAGCTTCTTGAGGTCGGCCTGGCTGACCTGGACCTCCTTGAATTCCTTCTTGGTGGCCAACTGGTCGGCTGCCATGTAGGCGCTGGCCCCGCTGACGCTGACGCCGTGGCGGGCCAGGGCCTGCGCCACGTACTTGTAGCACCAGCCGCCGGGACCCGTAACGGCGTGGTTCTTGGCGTCGTTGGCCAGGGACGCGCCCCAGGCCGTGCCATTCAGCGAGCTGGCGCTGACCGCGCCGGCCCCCTGGCTGAGGTTCGGAGTTCCCAGGGAATTCAGGAAGTTCATGGAGGCGCCGACCAGGCTGGACTTGCCCAACTGCATCAGGCCAGCCATCTGGGCGCTCAGGTCCATGGGGGGGAACATCCCATTGGCGCCGCCGCTGAGGCTGGCGCCGCCGCCCATCTTGCCCAGCAGCTTCTCCATCAATTCCTTCATGGAGGTCATCTGCTTGGAGAACATCGTCTCCATCTGCTTCATGATGGCGTTCAGGTCCAGGCCCCCACCGGTGACGTTCGGGGTCCCCGTCGTCCCTGGCATGCCTGTCAGTCCGCTCATTCCCGACATCATGTTGAAACCGCCCGAGGCGAACATTCCTGGCTCCTTCTCCCCGGGCGCAAGATGCCCCGAGGGCTGGTTTAGTCAATCATCACGTCAACGTTGCCGATTGTCTAGGCCTCTGCCCTTCCGACCATCCAGGGCGCGTCGGACCGCCGCGGCCAGTTCGGGCAGGGTGAGGGGCTTGGACAGGACCTCGGACAGGCCGAGGGCCTCGGCCTGTTCCTGGTAGTCCTCGCGACCGAAGCCCGTGCACAGGACGGCCGGCAATCCCGGAAGGAGCTGGCGCATCTGCGCCAGCAGTCGGGTGCCGCTCATCCCGGGCATGGCCTGGTCGGTGACCAGCAGGTCCCAGGCCGTGGGGTCCTCGCGGAAGCGCTCCAGGGCCCGTTCAGGATGGGTGAAGGACTCCACCCGGTAGCCCAACTGGCCCAGGGCCAGCCGACCCAGGCGGGCCAGGGGAACCTCGTCGTCGACGAAGAGCACCCGTTCGCAGCCTCGGGGCAGTTCGTCTGCGGGCGTCTCGGGAAGGGGGGGGACTGGAGCCGGGCGTGGTCCGGACGACGCTTGTGCGAGGGGCAGGTAGAGAAGCATCCGGGTGCCCTGCCCGGGAGCGCTCTGGACCTCCAGGCCGCCCCGGTGTCCCCGGACGATGTCGCGCACCAGGGGTAGCCCCAGCCCGGTTCCCTGGGCTCGGGTGGTGAAGAAGGGCTCGAAGAGGTGGGGCAGGTCCTGCTCGGGGATGCCGCACCCCGTGTCGGCCACCTCCAGCAGGGCGTAGCTGCCCGACGGTTCCAGTTCCAGGCTCTCGGCCCGCTGGGGATCCAGGGTGATCCGGCGCAGACCCAGCGTCAGCGTGCCTTCGGCCCGGTCGCGCATGGCGTTCTCGGCGTTGCTGGCCAGGTTCACCAGGATGCGGCCCAGGTCATCCCGGTCGAACTCGACCGGGCCGACGTCCTCGGCCAGGTCGACCTGCAGCCGGATCGTCCGGGGTAGAGCTGACTTCAGCAGGATCAGGCTCTCGGAGAGGGCTTCCTGGAGCCGCAGGGCCTGGCCCGAGCGTCGCGACGGCTTGCCGAAACTCAGGATCTGGTGGATCAGGGTTCGCGCCCTCAGGCTGGATTCGCGGACCATCTGCAGCCCTTCGCGGGCCGGGTGCTCCGGCGGGAGCGCGCCCGCCGCCAGGTCGGCGTAGCCCAGGATGGCCGCCAGCAGGTTGTTGAAGTCGTGGGCCACCCCGCCGGCGAACAGGCCCAGGGCTTCCAGCCTCTGGGCCTGGCGCATGCGCTGCTCCATCTCCAGGCGCTGGTGCGTCTCCTCGGTCAGGGCCCGGTTGACGCGCTCCAGTTCCAGGTTCTTGCGGGTCAGTTCGCCGAAGCGTTCCCGCAGTTCCCGGGCCATCTGGGTGAAGGTCCGCGAGAGGATCTCCAGTTCCACGATGGGGCTGGTGGGGACCGAGGGGAGTTCGGCCTCTTCCAGCCTCCGGGCAAGTTGCAGGGAGGCCGCAGCCATGCTGGGCACCGGGCGCAGGCTCCAGGCGGCGACCAGCCAGACGGCGGCCACGGCGACCAGGGACAGGGCCAGCGCGGTCGCCAGGCTCTGGGTGTAGTCTCGGTTCAGGCGATGCTGGATGGGGACCAGGCTGGTCTCCAGGATCAGCGTCACGGGAAGGGCGGGCTCGAGGTTCCGCACCTGGGTCAGCGAGGATTGCCCCCAGAATCGCTGGTCGCTGGGGGACCCGGAGGGCTGGCGCCACAGGGGCCCCGGGCGGCGGCGACCCGCGCCGGGTTCCCGGTGCCATTCGTAGGTCGAGCAGGGAAGAAGGCCGGGGTCGGTGCTGGCCACCACCCGGGACCTGGCGTCCACCAGGGTGGCCCGCTCGAAGGGGCCGGGGACGTGGCGGGAGAGGATCCGGTTCAGGTCGCTCAGGCGCACGGCGGCCACGGCGGTCTCCACCGGTCGGCCCTGCGCCCGGGCCGGTTGGGAGAGGATCAGCAGCGGCTCCAGGTCGGCCCCCAGGCCCTCGGTGTTCCACAGCAGCCGGGTCGGTGCCGGGTCGTCGCGCGCTGGTATGCCTGGCAGGCCGTGGTCCGTTCCGGAGTATCCGGGCCCGTCGTCCTGGCGCTGCAGGCTCAGGAACCGACCTTGGGGATCGCTGACGCCCAGGCCGTAAAGCGCCGGGAAGGTGCGCTGCAGGGCGCGGGTGACCGTCTGCAGTGTGGCGGCGTCGCGGGCCAGGGACACCTCGGCGGCCAACAGGGCGACGGCCCGTCGCTGGGTCCGGCTCCAGGTCTGCAGGACCTCGACCAGGCGCCGGATGTCCCGATCCTGGGAGCGCAGGGCGTCGTCCTCGGCTTCGGCCCAGGCGCGGCGGCCGGTGTTGACCAGGAGGACGGTCGTGGGCAGCAGGACGGCCACGACCACCAGGTTCAGCATGATCACCGGAAGGCCGATGTGGGGAGACCTGGCCGGGGGGCCGCACCAGCGCTCCCAGGGCAGGAAGACCACCAGGAGCGAGGCCGTGGCCGCATTCAGCAGGCCGTTGGCCAGGCACTTCAGGGCGAAGAGGCTGAAGTCCGGCGACTCGGCTGCCGGCAGCACCGTGGTGACCAGCAGCGTCAGCGGAATCCCGACCACGGTCCAGTAGGCCAGGTCGGCCAGGACCACCGGCACCTGGCGGTGGCGCCGCAGGAGGGCGATGACGGTGACCTCCAGGGTCAGGACGAGCGGTCCCCCGGGATGGCCCCACAGGAGCCACGTCGGCAGGCTGGCCAGCAGGGCCATCAGCGTGCCCGTCCGGGTTCCTACGAAGGCGGCGGCGACCAGGATCGCGATCTGTCCGAAGACCAGGTCCAGGCCGAAGACCAGGCTGACCGGGCAGGAGTTGCCCAGGGCTCCCAGCAGGGTCAGGCCGAGCAGCAGGGCCCCCCGGCGCAGGCTTCCGGGGCCACTGAGCGACCACGGGGGCGGGACGGGTGTCCGCATTCTCCCGGGCGCGCCCGGACCGTCCCCCAGGGTTGGGGGAGGTGGGGGGGCAAGCGGAGCTGACGGCGGGAGCGGTTCGATGGGCAGGAGATTCTGCGATGCGCCGCGCCGGACCTTCGCGGGGGCCCGTGGAAGGGGAAAGCCTCCGGACGGGAAAGTCCTGCAAGGCCATGAGACCTACCTTCGAAGAACAGGGCAACCCTGACCTGACCGACCTGCCGGCCTTCAACGAGTTCAGCGCCGAGATCCAGAGGTTCCTCGAGGGCCGCACGGACCTGGCCCGGGCTCGGGAGCTCCTGGCCCGGCTGGACCAGATGCTGGGCCGGATGTTCGCGTCCTTCCTGGACGAACTGCAGTTCCGCGAGGAAACCGACATCTACCGCGAGCGGGTCCCCCAGGTCTCCGAGGCCTTCGACTGGCTGAGGCGGCTGGTGCCCGCCCTGCAGGAAGCCGTGGACCGCGGTGATCCCGGTACCATCCGCGAAGTCCTGGAGGATGCCCGCGATGCGGTCCAGAGCGCCTGTCGGGGGCTGACCGCCCTGGATGCTGAGGACGAGGCCCACGAGCGGTTCTCCGAGTCCTGGCCGGTGCATGAGTTGTGCCGGGTGGGCCGGGCCTGGCTGAGGGGACGTCTGCCGCAGCAGAGCTTCCGGCTTCGCCTGGAGTCCTTCGAAGCCTATCACCGGACGCTGCAGGAAGGTCTGATCGCCCTGGAACCCCAGGCCCACGAGCAGGTCGCCCTGGAATCCCGGTTTCCCAGCGTCCTGGCCGCATTGGAGCGTCAGGAGGCCGCCCTGGAGTGCCTGCAGGCTGCCCTGGAAGAGGACGACGAGGAGCCGATCCTTCCCGCCCTTGAGGAGATCCAGCAGGCTACCGTCGACCTGGTCGGTGTGCAGAGGGCCCTGCAGGATGCGATCCCGCGGGAGGAGGAACGTCCGTGCCCTCGCTGCGGTGTGGTCAATCCGACGTCCGCGCGGTTCTGCGGCGGATGTCGGGGGACCCTGCCCCGCCTGGTCTGGGAATTGGAGCCCGAGTCCCCGCGTCTGGACGTGGTCGACGAGGCTGCCGAGGGCCCCTCCCAGTACCCCCATCTGGACCGTCTGGCTCACCTGGTCGAGGACTTCCGGGCCGGTCACGTGGACGAGGCCGAACTTGTGGCCTTCCTGGGCCGCCTGGAGGCCCTGCTCTCCTCCACCTGGTCCCAGTTGACGCACCTGGAAGGCCTGCCCGCAGAGGCGCCAGCCCATCTGCACCAGACCATCCGGTCGGCTCGTCGGGCCCTGGAGGAGGGACACAGGCGCCTGGCCGAGGGCTTGCGCGATCTGCGTCAGGGCTTGCGGGACCTGGCCGGGCCGGGCCTGGAGCGGGGCCTGGAGAAGGCCTGGTCGGCGGCTGGCCCCATGGCCGAGTTCGAGCGTCTGTACCGCGAGGCTTGCGGCACCTAGAAGAGCTGGTCCAACAGTCGGGCGCCCAGGGCGATCACCTCGGCCGCAGGCAGGAAGAAGGCCTGGGAAAGGAGCGTTCCCAGGAGCATCCCGCCGACCAGGAAGACCGCCATGGCGTAGACATGCCGCACGGGCCGCTCGCCGAGGGCCGCCTGGTCGGTAATCCGAGCCATGGTGGGGTCCACCACGACGCTGACCAGGATCGTGGCCACGCCGTTGATGACCGAGGACAGCAGGGTGGCGGTCCGGGCCAGGCTGCTGCTGAGCAGGGCCCCGGCATGGATGGCGGCCAGGACCCCGATCGTGTGGATGGCTACGACCAGGACGTTGCCGATCAGGAAGCCCTTGGGAAGGACTCCCAGGTCCGCCCAGGTCACCCCGAAGTTCGAGGGGCGGCGCAGGCAGCCCAGCAGCACCAACCAGCGCCGGGGCGCCAGCAGCGCCACCAGCAGGCTGGAGGTCGAGCCGTGCCGGCGATCCAGGGC
>CAZQPM010000150.1:0-9770 GCA_964595195.1 uncultured Burkholderiales bacterium | reverse complement strand
GAAACCACCCGACGAGGCGAAGAAGCCGTTCTTGCCGTGGACCATGGCGATGGCCCCCAACATGGTGAGGACGTTCGAGGCCGCCGAGAAGCGGACCAGGAAACCGACGATCATGCCCAGTCCCCCGAAGAACTCGCCGATGGCCACCAGGTAGCCCACGGGGCCCAACATCCCGACGATCCCCTCCAGGCCCTGCCCCCCGAAGGCCCCGAAGACCTTCTGGGACCCGTGGGCCATGAAGATGATGCCTGCCACCAATCGCATCACCAGGAGCGCGACGTTCACTGCCGTCCTGTCCGTGTTCATGGGCCCTCCCGCGCTGCCGATTCAGACCTTCCTCTCGGGGCATGCTACCCCGTCAGGACGTCGCTGAACCCGGGTCACCCTGGAATCAGGCGGTCCGGGTCCAGGTGGCACCTCTTGTACTTCAGGCCGCTGCCGCACCAGCAGGGTTCGTTGCGCCCGGGCGGCCGCCGGGCTGGGGGTGGAGCGGCCACGAAGCGCACCAGCGAGACATGGAAGGGCGTACCGTCGGCCAGGGTCAGGGGCTTGCGGTCGATGTCAGGTCGTCCCGGCAGGTCCGACTCCAGGAAGGCCTCCACCGCCTGCATGGCCTGGACCAGCAGGGCCAGGTCGGCAGGACCCGCGAAGGGCTGGGGGTCGGCGGGACAGGCCGCCACGGGGATCGAGTCCGGGTTGGCCAGGGCCCACCCGTGGCGGGCCAGCTCGGCCTGGACCACGGGGCCGGCCACCTCGGGTGGCGCGAACTGCAGGAAGAGGCGGACCTGCGCGGGATCCTCCAGGAAGGCCCGCAACTGGTCGGATGACGTGAAGAGCGCCAGGCCCTGGTCGGGCGTTCCGCCCCCCAGGACACTGGCGACCAGGGGGCTCTCGGCCAGGCCCTCCAGGACCACCAGGTCCGAGTCCTCCAGGGCCATCCAGGGCTCGAGGCCGGCGAAGCGGGCGGCCGCCTGGAAGAAGCGATCCACGGCCTGGGGGTCGGCGTCCTGTCGATCCAGGTACCCGGTCGCCCGGGCCAGACGCTGACCGGTGACCTTCAGGGCCTCACCCGCCAGGGACCCCGAAGCCAGGATCACCGGAATCCCGGCCCCCTCCAGCAGGCCCTGCAGGTAGTCCCGGACGGAGGCCTCCTCGACCACCAATCCGCGAGGAAGGCCCGGGCTGCCCTGCTGGGGCTCGACGACCCCCTGCATCAGGGCATCCCAGAAGACCTCGGGGCCGGCCTGGGGCGGCACCCCTGCCAGGCAGCGCACCTGGCCTGTGGCCTCGTCGATCCAGGCGACCTGGTGCAGGTCCTCACCGGGCAGCGGGCGTCGGGCACCCGTCCAGGTGGACTCCAAGCGGGGAAGGGAACGGTCGGCGAAATCCATGCCCGGCGATGCGACCTTGTCGCCGCTGGTTCCTCCCTGTCCGACGACCACCCCGGCCCAGGTCATGGGGGTTCCCATCAGACCGGGATCTGCAGGAAGTTGCGGATGGTTCCGTCCCTAACCTTGCGCGGTTCGAGGATGACGAAGCCGGCCTGGGCCAGATCGCGAACCAGGGCGTCGGCCTCCTCCGGGGCGCAGTGGGCCAGGGGCACGTAATGGTCGTCGCGGACGGTCTCCCAGTCGACCACGGCGAGGCCCGTGATCTCGCGGGCCTCGCTCAGGGCGGCGCGCAACAGGTCCAACTCGGTGGCGCCGGGATCCCGACGCCGGCCGGGTGAGGTGCGGGGTGGCCGCTCGGCCGTCCGGATCGGGAAGGTGTCCTTTCCGGAGACATCCTCCAGTTCCCAGGTCACGCGGCGGTCCGCCGCCTGGTTGAGGCGATAGCTCAAGGCCGACTGGAGGCTCACCACCACGACCCTGCGACCCAGACGCTTGAGGCGTTCGACGACCTCGCAGAAGTCGGCGTCCCCCGAGACCACCACGAAACAGTCGTAGTCCCGGTCGCGGGCGTCCTCCAGGATGTCGAGGCTCATCACGAAGTCGACCATGTTCTTGACCAGCCGGTTGCTGACCCGGTCCTCGCGGGTCGGCACGGCCACGGTGCGCCAGCCGACCTGGGCCCAATCATCCTGGGCGTGGCGGGATCGCGCCGAGATGCTGTCCCAGTTGGCATAGACGGCGGTGTGGGCGTAGCCCTCTCCGCAGATCTGGCGGCTGAGATGGTTGAGATCGCGAACCGCTCGGGCGACGCTGAAGTTGCGCCCGGTCTCGGCCACGTTGTAGAACAGGTTCTCGAAATCCACGTAGCAGGCCGTGCGCTGCAGGCGCCGGACGGCGCCTGGCCGCGCCGCCGCGGGTTGGGGCAGCACAGCCGGTACGGGAGGCGCCGGCGCCGTGGCGACCTGAGGGACGGGGGGCGAGGGTCGGTCACCTGCAGTCCTGTCCCCTGAAGCCTCCTGCCCCCTGGGAGAAGCCGGCCCCGGCGCCGGAGGCGGGCTGCCGGTTCCCGACGACGTCGGCCTTCCAGCCGAGCCCTTGGGGCTTCTGGAGTTCCGGTCCTGATGTCCCTGAGATTCTTTGGTTCCCTTGTCCTTGCGTCCTTTGCGTCCCACGGGCACCCTCGACCGCCTCAGTTCTCGATGGGACCCCTTCGCGGACGGGGTGCGATCTCCGCCCCGGGGAGGCACGCGGTCTGCGAAGGGCCTCCACGAACCGGCGCCAGGCCCCTCAGGCCGCGAGGTTGCGCGGCCTTCCGTCCGGCCCGGTGAGGCGTCCGACGCGCGTGCCGACGGCCCCAGCCGACGAAATCATGGCCATCCGACGGCTTGACGGCCCCCGAGACCATTGGTATACTCGTTGCACCGCGCTGGCTGACAGGCCAGTTCGGCCCCAGAACAGGCCAGAAAGCAGAAGCATCGGACTTCTCACCCTGCGGCGCCTTCGGTTGCCAGCAGAGGTTGCGGCCCTCAGGACACGGCCCACGGCCGTCCGTCCGGCCTGCCGCCACCCTCGGTGTGAAGACCCGCGCCAGACCTTTCGGCCGGCAATCGAGGTAGGCCCATTTCGAAAGAGCTCAGAGTCAACCGTCAGATTCGGGTCCGCGATGTCCGAGTCATCGACGAGGATGGCGCCCAGTTGGGCGTGCTGCCCACCCGCCAGGCCTACGAACTGGCGAAGGAGCGCAACCTTGATCTGGTCGAGGTCGCCCCTCAGGCCCTTCCCCCCGTCTGCCGCTTGATGGACTATGGCCGCTTCAAGTACGAACAGGCCAAGTCCGAGCGCGAAAGCCGCGCTCGGCGCAAGGTCCAGGAGCTGCGCGAGGTCCGGATGCGGCCGAAGATCGATGATCACGACTTCGAGGTGAAGTCCAAGATGGTCAACCGCCTGATCGACGATGGCGATCGGGTCAAGGTCATCCTCCGCTTCCGGGGACGCGAGGTGGTCCACACCCACCTGGCGATGAAGCTCCTGGAGCGCATCTTCACCGAGGTCGCGGAGAAGGCCGTCATCCTCCAGAAGCCCCTGATGGAAGGGCGCCAGATGGTGATGATCCTGGCCCCGAAGCCCACCTAGGGAAGAAGCCGCCACGGCACCGGAGCCACCTGCCCGCGGCTGGAGCGGACAGGTCTGATGGTTTTTTGCCTCCAGGGCTCTGGAGTGCGCCACTGCAGGTTTTCACGGGCCTGCACCCTGCGGGTGCAGGCAGAATGAAAGGAGCTACCACCATGCCCAAGATTCGCACCAGGAAGTCGGTTGCGAAGCGGATCCGGGTGACCGGAACCGGCAAGATGAAGCGGATGCGGGAGTTCTCGGGCTGCCACCACATCCGTGAGAAGAAGTCTCCCGACCGCACGCGCAAGTTCCGCAAGATCGTCCTGGTCGACCCGACGGACGTCAAGCGACTGCGGGCCCTCGTCCCGTATCTCTAGAGGTTGACCCGGCGCCGGAGCCCGGCGCCCGACAGGATTGATCCGGGCGGCCCGCGCCGCCCCTGCAGGAGGAATCAACATGCCCAGAGTCAAGCGCGCCACCATTGCGCTGAAGAAGCGTCGCAAGCTCATGAAGGCCGTGAAGGGCTACCGGGGTTCCCGCAGCCGGCGGGTGAACTGCGCCCAGGAAGCCTTCTTGCACGCCCAGCACTACGCCTACCGGGACCGCCGCGTGAAGAAGCGCGACTTCCGCAGGCTGTGGATCGCCCGCATCAACGCGGCGGCCCGCACGTGCGGCCTGTCCTACAGCCGCCTGATGAACGGACTGAAGGTTGCCGGCGTGGACGTGAACCGCAAGGTCCTGGCCGAAATCGCCGTCGCCGACAGCGCGGCCTTCGCCCGCCTGGCCGACGTCGCCCGCCAGGGCCTCAAGACCACCGTCTCGGCCTGAGGCCCCCTCATCACCGTTCCAGGGGACCGCGGGAGACCGCGGTCTTCCTGTCTTAATCAGCCCGGCGGCAGGAACCGGCAGCCCTTCCGCGCAGCCACTCCACGAGTCGCCCTCCCTGGCGCAGGAAGGCCACCACCATCCAGGCAGAGCCGGCCACCAGGAAGAGGGCGACCAGAGCCGCCAACCAGGGGGCCAGGGCCACCAGGAAGAGGCCTGCCGCTGCTGCCAGATCCTCAACCGCCGACAGGGCCGCGTTGCCCGCCCCACCGTGCAGGGGAAGCAGGGCCGTGGCCTTGGCCCGGGCCAGGGCCTTGCCGGCGTTGACGGTGAAGGCCGTGGCCCCTCCGACGCTGAGGCCCAGGCACAAGGCGACCAGGGGGTCCAGCGAGACGAAACTGGCCGAGACCAGAACGGCTCCGGCTGCCGGTCGGACCACGGTCCCCAGGGCATCGAGGCAGTGGTCCACCACGGCGAACTTGTCCCCCAGGACCTCCAGGACCGTGGCGACCCCGAAGACCACCAGGGCGTCGGGCCGTCCCAGGAAGGCGAAGGACGGGTTCAACTGCAGGTAACCGTGGTGGGCCAGCAACGAGACCACCAGCAGCGGCAACCAGGCCCTCAGCCCGGCACAGGAGGCCAGGCCCAGGCCGACCAGGAGTTCGATAGCCATCTCCATGCTTGACAGTATACCGTATACAGGCCGCAGCGCGGTGGTCGCGTGGCTGGTGCTGCTGGCCCTGACCGGGACTTCCCAGGCCCACCCCGAGCGCCGCCTGGTGGTCCTGCAGGCCGGGCGGGCCTGGGTCCTCCCCCAGGTGGATCAGACCGTGCGGCAGCCCCAGGGCCATGTCCTGCGCGGACATATCAGTCACCTGGGTGGCCTGGAAGGGCGAGTCGTCCGCCTGCAGGGCGACTGGCGGGAGGGCGAGGTCCTCGTGCCTGCGCCCCGCCTTCGGGGACTCCCGGTGGCTATGGAGGCCCCTCCCGGCGCAACCCGGGGCTGCCTGGAGGCCGAGGTGCTCTCGCTGGCCCCCCCCCGCGCCCGCCTGGATCTGGGCGCAGGCCGGACCCGACAGGTCGACCTGCTCTGGGAGACGGCGGCCCCGCCCGAGTGGACGTCCCTGGCCCCCGGCAGCCGATGCCGCCTGACGGCCACGGTGGCGGGCGGGCTGGCGCTGGACGTCCAGGTCGGTCCGCCCCTCCGCAGGGCTGCGCACCTGGGCCCCGTGCGTTTCCACGCCCAGTTCGGAGAGGTTTTCCTGCAGCACGCCCTGCTCGGCTACCGCAGGGCCCACCCCGAGAGCTTCCGCTGGCAGAATCGCCAGGGGAACCAGACCCTGGAGGTCTCGGACCCGGGGCTGACCCTGTTGGACTGCCCCCCGGGCAGGGTCCGCCTCTTCGGGACCGTGACCGGCACCACGCGGATCCTGGGCCGGACCCTGCCGCAGGTTCAGGGGCGGTTCGAGCTGGTCGCCGTGCCGACCATGGTCGGCACCGACCTGTTCCTCCACCCGGAGCCCACCAGCCTGCGCCTGAGGATGACCCGCCCCGTCGCCATGGAAGTGCCGGCCGGGTGGACCGCCCGCCTGGGGAACCTGCTGGCCAGCCTGCTGAATCGGGACTTCCGGGTCCCACTCCCGGGCGCCTGCTGGCCGCAACTGGTGGCCTCGGGAGCCGTCCGTTCCCGCGACCTGCAGGACCTGGTGGTGCTGACCCACCCCACCGGCGACCGCCGGACCGGCCTGGTGGTGGTGGCCGCCCGGGCGGGCCCCGACGTCGCAGACGCCGGCCCTTCAACCGAGTCCGGGCCGGGCCCCGACCTGCTGCGCGACCGTCGGGGCGATCCGGACGGTTTCGCGGTCAGCCTGTCGACCGCGGCGGTGAACGCCCTCCTGGAGCGAGAGGTCTCCCACCGGCTGCCCCTGCGGCGCGAGTTGTCCCCCCAGGCCGGCGTGGTGAGCCCGGCCCCTCTCCTGCCCTTGACCTTGGACGCCCTGGAGATCACCGATCTGGCTTTGGACTACCGCACCGACCGGGGCCGGGGTGTCCTGGAGATTCGGGATCTCAGGTCCCGGGTCCACTGGCGGTGGGGCCCCCTCTCGGGATGGGAGCCGGGGTTCCGACTGCGGGGCCGGGTCAGGCTGGAGAGCCGGCCCGGGCCACCCGTGGTCATGATCCTCCACCTCGAGCCGTCCGACCTCGAGTTCCTGTCCCGGCGCCTCCTGCATCGCAGCCCCCAGGAGCAGGAGGCCCTGCGCCGGAGGGTGACGGAGGGACTGCGCACGGTCTCCCTGGAGGTTCCGATTTCCTCGGAAGTGGCGGTTGCCCCCCTGGGGTCCGAGGCCGCACTGGAGTTGAGGGAGGTCCAGCCCTGGGAAGGCGAACTGGTCCTGCAGGGACGCTGGAAGCCGACGCGCTGATGCGTCCCCCCATGAAGAACGAGAGGCCCCTGCCCGCCTGGGAGGAGCCTGAATGCAGCCGCGGGACGCCGTTGACCGGAACCTACGGAACTGGCGCGGAGGAGGCCGCCACGCGGAAGCCCAGTCCGTCCAGCCTCTCGCTGGCCACCGAGCGCAGACGGGCGGCGGTGCGGACATCCTTGGGGCCATTGCTGTACCAGCAGCCACCCCGCACGATCCGATACCTCTTGCCGAAATCAGGACTGGTCAGCCGGGCCCCAGGGTAGGCCTCATACCAGTCTGCGACCCACTCGTAGCCGTTGCCGGCCATGTCCAGGCATCCGAAGGGTGAGGCGCCGGCCGGCAGGGTTCCTACCGGGCGGGCGACAAGGCCGCTGCTGTCCAGGTACCAGGCCTTCCTGGTGTCCCAGGTGTTGCCCCAGGGGAACTGCCGGCGGTCCGTACCGCGGGCAGCCTTCTCCCATTCGGCCTCGCTGGGCAGACGCAGGCCCGCCCACTTGCAGTAGGCCTGGGCGTCGTTCCACGAAACCCCGACCACGGGAGCCGTGGCCCCCCACTTCCGGGAACGTTCCTTCCAGATGGAGCCGGCGTCGTACCCGGTGGCCGCGACGAAGCGCTCGAACTGCTGGTTGGTCACTTCATACTTGCCGATCCAGAAGGCCGGCAGGGTCACCTCGTGAACCGGCTTCTCGACCGCCTCGGCCAGCTCGCCATCGCCGCCCATCTTGAAGGGGCCCTCCGGAACCTGCACCAGCACGGAGGAATCCTTCTTGTTGACCCGGTCGTCGGGTCCGGGAGTCAGGGGCACGGGAGACGGCGACGCGGCGCCCAGGGGAGACGTGGCCTGCGCCGGAGAGGGGGTGGCCGCCGAAGCGGGAGTGGCCACCGGCGAGGTGCTGGCTGCGGGAACGGCCGTGGCCGTAGGGGCGACCGGAGAGGTGCCGGCGGCCGGTGGAGAGCCCTGTCCGCCGCCTGGAGTCCCGCAACCCGCACCGGTCACCACGGCCAACATCAACGCAAAGACGAAGCCACGCATCACGAATCCCTTTCCAAAGCCCCACCCCAGGGCCCCTGGGGCCCGAATGAAGCCGCCCTCTTCACGACGGCGGGGCAGACTCCTGGCGGTCGGCCCTGGGGCCCCACCGTCCGGGCTGCCGGCCCCCCCGCCCAGGGACCGTTCCGAGCTAGCAGCCTGTGTGGCTACCACTCCCGTCGCCTCGCCGGCCCATACGTTGCACCCACGCGCAGCGCGGGCGCGGGCCCCCGCGTTGTCGCGAAAAGCCTCATTTGCCACCAGCAAACCACGGCTTTCGCTCCTAGCGGGCCTGATACCCCCGCGCACAGCGCGGGGGCCCCAGGGGTCCTCGGCGATGCTCGGTCCGGATAATCACACAGGCTCCTAGAGAGCTTCCCGGGTCTGGTGGGCCAGGGTGTGCCCGGTACGGTCCATCCCCAGCAGGGTCGCAGACAGCGCCAGGGCTGACCGGGGCACCCCGGAGGACTCCAACAGGGTCAGGCTCTGTTCGAGGTCGGCCCCCTGCCGCAGGGACGAGGCGAAATGGGTCAGGATGGCCACCTGCCGCGAACTGACGCCAACCTTCTCGGCCATGCGTCGGATCTCGGACTCTTCGGCCTCCAACAACTGGCCATCGCGCCAGGCCATCATGCACAGGTCCAGGACCAGCGCGTGCCTGAGGTTGGTGGTGGCCAGTCGGTCGAGGGTGACGTCCAGGTCCTCGGTGCCGGCAGTGGTCGCCGCCATGACCCGACCGCGAGCCTCGGGGCCCAGGACGAAGGCCCTGCACAACTGCTGCAGGGCCAGGATCTCCTCCGAGCTGACGCTGCCGTCCACCCCGGCCATCGAGGCCACCACGGCCAGGTAATCGGCCCGCTCGGCCTCGTTGTACTCGATCAGGTGTTGATCCACCATGGGTCTGTCCGCCTTTGTCAAGATTCGGAGGACGTCGGCTTCGCCGGCCCGGCGCCCCCCCCTGCCTGAGGCCCCTGCGGGGCGGCCGGCTGCAGCGGCTCGGCGGGGAAGCTGACCAGCATCGAACCCAGGAGCTCCATCAGGTCCTCCTCCTCGTGCTTGCGCTTCTTCCAGGCCCCCAGGGCCTGTTCCAACTCCGGGACCCGGGCCTTCAATTCGCGAGCCTGGGCCTCCAACTCCCCCGCCTGGCGCAGCAGGTCGTCGGCCTTCAGGCGCAGGGCCCGGGACCCGGCCTCTACGCGCTGTACCAGCTCCTGCTCGAAAGCGTCCAGGGCCTGGTCGCGGCGCTGCCCGTCCAAAAGGACCTCCCGAACCGGAGCCCCCTTCTCGTTCAGGGCTGCCAGGACCGCCAGACGGGCCTCCGCCGGCGGCAGACCGGCGACCAGGCGATCCAACTCGTCCAACCGGACGCCACCCGGAGGCTCGCCGATGCCGCTCTCGCGGTAGATCTCGGCAAAGCTCTTGTCCAGCTCCAGGGTCGCCAGAAGACCCCGGCCCTCCTCTTCCCGATCCTGCCTGCGCAGCTCCTCCAGGTCCAGATGGCGCGTGGGCGGTGGGGAGGGGGTCTCCGCGGCCGGGGCGGGGCCGTCGCCGCCTCCGTAGACCAGGCCGATCTTCACCAGGAGATGGGTCAGTTTCATGCCAGTCCCAGTTCCCTCTTGAGTTGATCCAGCCGACGGTCGACCTCGTCGGCCCCCAGGTCGCGCCAGGTGGCGGGCAGGAAGGCCTGATCCGTGCACTCCTTGACCGCGACCAGGTCCATGTACTCCAGGTTGCGCCGGTGGGGCACGGGCCGATACTCGGCCACCACCGCAGCCAGGACCTCCTTCAGGGTCCGGCCGGACTCCGAGCGCAGATCGAACTGGCGCTGGGCCCGGACCATGATGGCCTCCATCTCGTTGCCTCCGATGTCCATCGACTCCGGAAACTCCGGGACGTCCGCCGGGGAGAGCGTCACCTTGTTCTTCTTCGCCAGCGACAGGAACAGCGCGCGCTTGTCCTCCGGCGTCTGGGGCGCGAACAGCGGGA
>CAZQPM010000149.1:0-9778 GCA_964595195.1 uncultured Burkholderiales bacterium | reverse complement strand
GCCTGCCGGAGACGCGGACGCTCCTGCCCCTGGCCCGGGCTCGGCTCGCCCTGGATCTGGGTGAGGTCGACCTGGCCGGGCAGTCGGCCTGCCAGGCCGTGGAGGGCTGGCAGGCCGACTGCGGGGAGGACCGGTGGGCCGAGGCCCGGGTCCTGCAGGCCGAGGTCGCCCTGGAACAGGGGCGACCCGACCTCGTGCTGGAACGGCTGCATGCCGAGGAGGTCGCTGCCGTCGGCGATCCGGTGCGGCCCTGGCGCATGGAGGCCACGGCCGCCGCCCTCCTGGGCCAGACCGCGCGCGCCCGCAGCGCCGTGGCCAGGGCCCTGGAGGAGGAAGCCCTGCGGCGCCATCCCGCCGAGGCCGAGCTGCTCCTGCTCCTGGGCCAGGTCGAGGTCCAGGCCGGTCGCCTGGCCGACGCCGCCTCGCACTACGAGCGCTGCCTCAACGCCGCCGAGGCCCGGGGTCAGGGTCGCCTGCAACTGCTGGCGCGCCTGGGTCTGGGCCTGCTGGACTGGCGGCAGGGAGCCCCCGAGGCGGCCCTGCGGCGCCTGGACGAGGCCGTCGCCCTGGCTCGCAGCACCTCGGGTCCCCACACGATGCTCAGCGTCCTGCCGATCCTGGCCGAACTGCACAGCCAGTTGGGCAGGCCCGAGGAGGCGGCCCGCTCGGCCCTGGAGACCCTGCGCCTGGCCGCCCGGGAGGGGGACTCCCGGGCAGCCCTGGCGGCCGCCGAGTTGATCGCGGAGGTGTCCTCCCGGGCTCCCGATCGGGAGGGGGGCCGCCGGTGGGTCCAGGAGGCACTGCAGCTCGTGCTGCAACCCGGTCCCGAGCGGGCCGTACTGGAGGACTTCCTGACCTCGCCTCCTCCCGAGCCCTGCCCGACCGGGGGCGCGAGCCAGGAAGGGGGGGAGGGGGGCCTGGCACGGCCCGGAGCCTGTCTGCGGGTCGTGGCCGGTCCACTCCTCCAGGCCGGAACCCGCTTCCCTGTCGGCGCAGGAGAAACCGTGTTGGGGCGCTCGGAACCGTGCGCCGTCCGGCTGCCTGCCCCCAGCGTGTCGCGGCGCCACGCCCGGATCTACTGGCACCAGGGCCGGGCCATCCTCGAGCCTCTGTCGCAGGCCCCGACCCTGGTCAACGGTCTGCCGGTGCACCAGGCCCTGGAACTGAGCCCGGGCGACCAGGTCCAGGTCTCCGACCAGGTTCTCTTCGTGTGGGAGTGGGACGTCCAGTCCCAGGCCAGTGGAGGGTCGACTTGAAACTGGAGTTCATGGAGTCGATGCGGCGGGTCGTCTCGGCCATGCGCCGGGACGGAGGGGAGGCCGAGCCCACCCGGGTCGAGCCGCCGCATTCGGGGCCATCCCCAGACATCCGGCGGCTGCAGGACCTGCGCGAGGCCTTGACCGAGGCGGCGGCGCCACCCGTCTACCAACCGGTCCGGCCCGAGGAGTCGGTCGCCGTCGCCCAGGCCATCGCCCCGTTCCTGTCCGGTGGGCACCTGCGCGAGGTGGCCTGGTCTCGGGACCTGGCCGGTCTGGAGGGGGAGAGGAGGGAGCCGATCCTGCACGTCCTGGCCCGCCTGTGGGCCCTGCGGCGCTCGGGGGCCTCGGTCACTGCGGGCCTGCGGCAGGTTCAGGCACTGCTGGCCGGGCACTGTCTGGCCTTGCTGGAAAGCCAGGCCGTCCAGGACCGACGGGCCGGCCTGGCTCTGGCGGCCGCCTCGGAGTTCAGCGTTTCGGGACCCGCGGCGGACCCGTTGCGGCAGGCCATCGACGCCAGACTGCAGGATTCCGAACCCGCCGTCGTCCGCGCCGCCATGGCCGTCGTCGTGCGTCGGGCGCTGGAGGTGCCCGGCCCCGTGTTGCGCATCACCCTGGAGACGTCCTGTACCGCGGAGCCTGCCCCGCTCCGCGTCGACTCCCGGCCGGCCGCGCTCAGGGAGTTGCAGGCCTGGCTGGACGATCTCCGACGGTTCGGCCCCTGGCCGGGGGCCCTGGACATCCTGGCCCCCTCCGGAACCGTCGACCGTCGGCTGGCGGAATCGCTGTTGGGCTTCCTGGATGCGGTCAACGCGGACTTCGAGGCCCGGGGCCTGCAGGACCAGGTGCGATTCCTGTGCCTGGTTCCCGATTCCCGATTGGACGCCGCCCGCGACCCGTTGCTGACCAGTTGGCGACTCTTCTCCGAGGCCGAAGGAAGCCCGGTCTCGGAGCTGATCCGCCAGCACGGCGGGGCCGCGGTGTATCGACGCTACCTGCACTTCGCGCAGTGGTCGGGGGCCGAGACCCTGGCCGAGCAGGGAGTCAACCCGATGCTGGGGGGGGCGCTCGAGCCCCTGACGGTTCACCGCCTCGAGCCCGGGGAGTCGCTGGCGCCCCGCACCCTGCGGACCCGGCAGGCGTCCCCGCTCTTCGTCGAGCTCCTGGCGGCCTCGGGGCAGGAGACGGTCGGGCAGGCCACGCGCCTGTGCCGGGTGTCCCACGCCGGAGGATTCCCCCTGGTGGCATGCCGGCCCGAGGATACCCAACCCCTGAAGTTCCTGGTCGACCCCGGAGATCTGGAGGTCTTCGATGCCGGCCGCCGGCGCTTCGTGCCCTTCCTGAGGAATGTCGCCTGGTTGCACAGGCACCTGCAGTCTCCCGACAGCCTGTGGACC
Source organism: uncultured Burkholderiales bacterium (assembly GCA_964595195.1). Taxonomy (GTDB): domain Bacteria; phylum Vulcanimicrobiota; class Xenobia; order Xenobiales; family Xenobiaceae; genus CAZQPM01. The sequence continues at coordinate 7,125 of CAZQPM010000149.1, read as the reverse complement.
GACCTGCAGGCCCTGTTGCGGCTCTACTATGGCGTCCGTGCCGAGCGCGACACCGAGTTCGTCCGGGCCAGCCGGATGCGGCACGAACAGGCCGCCGGGCCGCCCGCCCCGACGCCGGAACCGGTCCTGCACGAGTTGGAGGCCCGGGCCTCCGGGATCGCCGACCGGCTGGGGATCTCGCCCGAGCACCGGTGGCGCGTGCTGCAACTGTTGTTGGAGTGGCTCCTGGCCGCCCACGCGGAGGAACCTTCTTGCGCGAGGATCTGATCGGGCAGTCGGTCGGGCCCTACCGTCTGCTGGAGGAGTTGGGTTGCGGGGCCATGGGGGCGGTGTTCCTGGCCGAGGACTCGCGATGCGGCCTGAGGGTGGCGGTCAAGATCCTGTCCCCCCTGTGCCTGGGCGACCCCCGGCTGGTCCTTCGATTCCGCGAGGAGGCCCGCATCGTGTCCCTCTTCGCGCATCCCCAGATCGTCCGCCTTTCGGACTTCGGCGAGGACCCTGCGCAGGGCCTCTTCCTGGCCATGGAATACGTGCCGGGTCCCACCCTGGCAGCAGAACTCAGGCGCCGGGGTCGCCTGCCCGTGCCCCAGGTCCTGGACCTGGTCCGACGGGTGGGCGCCGCCCTGCAGTATGCCCACGATCTGCGCGTCGTCCACCGGGACGTCAAGCCCGCCAACCTCCTGCTCCACCCCGAGAAGGGAGCCATGCTGACGGACTTCGGCATCGCCCGGGCCGATATCGGCGCCCGTCTGACCCCCGCCGGTGTGGTTCCGGGGACCCCGGAGTACCTGAGCCCCGAGCAGATCCTCGGAGAGGTGGCCACCGGGGCTTCGGACCAGTACTCGCTGGGGGTCGTCCTCTTTGAATCGTTGACGGGAAGTCTGCCCTTCGTGGCGCCGGACCCGGGCCACCTGATGCACCAGCAGGTCTACCAGGACCCCTCGCCCCCCTCGGATCTGAGATCCGACCTGCCGGAGTGGTTGGACGCCCTCGTCCTGCGGATGCTGGCCAAGAAACCCGAGAGCCGTTTCAAGGACCTGGGTGAGGTGGCCAGGGGGCTGGATCGCGGAGCCCTCCGGGAAGAGGCCCCCGCCTCCGACAGGACCCTGATCCCGCGTCAGATCCAGGATTTGAGGCTGCTCTCGGCGGCATCCGGCCAGGAGGACCGGGCCACGGTGCCCCCCGCTCGGACGGGTCCGCTGGTGGGTCCGGCTCCCTCCCCGCCCCGGCAGACCGGGAGCGGCCCGCAGGGGCCCGCAGGGACATCCCGCGGTCTGGGGACAGGGGATCCCATCCGGGGCGGGGAAGTCTGCCAGCCGGAGCACCTGCCGGGCGACCTGGATGACCCCCGTCGCTCGGGCAGTCTGCCTCCAGGTCGGGCGGTGGGGGGGCGGTCGTCCTGGCCGGCGCCTCGCGACCCTGGGATGCGGATTCGTCGCGTGTTTGACTTCTTCAGGCAACTGACATCGAACCTGGGCACTTCCAGGACCGACGCGGAGCTGGAACTGGACCTCGTGGTCCAGGCAGGCCCCCAACCCGGTCGTCGCATCCGTCTGTCGGCACCCGAGACCTACGTGGGCCGGGGCTCCGGCCAGGTCGAGTGCGCCACGGCCATCCTCTTCGATGACGGAACCGTCTCGGCGCATCAGGCCGTGATTCGGCGTGGTGCCGACGGGTACGTCCTGGATCACCTTCCCCAGGCGACCAATCCGACCCGGGTGAATGGCCGACGGGTGACCCGGCACCTGCTGTGCCTCGGCGACCGGATCGAGTTCGGCAGCGTGGCGGTCGACGTCCAGGCCACCGAACTGGCCCCCTCGGCCCTGGCGCCGACGCCTCCGGTCGATCAGCGCCTGCAGGAAGGAACGGAGTACCGGCCCATGTCCGGTGCCCAGGAACCGACCGAGGCCCGGTCCATGGAGGAACTCTGCGCCGGTGCCCTGGAGGTCGTGCGGGGTCCGGAGGACCTCATCGGAACCCGCTTCCGGCTCTTCCCGCGCCCGACCACCCTGGGGCGTGCGGCGGACTGCGACGTGTGTCTGCCCGACAAGGGGGTCTCGCGCTGCCACGCGGTCATCTCCTGGGAGGGAGGGGCCCCGACCCTGGAGCACCGCAGCCAGACGAACCCCAGCCTGGTGAACGGCGTCATGCTCACCGGACCCCAACCGCTCCGCCAGGCGCTCCGGAATGGCGACGAGATCCAACTGGCGGACCGGATCGCGTTGCGCCTGGACCTGAAGGTCGGCCCGGTCGCGTCCGCCCCCCCGGCCGGGCCGTCCGCGTCCGTCGAGCCGCTGGCCACCGCCGATGTCTCCCAGCCCTCGTCTCCCCGCGCCCCGGAGGAGGCCGGTGGGGAGGACATGCTCGAGATGATGCGCCGCCTGGCCAGTCTGGAGAAGGCGATCCAGGAAAAGTTCATCAAGACGCTGACGTTCCTGGATGTGGACGTCGTCGACTCCTCCGGCATGAAGTCCCGGACCGAGTTCGAGCATCGGGTCGGCACCCATCGGATCGTGCTGTCCTTCGACCTGCTGCGCAGCTACCTGGAGCGGGTGGTCACCAGGCATCGCGGGTCGATCCTGAACTCCAACGGCGACGAGTTGATGTGCTGCTTCGAGAGCGCCCAGGACGGTGTCGACGCGGCCCTGGCGATGGTGCTGGAACTGGACGACTTCAATCGCCAGGAAAGCCTGATACCCGAGCCCTTCCGCCTGCGCGTGGGCCTGCACACGGGCCGCTCGACGGTCGACTTCCAGAGAGGGATCGCCTACAGCGCGACCCTGGACACCACGGGACACCTGCAGAAGCACTGTCCGGTGGGAGGGGTCAAGATCTCGGGGACGACCTACCAGATGCTGAGTCGGCCGGAACTTTTTGAAGAGTCCGAGCCCCTGCCCAAGGAGGAGATCCCGACCTGGGTATGGCGCGTGGCCGACCCGGCGCAGGGTTGATGGACAGGCCACCGGGAGGGATTCCGATGAAGCTCGGGCCCTATGAGATCCTGGGGGAATTGGGCCGGGGCGGCATGGGCGTGGTCCACCGGGCCCGGGATTCCCGTATGGGAATCGAGGTGGCCCTGAAGGTCCTGGCCGAGCACCTCGAGGAGGGCACCGAGGGCACGCAGCGATTCCGACAGGAGGCGCAGGCCGCGTCCCGGGTCAGGCATCCCGGCGTGGTGGCCGTCCTGGATTCCGGAGAGGCCGATGGCCAGCACTACCTGGCCATGGAACTCGTCCGCGGGGAGAGCCTGGCGGATCTGCTCCAGCGCCACCCGGAAGGCCTGCCGCTGCGCCAGGTCCTGACCCTGGCGGAGGCGATCGCCCGGGCCCTGGCGGCGGCCCATGCCTGCGGGGTGATCCATCGCGACCTCAAGCCGGCGAACATCCTGATCGACGAACAGGGGCGGCCCCGCCTGACCGACTTCGGAATCGCCCGGGTCGTGGCGCGCACGACCATGACCCGGACGGGAATGGTCATGGGGACGCCCTCCTACATGTCCCCGGAACAGGCCGCCGGCAAGCGCGTCACCGAGCAGTCCGATCTGTATTCCCTGGGCATCATGATCTTCGAGATGCTGACGGGGGATGTTCCGTTCCACGGGGAGAACGCCCTGGCGGTCATCTTCCAGCACATCGAGCGGCCTGCCCCGGCCGTCACCTCGACCCGGATCGACGTGCCCGCCCCGGTGGCGCGGATCGTGGCCCGGTGCCTGGAGAAGGAACCCACCCGCCGCTTCGAGTCGGCTGAAGCCCTGGCGTTCAACCTGAAGGTCGTCGCCGAGGACCTGACCCCCGTCCCCCCCCTGGTGCGCACCCTGCGCCTGGTGCATCGGGTCCAGCCCCGGACCTGGCGCAGGGTCGCCGCGGCCTGCCTGGTCGGAGGGGGCTTTGCCTGGGGTCTGGTGGTCGGCGAGAGGGCCACCCGGCCTCCCGAGCCTCCGGCCCCCACGGTCGCGGCCTCGCCGGTCGCCTCATCACCCGCCTCCTCGCCCGCAGATCGGCCCCGTAAGGGCCTGTTCTCCAACATCTTCCGCTCGCCTGATCCGGAATCGCCGCCGGAGGGCGCCGACCCCCCCTCGTCTCGGACACGCTCGGGGGAGGGCTCCTCGGGCCGCTCCGGGCCTGGGAAGCCGGCCTCGGGCTCGTCGGGCTCCAGGCCTGCGGCCTCGCGGTCTCCCCACGGGGTCGCGACCAGGGCCCCGGGTGCGGTGGCTGTCGTCCCGGTGACCAGCCGGTCCCTGCCCGTCAGCAGCCCTTCGCGGTTGCCGACGTCCCGGCGCCCCCGGTCGGTCGCCGGGACGACCCGTGCGGTGCCCTCGGTCTCCCAGGCGCCATTGCCGGAACCTCCGCCGTCGGCTCCGTCCCGACTGGAGACGCAGGTCACGCATCCGCGGGACGGTGCCCGGATGGTCCTGGTTCCGGCGGGTGCCTTCACGATGGGCGCGGATTCCGGCGCGGCCGCCGAGGGGCCGGCGCACCGGGTCGACCTGCCGGCCTACTACATCGACCGCACCGAGGTCACCGTCGAGCAGTACCGCCGGTTCGTGGAGGCCACCGGCTACGTCCCGCAGGGTGGGTCCTGGGACATGTTCGGAGCACCCCTCGGCCGGGCGGCACCTGCCGTCAACCTCACCTGGAACGACGCCGCGGCCTACGCCGAGTGGGCAGGCAAGCGCCTGCCCAGCGAAGAGGAGTGGGAGAAGGCGGCCCGCGGCAACTCGCGCTCGGACTACCCCTGGGGCGGCTCGTGGCGTGATTCGTCTGCCAACTGGGGAGATTTCGACCCCAGGACCCGGACCATGGGCGCGAAGGACCGCTTCGAGAAGGCCTCTCCCGCCGGGGCGCTCTCGTCGGATCGCAGCTTCTGCGGGGCCCTGGACATGGGGGGGAACGTCATGGAGTGGACGGCCGATTGGTATCAGGCCTACCCGGGCAGTCGCGCCTCCGACCCCTACTTCGGCCGGAACCTGCGCGTGACTCGGGGCGGTTCGTGGGAGGATTCCCAGCCCGGCGACCTGCGGGTCACCCGTCGGCGTGGATTGAGACCCCACCAGACCTCGGCGGCCGTCGGTTTTCGGACCGTCGCCGACCCTGGATCCCTGTGAGCAGAAGCGAGAATCACCCCATGAGACGCTGGCTGGACCCCTCCTTGCTGCTGGCCCGACTGGTCCTGGGAGGCACCTTCCTCTACGCCAGCCTGGACAAGATTGCCGACCCGGCGGCCTTCGCCCGGGCCATCTCCAACTACCACCTGGTACCGGCCTGGAGTCTGGGCTTCCTGGCGGCCACCATGCCCTGGGTCGAGGCCCTGGCCGCCGTCCTGCTGCTGTCCGGCCTGCTGTCCGCCGGTGCCTCGCTGGTCGTGGCGGCTCTGTCCGCGACCTTCGCGGTGGCCATCTCGTCTGCCTTGTGGCGCGGGTTGGACATCCAGTGCGGCTGCTTCACCCTGCAAGCCGAGGCGGCCCGGGCGGGTTGGGGGAACGTGGGCCTGGATCTGGTGCTGCTGGCCCTGGCCCTGCTGGTCTTCTGGCACGGGCCGGGCAGGTGGGCCCTGGAGGGGCGCGCCCAGGAGGAGGAGACGGCCCGCTGAACTGCCGGTTCCGGCAAGGAGTCGGCGCCCTGCGTGCGAAGAGGGCCCGATGGGCCGAGGACGGGCCCGAAGGAGTCGAGCATGACCGTAGACCTGAATCGGACCTTGACCTTCATGGGGAAGGATCCCAACTGGCCCACCAAGGTCGGGATCGGGGCCCTGCTCAGCCTGGTCCCCCTGGTCAGCCTGGCGGCCAGCGGCTACGCGGTCAATCTCTTCCGCAACGTCCTTTCCGGCCGGGAGGATTCGGATGTCCTGCCCGAGTGGTCGGACTTCGGCGACCACTTCCTGAAGGGCCTTGTCGTCCTTGTGATCGGCCTGGGGTATCTGGTCGTCCCCCTGGGGATGCTGGGCTTTGCCCTGACACCCCTGGTGGTGGCCTTCTTCACCGACAGCCAACCGGTCCTGGCCCTGGGGGTTGCGGGCACGGTGCTGCTGGTGGGCCTGGCGATCCTGCTGACGGTGCTGCTGGGCACCCTCAGCGTCGAGGGCTGTGCCCTCTACGCCGAGACGGGGTCCCTGGCCGCGGCCTTCCGGTTCGGGGAGATCCTGGGGCGCATCCTGGCCGCTCCCCTGGACTTCCTGCTGGCCCTGGCCATCCTCTTCGTGGGCAGTCTGGTGGCCTCGTCGGTTGCCGGGTTCATCCCGTTCTTCGGTGGGTTCATGGCCGGGGCCCTGGCCTTCCCGGTGCAGTTGATGTTCTGGTACGCCCTGGCCTGCTGCGCTCGCGGCAACTTCCTGGGGTCCAGGCTCTGAAGGTCCGTTCCGGAACCGTCAGCGGGTGCAGCGGTAGACGAAGGCCGGGGGCAGGTTCTTCCAGACCACCCGGGACCTGGTGACCTGCCGGAAGCGGCCGCGGATCTTGCGGGCAAAGCGCTGGCCTGCGGGCAGCAGCAGGCCCTGCAGGTAGGCGAAGGTCACGAAGCGGCCGTCGGGGGCCAGGCTCTTCCAGGCGACGTCCAGCAGGCGGTCCTGGAGGCCTTCGTCGAAGGCTGCCCAGGGCAGGCCCGACAGGATGCAGTCCACCTGGTGCAGGCCCTGTCCCTGGAGGATGGCGTCCAGGTTCTCGACCGAATCCTCGAAGACCCGGACGGTCGGCAGTTCCTGCTGCAGGATCTCCGCCAGGGCGGGATTGCGCTCGATGGCCAGGAAGCTGGCCGAGGGGCGGGCCCGGGCCACGATCTCCCGGGTGAAGGCCCCGGTTCCCGGGCCGAACTCGACGATGGCCGAGGCCTCGGGGACTCCGGCCTGGCGCACCATCTCGCGGGCCAGGGAAGGGGAGGAGGGCGCCACGGCTCCGACCGAGCCGGGGTTGCGCAGGAACTCACGCAGGAAGGCGATCTTGGTCTTCATGGGATGGCGCGCTGTGTTCCACCCTGGGACGGTTTCTCCTGGGAGGGGCCTGCCCGGGTTCGGCAAGTCGTCGTCGACGGCCTGGATCCCCCGCCTGGCGTGAGAACCGAGGGCGTCGAGGCGGGTCTGATGCAAGGAAGGCGTGCATCGAGGAGCGGAGCGTAGTTGGAAGCTACGTGAGCA
>CAZQPM010000148.1:0-9876 GCA_964595195.1 uncultured Burkholderiales bacterium | reverse complement strand
GCCCCCCGGAAGGCCGACCTGCAGCCCCTATAGTCCGCGCGAGCCCCAGCGCCGGAACAGGGAATGCTCGACCTGCAGGAGGTCCAGCACCTTGCCCACGGTGTGATCCACCACGTCCTGGATCGTGAGCGGCTGATGGTAGAAGGACACGGCGGGTGGCACCAGGATGGCTCCCATCTCGGCCAGGGCCACCATGTTGCGCAGGTGCCCCAGGTGGAGCGGGGTCTCCCGGGGGACCAGGACCAGCCGGCGACGCTCCTTGAGGGTCACGTCCCCCGCCCTGACCAGCAGGTTGTCCGCGTAGCCGTGGGCCAGGGCGGCCAGGGTCTTCATCGAGCACGGGGCCACCACCATCGCCTCGGTCGGGAACGATCCCGAGGCCAGGGGAGCCGCCAGGTCCTCAGGTTCGTAGCAGTGGGCGGCCAGGGCCCGGATCTCCTCGGGTGGCCACTGCGGCAACTCCAGGGCCAGGGTCCCCAGAGCGGCCCGGCTGAGCACCAGATGCGTCTCGACCTGTGGGACCCCGGCCAGGACCTCAAGGAGGCGCACTCCGTACAGGACACCGCTGGCCCCGGTGATGCCGACCACCAGGCGGCGGGTCACGCGAAGCGCTCCGGACCGGCCCAGGCCAGGGACTCGGGTTCCAGGACCAGGGCCTCGGCAACTGCCCAGGCCAGACTCCACTCGGCCAGGCCGAAGCCGCCGAGGAGGTGGATCCCGCCGTATCCCGGCCACACGCCCGCCACGGGGAGACCGTCAGCGGCGACCTGGACGGCGTGGGTCCACCGCGTCGGGATCCCGGCCCGACGCGTCTCGGGAAACCTGCGGCGCAGACGGCCTTCCGGATCCTCTGCCGCGACGCAGGCCAACAGGCCGCCCCCGGGGGCCGGACGGTAGACCTCGCGTCCCCGGTCGGCCGAAGCCGCCACCGTGAGGTTCGTGAAGCTCCCGCGCAGAGGTCCGGTGGCCCGCACCTGGCCGGTCACCTCGGAGAGCCATGGGGCCCTGCCCGCCAGGGGTGCCCCCTCGGCCAGATACAGGATGTGGGAACGAAGCGTCAGGCCCGGCCCTTCCAGGATCGCCTCCGAGCCCGTCCATCTCCATTCCAGACCGGGACAGGGGGGCAGGAAGGTGACCCCCGCGGCGCAGGCCTGACGGGCCAAGGCGGCCAGGGCCACGAGGGGCTCGAACGTGGCCGCGCCCCCCAGGTACATGGCTGGGAACTCGGTCTCCACGGGCAGGTAGCCGGAAGCTGCCGAGGGCCCCATCATCCGGGCGGCAAAGCCATCGGCGACCAGGTCGGCCAGACCCTCGACCATCTCGCGATGCTCGGCCGCGTCGGCCGCCAGAAGCAGGACTCCCCCGCGTTCCAGGCCCGCCCCGGCACCCGCCAGACGCATCCTGAGCGTTTCGGCTCCACGGCTGGCCAGGGCCTGCCAGGTCCGGGCCACCGGCCGCCCCAAGGCCGAGCCCAGGTCCGCGTAGGAACGGCCCGCGACGGGCAGGGCCACCCCAGGACCGAGAGCGACGGCGGACCCGGCCCAGGGGACGGGAGGGGCCAGGACCACCTGCCTGCCCAGGCCGGCCAGGGTCAGGGACGCGGCCAGGGCGGCCGGACCGGCCCCCACGACGGCGACCTCGGCCGCCAGCGGGCCCTCGGGCACCTGCTCCTGGGGAAGGACCGGAGGGGAGATCACGACCGGGCGATCCGCTCCAGCCCACCCATATAGGGGCGCAGGACCTCCGGGATCAGGACCGAGCCGTCAGCCTGCTGGAAGTTCTCGAGGATCGCGACCATGGTCCGACCGACCGCCAGGCCCGAACCGTTCAGGGTATGGACCAGCTCCGTGGGAGCTCCGGGCTCCCGCCGGAAGCGGATGGCGGCCCGGCGCGCCTGGAAGTCCGTGCAGTTCGAGCAGGAGGAGATCTCCAACCAGCGGTCCTGGGCCGGAGACCAGAACTCCAGGTCATAGGTGGCTGCCGCCGAGAAGCCCATGTCCCCGGCGCACAGGCGCACGACCCGGTAGGGAATGCCCAGCAACTGCAGGACCTTCTCGGCGTTCCCCACCATCGCTTCCAGCTCTGCGAAGGAGTGGTCGGGATGGGCGAACCGGACCATCTCGACCTTGTGGAACTGATGCACCCGCACCAGACCCCGGGTGTCCCGTCCGGCGGCCCCGGCCTCCGAACGGAAGCAGGGCGTGAAGCCGGTATACAGCAGGGGCAGATCGGCCGCCTCCAGGATCTCGTCCCGGTGCAGGTTCGTCAACGGGACCTCGGAGGTCGGGATCAGGTAGAGGTCGTTGGGGGTGCAGCGGAACAGGTCCTCCTCGAACTTGGGCAACTGACCGGTCGCGTACATCGTGTCCCGGGTGACCAGCGAGGGGGGCAGGACCTCGGTGTATCCGTGCTGGCGGGTGTGCAACTCCAGCATGAAGGAGATCAACGCCCTCTCCAGGCGCGCCCCGTCCCCCTTCAGGAGCCAGAACCGCGAGCCCGACAGTTTGGACGAACGCTTGAAGTCCATGATCCCCAGGTCTTCCCCCAGGTCCCAGTGCGGCTTCAGGGGATGGGAGAACGAGCGCCGCTCGCCCCAGGCCCGGACCTCGACGTTGTCGGCGGCGTCACGGCCATCTGGGGTCGAGGGGTCCGGCAGGTTGGGGATCCGGTCGAGGATCTGCTGTTGCTCCTCCTCCAGCGCTGCCCGCTGCGTGTCCAGGGAGGCGATCTCGACGCCCACCTCCCGCATCCGGGCGGCAGCTTCCGAGATATCCTCGCCCGCCTTCTTGCGTCGGCCCAGGTCGGCCGAGACCTCGTTGCGCTGCTTCTTCAGGTCGTCGCCCCGGGTGATCGACTCCCGGCGCAGGACGTCCAGTTCCACCAGGCGGTCGACCACTTCGGGGCCGACGCCCCTGCGGCCCAGGGCGGCCTTGACGATCTCGGGTTCGCGACGGATCAGCTTGATGTCCAGCATGACGACTCCAGCAGAGGGGATTGCGCCGGGCGCGTTCGGCAATCGGGGCCCGGGACCTGTCCCGGACCGGAAACGACAGAGCGGCACCCGGATCGAACCCGGCGCCGCTCGGGGGCAGGAGGGCAGAGGCCTAGTAGGGCAGGGCCATGATCTTCTTGAATTCCTCGACCCGGACGGCCTTGCGGACCGCCTCCTCCATCGTGACCAGGTTCTTCTTGACCAGGAACCGCAGCGCCATCTCCTGGGTCTGCATCCCGGATTCGCGCCCGACGGTGCTCATCAGGTTGTGCAGTTGGAAGAGCTTGTTCTCGCGCAGCATGGTCTTCACCTGGGTGCTTCCCAGCAGCACCTCGAAGGCCGGCATCAGCCCGTCCCCGGAGGCCTTGTTGAGCAGCGTCTGGCTGATGATCGCCTCCAGGCCGACCGCCAGTTGGCTGCGCACGGCCTGGTTGAGGTGCGGCGGATACAGGTCGATCAGCTTCTCCAGCATCACCTGGCTGCTGGAGGCCGTCGCCGTGGCCAGGACCAGGGTGCCCGCCGCGGCCAGGCTCAGCACGAACTCGGCGATCTCCAGGGTCTCGACCCCGGTGACGATGACGATGTCGGCGCTCTGGTGCCGCAGCGAGGCGAAGGCATTCTTGTAGCTGAGGGTGTCGGTGCCGATCTCCCGCTGGCAGATCAGGCCGCGCTTGTTCTTGTGCAGGAAGTCGATCGGGTTCTCCAACGAGACGACCTGGCAGGTCCGCATCTCCAGGATGTAGTTGACCAGGGCCGCCAGGGTGTGGGACTTGCCCGACTGCTTGGGCCCGCAGATCAGGATCAGGCCGCTGCTGGCCTCCAGGGCCATGTTCTTGATCAGTTCGGGCATGCCCAGCTCCTCGATCGTCGGAGGAGCCGGAGGGTTCGTGGAGATCACGGCCGCAACCGAGCCGCGCTGGCGGAAGACGTTGACCCGGAACCGCGACAGGCCTGGAACCGAGAAGGAGAAGTCGACCTCCAGGCGCTCGTCGAACTCGTCCCGCAACTGCTCATTCATGATGGCGTCGCTGAAAGCCCTGGTGTCCTGGGGCGACAGGACCTGACCGTCCAGGGCCACCAACTGGTTGTTGATCCGCATCATGATGGGACTGCCCGGCACGAGGTGCAGGTGCGAGGCCCTTCGCTCCACCATGCTGGTGAAGAGGTCTTCGACGTTCATGGTCGCGTCATTCCTCCGAGGGGTTCGAGTGCGGCCCTTCCGGGCCGACTCACTTGCCGATCAGGCGGTTGAATTCGTCGGGGCTGTGGGCCTTGGTCAGGGCGTCCTCATAGGTGATCAGGCCCTGCTGATACAGGTTTCGCAGGGACATGTCGAAGGCCTGCATCCCGAACTGGGCCCCGGTCTGGATGGCACTGGGGATCTGGTGGGTCTTGCCCTCGCGCACGATGTTCCGCAGGGCCGGAATCATCGGCATGATCTCCATGGCCATCACGCGCCCGCCGCCGCGGGCCTTGGGGATGAGGTTCTGACACATCACGCCCTCCAGGCAGATCGAGAGCTGCATGCGGATCTGCTGCTGCTGGTGGGGCGGGAAGATGTCGATCACGCGGTCGACCGTGCTGGCCGCCGAGTTGGTGTGCAGGGTCGCGAAGACCATGTGGCCGGTCTCGGCCGCCGAGATGGCGATCGAGGTCGTCTCGTAGTCGCGCATCTCGCCGATCAGGATCACGTCCGGGTCCTGGCGCAGCACGTGCTTCAGGGCCGCCGCGAAGCTGTGGGTGTCGGCGCCCACCTCGCGCTGACTGAGCACCGAGTTCTTGTCCTTGTGCAGGAACTCGATGGGGTCTTCGCAGGTCACGATGTGGCAGCGACGGTTCTCGTTGATGTGGTTGACCATGGCCGCCAGGGTGGTGGATTTTCCGGAGCCGGTCGGACCCGTCACCAGGACCAGACCGCGCGGGCGCATGGCCAGATCCTTGACGATCGGGGGCATCTTCAGTTCGTCCAGCGTCAGAGGCCGGGATGGGATCACGCGGATGGCTGCCCCCCAGGTCCCGCGCTGCAGGTAGATGTTCACGCGGAAACGGGACAGACCGGGGATGCTGTAGGCCAGGTCCAGCTCCTTGTCCGCGATGAAGCGCGCCTTCTGCTCGTCGGTCAGGATGCTCTCGCACATCTGGCGGACGGACTCGGGGGTCATGATTTCGTAGGTCGCCGGAGTCAACTCTCCGTCGACCCGGATCATCGGAGCGCTGCCCACCTTGATGTGCAGATCCGAAGCCCCCCGCTCCACCATCGTGTGGAGCAGATCGTCGATCGTCAGTTCGCCTGAATCCAGAATGCTGTCCGGGCTGGCTGCAGTATCCATACGATCTCCCTGTTGCTCGAAATCACGGCTTGTAGGAACCCGACCGGCTGTGATGCCCGGACGACCCCCCGGCAGCCGACCTGATTCGAGCCGGCTTCGATTCGGCCCTGCTTTCCCCTGCGCAGCGCTGCGCAACCCTGCGCCGTCCTCGACCGCCACCACGACGCTTCCCATCAAAGGGACAGGATTCCCCTGGCAGTGGTCGAACGGCCGGGCGTGCTCAACCTCGACGACCTGGTCGTCCTGCTCCTGCTGCCCTCCCCCGAGGGTCACCCGACCCGCGTGGACCGCTGGCTGGAGGTGGCGGCACGCAACCTGGAGGGATACCAGGCCCAGCCCTCCGTCATCCGCCGTTCGCGGAACCTGCAGGGGACCCAGGCCGAGGCGCGCCGCTGGACGACCGAGCTGTTCCTGGCCCTGACTCCCGCCACGCCCCGGCGGGAGACGCTGATGCTGACCCGCGACGGAGTCCTGACGCTGCGCCGCCTGGAAGGCCAGCGCAACCTGCGCCGCCGCCCGGACGACACGATCGTCGACGAGATCTACGAGTTCCTCCCGCTGGAGCACCCCACCCCAGCCCAACTGGACATCGTGCGCCAGCGAGTGCTGCAGGGTCTCTACACCGTGGGCTACCACCATTGGGACAGGCTCTCCACCGAGCATCGTCGGGAACTGGCCCGGTTCGGGGGCAACTGGCAGGATGCCACGGCGGCCCTGGCCACCTGCCAGGGGAACGACCGCGTCGAGACGCTGCAGCTCTTCCTGGGGCCCGAGTCGGCCCCGGGCCTGCGGGAGGAGGTCCGCGAGGCCGGCCTGGCGGGCCGGTTGCGCCCGGGCGTCGACGTCCTGGCCTGGCTGCTGGCCCAACCCGACTGGAACCTGCAGCCGGGACTGGTGGCGATGGCCCGCACGGCGGTCCAGGACGAACCCGAGCGGGCCTGGGCCCTGAATGCGCATCCGAACCCCCAGGTCCGTCTGCGCCTGGCGGACCTGTTCGAGGCTCCCGCGGACTGGTTGTCGTGGCTGGCCCGCGAAACCGATGACCAGGTCCGCCACCGGATCCTCCTGGCCATGGAGCGTCGCCACGAACCGGCCGAACTGGTCGACCGCCTGGTGCGCGAGAAGGACCCGGTCCACCGGGAGGCCCTGGGCTGGGCCCTGGTCCACTGGAGCCGGGGGATCACGCGGCGCAGGGACTGGCAGGCCTTGAACCGGGCCCTGTTCAGCGGGATCGGTCGAGAGAACCGGAGCCGGCTGAAGGAGAAGCTGGCCCGGAACGGACGCCTGGGCCTGAGGGCCCGCCTGCTGGGCTGAGCGCCTGTCTCCCGGCCCTGAAGCCCAACCAGGCAGGGGCAGGGGCCGGGGAAGCCGACGGGAAGAGCCCCGGGTGAGCGCCACCCTCGACTTCCTGCGCCTGGTGGAACACCATGCCGCCGTGGCCCGGCCCCTTCCCTGGCGGCAGACCCGGGACCCCTACGCGATCCTGGTCTCCGAGATCATGCTGCAGCAGACCCGGGTCGAGACGGTCCTGCGCTACTACGCCGGATTCCTGGAGCGCTTTCCCGACTGGGCCGCGCTGGCCGACGCGGATCCCCAGGACCTGCTGGCGGCCTGGGCCGGACTGGGCTACTACCGGAGGGCTCGGAGCCTCCAGGCCACGGCGCGGGCCGTCCTGGAACGGGGGGGCAGGCTTCCCGAGGACGAGGCACAGTTGCGGACCCTGCCGGGCCTGGGCCCCTACACCGCCGCGGCCATGGCCAGCATCGCCTTCAACCGGCCCGCCCTGGCCCTGGATGGCAATGCCCTGCGGGTGCTCCTGCGCTACTTCGGCCTGGAGGTCGACCCGACCCGGGCCTCGGTCCGCCGGACGCTGGCCGAGCGGGTCCTGCCGGATCTCCCCGCGGGGCGGGCGGGGGACTTCACCCAGGCACTGATCGAACTGGGCGCCACCCTGTGCGCCTCGGCCCGCCCTCCGAGTTGCTGCGACTGTCCCCTGGCCGGCCGGTGCGTGGCCCGGAACCGGGGGCTCACGGATCGGATCCCCAGGCCCAGGCGCAGGCCCTCCACCCAGAAGGTCTACCGGGCCGCGGCGATCCTGGTCAGGGAGGGGCACGTCCTGCTGGGTCAGGACCAGCGTCGGGGCCTGCTGGAAGGGCTGTGGGAGTTCCCGGGCGTCGACCTGCCCGACCCGCGACAGGCCCGCAGTCGACTGGAGTCAGCCCTGACGGCCCTGGGTCTGGGGGTGGCCCTGACCCCCCTGGGAGAGATCCGGCACGCCATCACCTTCCGGGACATCCGCTGCCAGGTCTTCGCCGGCCGCCCCGAGACCGAGGGAGCCCTCCCGGAGGGGTGGGCCTGGGTGGAGGCAGGGCGCCTGGAAGAACTGCCCCTCCCCTCCTCCACCCGCAGGATCCTGGCCCTGGCCGGGGAAATGCCCGCCCGATGAACGCGTCGATCGGGCTGATTGGCGAGAATCTGGACCGGTTGGTCCGGTTCGATCCCCCTGACCTCGGCTTGGACCAGGTCCTGGACACCCTGCGGACGCTGCACCTGTATGCCCTGCGCAACCAGGCCCCGCTCCCCCTGGTCGCGGACCTGACCCGCTGCGTCCGCCTGGGGGCCCGGGCGATGGCCCTGCGCCACCTGTGCGCAGGGATGGAGGAGGCGGTCGGGCAGAACTTCAAGGCCATGGTCTACGGCACCCTGGATCACGCGCTGATCCGCACCGTCCTGGCCACCTCGAACTGGAATCTGTTCACCGTGCTGACCACCGGGACATCCTTCGTCCTGGACCGCATGGCCGAGTACGCCTACGTGCGCTCGTCCCGGGCCCAACGGGATGCCCTGGTCCACAACCTGCACGCGGAACTGGTCAGCGACCTGTGGGAGGCCCTGGCCCTCAACCCGAGCACCGAGGGCCTGTCCTGGGAGGGTTGCCTGGCCTGCCGCGACCTGGTCCGCCGGGTGCAGACCTCCCTGGCCGGGACGGCCTCGGAGGTTCCAGCCGTCGCCCTGGCGACCTGGCTGCTCTACGCGGCCATCCTCCAGACCCGCCAGGGGCCGGCCTTTTAGTTCCTGAAGCGACGAGGGACGACCAGGGCCGCCCCCCCAGGAGGGGAGACGGCCCTGCGGGGCCCGACCGGGCCAACAAAGATCAGCCGTTCTGGCGCTGGAACTCCTTCATGAAGGCCACCAGGGCCTCGACCCCCTCATAGGGGAAGGCGTTGTAGATGGAGGCGCGGATGCCGCCGACCGAGCGGTGGCCCTTCAGGCCGTCCAGACCGCGGGCCTGGGCCTCCTTGACGAACTGCTTCTCGAGGTCCTCCGAGGGCAGACGCCAGGTCACGTTCATCAGCGACCGGCTGTCCACGTCCGCGTGACCGCGGTAGTAGCCGTTGCTCTGGTCGATGGCCTGGTAGAGCAGGGACGCCTTCTTCTGGTTGTTGGCGTGGATGCCGGCCAGGCCGCCCATCTCCTCCTCGACCCACTTCAGGACCAGGCCCACCATGTAGATCGAGAAGACCGGTGCGGTGTTGTACAGGGACTGGTTGTCCACGTGGACCTTGTAGTCCAGCATGATCGGCCGCTTCTCGTCGGCCAGGGCCTGGCGGTAGAAGGCGTCGGACATGACCACCAGGGTCACGCCCGCCGGGCCCACGTTCTTCTGGGCGCCAGCGTAGATCATCGCGTACTTGGAGATGTCCAGGGGACGGCACAGGAAGTCCGAGGAGGCGTCACAGACCAGGGGCACGCCCTGGGACTCCGGCTCGCGGTGGAACTGGATGCCCTCGATGGTCTCGTTGGAGGTCATGTGCAGGTAGGCGGCTTCGGGGCGGACCCGGTACTCGCCGTCCTTGGGCATGCGCTTGAATCCCTCGGCCTTGCCGGACCAGGCGACCTGGACGTTCCCCACCTTGCGGGCTTCGGCCATGGCCTTCTTGGACCAGGCTCCCAACTCCAGGTAGTCGGCTCCCTGGGCGCCCAGGAAGTTCATGGGGACCATCGAGAACTGCAGGGTCGCCCCACCCTGGAGGAACAGGACGTGGTAGTTCTCGGGGATGCCCAGGATGCGCCGCAGCCGAGCCTCCGTGTCCTTGATGATGCCGTCGATCACCTTGCCCCGGTGGGACAACTCCATGACCGAGGCCCCGCCCCCGGGGTAGCAGACCAGGTCGCGCTGGGCTTCCTTCAGGGCCGACACCGGCAGGACGGCTGGACCGGCGGAAAAGTTGAAGATCCGCTCGGAGGTCGATACTGTCATTCCCAAACTCCTCCTTGTTGCGCCGGGCTTGTGGCGGGGGACCGCCGAACGGGGCCGACGCGTTGGCGCGATGGGTTTCTCCGACCCTCCGTGAAAGCCTGCCCGGCCCTCAAGGTCGGCTGGCCAGGGCCGCCTGCAGCAGACGCGAGGCCAGGGGGGCCGCATGGGAACCGCCTCCCCCGGCGTTCTCCAGCACCAGCACCACCGCCACCTGAGGCTCCTGGGCCGGGGCGAACCCGACGAACCAGGCGTGAGGCGCGCCCTGGGGATTCTCGGCCGTCCCCGTCTTGCCC
>CAZQPM010000147.1:0-9903 GCA_964595195.1 uncultured Burkholderiales bacterium | reverse complement strand
CGGGTGTATGGGCGGGTGTATGGGTGGGTGGGTGTATGGATAGGTGCGGCTGGCGGGGTTCTAGGAACGGACGCTCAGTTGCACTCCCCCGATGCTGACCACGCCCTCGGCCAGACGGATCCCGAGGCTGGCCTGCCGGGCCGAGGGGGTGGCCAGGGCCTCGACGCAACCCTGCCGTGGGTGCAGACCCACGACGCGCCCGGAGGCGTCCGAGAAGAAGATCTCGTCCTGGTGACCGGCCGCGGCCGCGGACAGTCCACCACCAAGGTTGGCCCTCCAGCGGGTCTGGCCACTCTCGGCATCCAGGGCGCGGGCCGTCCCGCTCCAGTCGGTCAGCACCACGTTGCCCTCGGCATCCACCCCCGGGGCTCCCAGTTTCTCGTCCTTGATCTCCTGTTGCCAGCGGGGCTGGCCGGTCCCGGCATCCAGGGCGGAGACCCGGTTGTCGCCTGAGCGCACGAAGACGGCGCCGGCGGCGGCCGAGGCAGCGGGCGACCTGCCCAGCTTCTGCTTCCACATCAGCCTGCCGTCCTGGGAATCCAGGGCCAGCACGTCGCCGGAGGTGCGGCTGACGTAGACCGACCCGTCGTCCCCCACGGCCAGGTCTCCCGAGAGGTAGTCGCTCACGGGGAACTTCCAGACGGTCCTCCCGCTCTGGCCGTCCAGGGCGCGCAGGCTGAGGTCGGCGTTCTCGAAGGCCAGGATGGTGCCCTGCGGCGAGATGGCCACCGACCGGCCCAGCATGGACTGCTGCTGCAGTGGGCGCTGCCAACGGGTCTCGCCCGTCGCAGCATCCAGGCACAGGACCTGGTCGCCATGCTCCTTCAGGACCATACCCAGGGTTCCCTCGGCCGAGACGGCCGGAGCCCCGACCAGCCATCCCTGGAACTCACGAGACCAGCGCGGCTGCCCGTCATCCCCGTCCAGGGCGACCAGGTGGTGCTTGCCGGAGGCGACGTAGACCGTGCCATCCGCCCCGACCACGGGTGCACCGTCAGCCTCCTCCACGGGGGCCGACCACAAGGGCTCGCCCGTCTCGGGGGAGAGGGCCTGCACCGAGCCATCCCCGGTCAGCACGACGACCGGGCCGTGGCCTTCGGGGCTGCGCGCCGGGGCACTGACGGCTCCGGCCGAGCGGCTCCAGGCCGGGTGGATGACCGCGTCCTCCCCGTGGAACAGGCCGCGAGCCACGCTGGACCGGTCCGAGGTCTGCGAGGGTGCGGCCGCCGGCTCGGCCGTGACGGCCTGGAAGCGGGCTGGAACCTGGTGGATCGACTGGACGCGCATGCAAGACTCCTCGGACTGACGGTCACCCCCCCGTCGTCTGCAGCCTATCCGGGGTTCCTGAAAGACATGTGAAAGGGTCGGGCCGAGGGGGTCCCAATTGTCCGGGTCGACCCGGGCAGCCACCCCCGGCGCGCGCACCTCCAATTCCCGCGCGGGGCGGCGGTCAACCGCGGCCTCAGGCCCGCCAGGAATCTCACGCCCGCCTCCGGTCGTAGCGGTGGCGCGCCTGTTTCTCGGCGAAGAAGCGCAGAAGCGAGGTGACGACCGGGCCCTCGGTAGAGAACTCCCCGAAGTCCGCCCCAGCGCCCTCGAAGTGACGACGCAGGTCCCGGCTGCGCTGGCCGGCGGCCTCGCGGAAACGCCTCCTGAAGCTCGCGTCCGAGGTGTCGATCAGGACCACCCGGCCGGTCTCCAGGTCACGCAGGCGCAGGCGCCCCACGGCGGGAACGCTGGCCTCGCGAGGGTCGGCCAGGCACAGGGCCGACACGTCGTGGCGGCGGCAGGTGACGCGCAGGTCCCGCTGGGGCAGGGTCCCCAGGAAATCCGACAACAGGAAGACCACGGTCCGCCGCTTCTGGACCCGGTCCAGGTAGCCCAGGGCCAGCGCCAGGTCGGTCCCCCGGCCGGCTGGCTCAGGCTCCAGGATTTCCCGGACCAGACGCAGGCAGTGGCGACGCCCCCGGCGGGGGGGCACGTACTTCTCGACGCGGTCGGTGAAAAGCAGCAGCCCCACCCGGTCGCCGTTGCGCAGGGCCGAGAAGGCCAGCAGGGCCGACACCTCCAGGGCCAGGTCGCGCTTGCTGCGCAGCCCTGTGCCGAAGTCCTGGGAGGCCGACAGGTCCACGACCAGGACCAGGGTCAGCTCGCGCTCCTCGGCGTTCTTCTTGACATAGGGTTCGCCGCAGCGAGCGGTCACGTTCCAGTCGATCGAGCGCACGTCGTCCCCGGGTTGATACTCGCGGACCTCCGAGAACTCCACGCCCCGCCCCTTGAAGAGGCTGGTATAGCGCCCCGCCAGGTACTCATCGACCATGCGCCGGGTGGTGATCTCCAGGCGGCGCAGGCGACGGCGGGACTCAGGGCTGAGCATGGGCGCGGCGGGCCCTTCTCAGGGCACCCGGACGGCGGCGAAGATCTCGCGCAGCAGGGCGTCCGAGTCCAACTCGTCGGCCTCGGCCTCGTAGGACGGCAGGACCCGGTGGCGCAGCACGTCGTAGCCCACCGACCGGACGTCGTCGGGGACCACGTAGCCGCGGCCCCGCAGCATGGCCAGGGCCCGCGCCGCCTGGACCAGGGCCAGGCTGGCCCGCGGACTGGCCCCGAAGGCGATCATGGGCCGCAGGCGCTCCAGGCCCACACCTACGGGGTCTCGGGTGGCCAGGACCAGGTCCAGGATGTAGTCCTTGATCCTGGGGTCCACGTAGATGCCCGGCAGCAGGCGGCGCAGTCCCAGCAGGTCGTCCAGGTTCAACACGGGACGGGCGGTGGGGCGTTCCTGGGCCGTCATGCGGTCGATGATCAGGGACTCCTCCTCGCGCAGGGGGTAGTCGATCCGGATCTTCATCATGAAGCGGTCGACCTGGGCCTCCGGCAGGGGGTAGGTGCCCTCCTGCTCGATGGGGTTCTGCGTGGCCAGCACCAGGAAGGGGTCCGGCAAGGGGTAGGTCGTGTCGCCCAGGGTGACCTGCCTCTCCTGCATGGCCTCCAACAGGGCGCTCTGGACCTTGGCGGGGGCCCGGTTGATCTCGTCGGCCAGCACCAGGTTGGCGAAGAGGGGGCCGGGGCGGGCCGTGAACTCCGCAGTCTGGGGGTTGTAGATCATGGTCCCCACCAGATCCGCGGGCAGCAGATCCGGCGTGAACTGGATGCGCTGGAAGCGGGCCTCCAGGGCGGCGGCCAGGGTGCGGAAGGTCAGGGTCTTGGCCAGACCCGGCACCCCCTCCAGCAGCAGGTGCCCGTCCGCCAGCAGGCCCACCAACACCTTCTCGACCACGGTCTGCTGCCCCACGATGACCCGCCCGATCTCCTGGCGCAAGGCCAGCAGGGGGGCACATTGGCGCTCGATCTCCTGGGCGTTCTGGACGGCGTCGCTGGTCACGGGGCCGGGCTCCTCCTGGGGTTGGGGCGGGGCATTCTGCCTTGGCGCGGGACCGCCTTCCTGGCGAGGCTGGGGGGCGATTCCTCCAAGAGGCTGCAGCAAAGCCACAGGAACATGATCATGGAGGAGACCCGGTCCCGAGCGCGTCCACGCTGGCATGCCGGGCGGGCGAGCCCGCCGGCGCGCCTCCTAGCGCTCTTCGCGGCGCGACAGGCTGATCCCGCCGATCCTGACCTCGCCCTGGCCGACCTGGATGTCCCGGGCGGTGCCGGATCGCGAACCCAGCAGTTCGTCGCGCAGGGCCTCCTTGCCCAGATCGCCGATGTGGACTGAACGGGTCCCGGCCCCCACCTGCACCTGGACGTCGCCCAGGTTCCAGCCCGACAGGCGGCCCTCCGCAGCCACGGAGGTGAAGTTCCCGGTCTGCGTGTCGAAGACATCGACCCCAGGAGTGTTCCCCTCCCGCACGGTCTCGACAGCCAGCCAACGGCCGTCGCGCGACCACTGCAGGTTGGCGGTGCCCGGCCCCACGACCCCCGGCAGCAGGTGTGAGCCCCCCCGGAAATCGACGACCGCCACCCGACCTTCGAAGACCAGGGCCGCGCCGCGCTGGTTGGGGTCCCAATGGACCGTGTCCGGCGGCCTGCAGCCCACCGCGGCGGCGTCGGCTTCGCTCAGAGCCCGTCGGGCCGAGCCCTGCCCGTGCTCCAAGCCGTATAGCCCGAATGGTTGACCGTCTTCGCCCCGGGGCACCCAGAAGAGGTGGCTCCGACCCTGCGAATGGATGGGGTCCGGCAGTCGGTAGCCGAACTGGTCGACAAGCTCCCTGCACTGCTGGGCGGTGGCTCCGGGAAGGCCGGCTGCGTAGGCCTCGGTCAACCGAGCTCGCGCCTGGCCGCCCAAGGCCTCGGCGGTCGCCACGTCGGTGACCCTGGCGACGTGGCCGGCATCATCGACCAGGTGGTAACTGGGGATCCGGACCGAGTTCCAGACGCGCTCGGTCTGCACCAGCAGTCGGCCATCCTCCAGGAACTCATTGCCGGTCACGCGCTCGGGGAATCGGGCGCGGATGTGGCCGGCAGGGCCGTCCACGTAGATGTAGCCCTCGCTCGGGGCGGCTCCGTCGCCAGCGTCCGTGTAGGCCAGTCGGCTGCCATCGCCCGATATCTCGGGATTCCGAGCCCCCTTCCAGCTCTGGGTCGAGAGCGGCAGGGGCCGCACCTGGCCGTCAGGCTGCAGGCTCCCCAGGCGATAGTTGGCCAGATAGGTCTCGCGATCCAGTTCGGGGTAGGCCACGACGACGTCGCCCCGGTCCGACACGGTGATCTCGTCGGCCGCCACCCCCAAGGGCAGGCTGCGCGCGGAACCTGTGGTCAGATCCGTGAGGATGACCTCGTCACGCTGCCGGCCCATCTCGGCCGAGAACTTTGCGCCTGGCGAGACGTCGGAGCCCCGCCCCTTCCCCATCGAGTCACGGAGGCGAGAGACCTGGTCGGGGTTCAGGGGGGGGACGGACGGTGATGACACTTCACGGGGCTCCTTCAGACGCTCCTGCCGCCCTTCGCCGCCACCCTGAAAGATCCCCCAAGCCCGTCCGGCCTCACCGTGATCCACGCGCCCAGTCAGCATGCGGCCCGGAAATCGCGGAGGCATGCCCGACGAGGGACGGCATCCGGCTGCCGGCACCAAGCGGCGTCACGCAGGAAGGCTCACCGAGAATCCGGAACAAGGACCCGTTCAGCCTGCGCTTCCGTCGGGAGCGGCACGGCAGACCGGCACGCGCGCGCTCGGGGGCCCTCGCCACAAGGCCAGGGAGTTCGCGCGTCAGGCCCCGCGCAGGGGACGCCCCTGCCGTCGGGGATGCCGATGAACTTGGAGGGGCACGCCGTGGAACCACGAGAATCGACCGGGAACTTCCAATTCACCTCAGAATCGGTCACTGAGGGCCATCCCGACAAGATGGCCGACCAGATCGCCGACCGCGTCCTGGACGCCATGATGGAACAGGACTGCCGGGCTCGCGTGGCCTGCGAGGTGATGCTGACCACCGGGACGGCGATCGTGGCCGGCGAGATCACCACCACGGCCTACGTCGAGATCCCCACCCTGGTGCGCGAGACCATCCTGGACATCGGCTACGACAGCTCGACCCTGGGCTTCGATGGCAAGACCTGCGGAGTCCTGACCTCGGTGGGCAAGCAGTCTCCCGACATCGCCCAGGGGGTGGACGGCACCGGCCTCTTCCAGGAACAGGGGGCTGGCGACCAGGGCCTGATGTTCGGCCATGCCTCCCGGGACACCGATCCCATCGCCCCGGACGTGCTGATGCCGATGCCCATCTACCTGGCCCATCGCCTGACCGAGAGGCTGACGCTGGAGCGCAAGTCGGGTCGGTTGCCCTGGCTGCGGCCCGACGGCAAGTCCCAGGTCACGGTGGAATACCGCGACCACAAGCCGGCCCGGGTCAAGACCGTGGTCATCGCTGCCCAGCACGCCCCGGACATCGACCACGGAGCGCTGTGCGAACAGATCTCCCGGGCCGTGATCCAGGAGGCCATCCCCCCCTTCCTGCTGGATTCCGCCACCGAATTCCTGATCAACACCACCGGACGCTTCGTCGTGGGCGGTCCGGTGGGAGACTGCGGCGTCACGGGCCGCAAGATCATCATGGATACCTATGGCGGTGTCGGACATCACGGAGGGGGGGCCTTCTCGGGCAAGGACCCCTCCAAGGTGGACCGCAGCTCCTCGTACATGTGCCGCTACGCCGCCAAGAACCTGGTGGCCGCCGGACTGGCGCAACGCTGCGAGATCCAGGTGGCCTACACCATCGGACGCGCGCGGCCGGTCTCGGTTTCGGTCACCGGCTACGGAACCGGGCTGCCCGATTCCGAGTTGAAGCGCAGGGTCGAGAAGTGCTTCGACCTGCGCCCGGCCGCCATCATCGAACGTCTGGACCTGCTCCGGCCGATCTACGCGAAGGCCTGCAACTACGGCCATTTCGGCAGACTCCTGCCGGAGTTCACCTGGGAGAGGCTGGATGCCGTCGACGACCTTGTGAAGGCCTGAGGCGATCCGCCGGCCGGAACCCGGCGCAGGGAACCGTGCCCTCCAGGGAGGCTCTTGCGCCAAGGGAAGCTAGGGAATTGAGCATGCGTTACCTGGACACCCCGATCCGGTACCTCCGCAACGAGGTCTTCAAGACCGTGGCCACGGCCGCCTACGAGGGCTGGACCAGCGACCGGATCCGCGACATCCCATACCGGATCATCGAGGGCGAAACCCCCACCTATCGGGAATCGGTGGAGCGCGAACGGGAGATCGTCAGCGAGCGGGTACGCCTGGCCCTGGGCCTGGATCTGTGGTCCATCGACCGCCTGAACGGATTCAACCAGGACTTCGACCTGGACCTGCTGCAGGAGCACAAGCTGCCCTCGCAGGCCCTCAGGGTCATCCCCAGCGCCTGCGAGGCCTGCGAGGAGAGGTCCTACTTCGTCAGCAACACCTGCCACGGATGCCTGGCCCACCCCTGCATCGCCGTCTGCCCGGTCGGAGCCACCTCGATGCAGAACGGGCTGAGCTTCATCGACCAGCAGCTCTGCATCAAGTGCGGCAGGTGCGCCGAGGTCTGCCCGTTCGACTCGATCGTCAAGAACGAGCGCCCCTGCGTCGCGGCCTGCGGGGTCCGGGCCGTAGCCAAGGATCCCGAGAACGAAAGGGCCGTGATCGTTTCGCAGCGGTGCGTGGCCTGTGGTATGTGCATGGTCAACTGCCCCTTCGGCGCGATCATGGACAAGTCGGAGATCTACCAGGTGATCCGGACGATGCAGACCGAGCCGGTGGCCGCCATCCTGGCTCCGGCCTTCGCGGGCCAGTTCAGCGAGAAGGTCGGCTACCGGCAGGTCGTCGCCGGCCTGAAGGCCCTGGGCTTTGCGGAAGTCCGGGAGGTGGCCCTGGGCGCCGACCTGACCGCCGTCCGGGAGGCCGGCGAGTTCATCGAGCAGGTTCTGGAAGGCGATCAGCCCTTCCTGGCCACCTCGTGCTGCCCCGCCTGGGCCCGGCTGGCTCGCCGGGAACTGGGGAACCTGGGCGACTGCGTCTCGGAATCCAGCTCTCCGATGATCCAGACGGCCCGAATCCTACGGCGCTCGCACCCCCGGACCCGGATCTGCTTCATCGGGCCCTGCTCGGCCAAGAAGCAGGAAGCCTCCGAACCCGCGGTCGCCGGCTGGATCGACTACGTCCTGACCTTCGAGGAGGTCGGCGCCATGTTCGCCGCCCGGAACATCGATCTGGAGACCCTCGACACCTCGGATGTGGCCGACGACGGGTCTGCCGACGGCCGGGGCTTCGCCGTCAGCGGGGGCGTCCTGGCCGCCGTGGGCCACGTGATCCACGAACTCCGGCCCGACCTGCAGTTCCGGACCGACGGCGCAGAGTCCCTCAGCCAGTGCCGCAAGTTGCTGCTTCAGGCCAAGGCGGGCAAACGCCCGAAGTACCTGCTGGAGGGGATGGCCTGTCCGGGAGGCTGCGTAGGCGGCGCGGGCACCATGATCAACCAGAACCAGGCCGCTGCCAGGGTCAGGGCCTTCGCCCGGGCCTCCACGAGGACCTCGGCGCAGCAGACCTGCCAGGAAACCGGCCCGAGTCCAGGCCGGTGAGCCGGGTCTCCGACGGTTCCCGACGCGGGGCCGCCCGGCTTCCTCCCAGGAGGAGCCGCGCACCGCGAGGGGAAGGGCCGGGCACCAACCGTCTTGTGAGGTCCACCATGCGCGCGATGCTGTCCTGCCTAGCTCTGGGAGCCTGGTTGCTGGTCGGCGGCGGGCCCGCCCGGGCCCAGGCCCCCGAAGAATTCAGCGGAATGGCCACCTTCGGGCCCCACGCCCTGCTGGTGGTCAGCGACGCCAAGGGCGACTCGCCCGACCCGCGGGTCGGTATCCTCAGCCTGTCCGGGAAGGCCCCCGTCGTCCTGCCGGTGGCAGTGGACGACTGGCGCGGGAAGCCGGCCAGCGACCTGGAGGCCTGCTGCCCCGTGCCCGGCAGCCCGACCGAGTTCCTCCTGGCCGAGAGCGGTTGGTTCAAGAATGGCGGGGGACGGGTCTTCCTGCTGAAGGTCTCCCACGATCCGGACCGGGGATGGGTCGGCGTGGTCGGCGCGGTCTGCCGACCCTTCCCCGCGCCCGCCGACGGTTCGACATCCAGTTCCCTGCAGGTGGAAGGCATGGGCGCTGTAGCCACCCCGGAAGGCCGACGGCTCCTGGTCCTGGGACTGCGCGGCGGCCCCGAGGCCGCCGGGCGCCTGGTCTGGGGCTACCTGGAGGGCGAGGACTTCAGGACCCTGGGGCAACGCGAGTTCTCGCTGCACGGCGAGGTCCCGGATGGGCGCAGTTGCGGTGACCTGCAACTGGTCGCGGACTCCGATGGATATCGGATCCTGTCGGTAGCCGCCACCGACCCGGGAGACCTTGGCCCCTTCCGATCGGCGGTCTGTGAGGTCGGTCGACTGACGTTCTCCCCCTCGGGCCCGGACATCCGGACCACGGCGCCGCGCGTCCTGTGGCGACTGGAGGGCCTGAAGGTCGAGGCCCTGGCCCCCTCGCCCCGCTTCCTGGAGGGGTCCACCTTCTGCATCGGAACCGACGACGAGAAGTACGGCGGGATCTTCCGCCCGCTCCCCTGACCGACGCCTCGGGCGCACGACCTGCCAACCAAACCCCGGAGACCTCCATGAACGCCATGCCCACCCGCTTTGACCTGGACCCCGAGAACCGCCAGTTGGTCCTGACCTGGACCGACGGCGAGGTGACCCGGCACGACTACACCCGGTTGCGCCGCCTGTGCCCCTGCGCCAACTGCCAGTTGGAGAGGGACAAGGTCACCAGGTCCAGGGGCCTGCGAATCCTTTCGAAACCGACCGGTGCCCCCCCGGAACCGGGCCTGCAGAAGGTCGAACCGGTGGGCCGCTATGCCCTGCGCTTCGAATGGGAGGATGGCCATTCGGCCGGGATCTACCCCTACGCCCTCCTACGCCAGGACGGCCAGAAATAGACAAAGCCCTCGCCGGCTGCCGATCAGGCTTGTTCAGCGAGGACTTCTACAGAAGGAAACTGGTGGTGGAGTTGGGCCGCAACAACTCGGCCAGGCTGGGCGGTTCCTCGCACAGGGCCAGGCGGGCAAAACCTCCATCCATGAGGATCTGGCTGGAGAGATCGGCGCTGACCGCCGAACCCGAGCGCGGTTCGCTGCCGTTGGGGGCCCGCCATCCCCGGCTGACCCGGAGGCTATCCTGCAACATCTCGGCTGACTCCTCTCTGCGCCCGTTCGTGAACCGGTCGGCGCTCTTCCTAGTCCATATCTACCAAGCTCGCCTGAAAACATGCTAAAAAATGTCGCCCGATCGGACCTGTTCCGGGAATCCGCCGGAACCGACCGCGTCGCCCGAACCCGGAACCGGAACCCGCCCGTATCGGGTAGCCGGGGAGGCGGGCGAGCCTGGCTGCCCGCCTCCCAAGCTCCCA
>CAZQPM010000146.1:0-9912 GCA_964595195.1 uncultured Burkholderiales bacterium | reverse complement strand
GATGGGCATCCTGGTGGAGCACCCCTTCCCCACCTACCCCCAAGGCTTCCCTCCAGACCTGGTCCAGGCCTTCGAGGAAGCCCTGGGCACCAAGGTCCTGGGCAACTACCCCGCCTCGGGAACCGACATCATCCGGGACCTGGGCGAAGAGCACATGAGGACCGGCCGACCGATCCTCTACACCAGCGCCGACAGCGTGTTCCAGCTGGCCTGCCACGAGGCGGTCACCCCCATCGAGCGCCTCTACGAGATCTGCCGGATCGCCCGCGGCCTGCTGAAGGGCCAGCACGGAGTCCAGCGGGTGATCGCCCGACCCTTCGAGGGCCAGCCCGGCTCGTTCCGACGCACCGAACGCCGCCAGGACTTTCCGATGGACCCCCCTGAGAACGTGCTGGATCGCCTGGCCGCCGCCGGCGTGAAGGTGGCGGGAGTCGGCGTCGTGCCCGAGGTCTTCGACGGGCGGGGGTTTGCCTGGAAGAAGCGGACCCAGACCAACCAGGAGCACTTCGAGGCCACCCTGGAGGCCATGGACAGCGACTGCCGCATGGTCTTCACGAACTTCGAGGACTTCGACATGTTGTACGGCCACCGCCGGGATGCCCCGGGCTTCGCCAGGGCCCTGGAGACCTTCGACGGCTACCTGCGGACCCTCATGGACCGGATGCGACCTGAGGATCTGCTGCTGCTGACCGCCGACCACGGCAACGACCCCACCACCCCCAGCACCGATCACGCCCGCGAGTACGCGCCGGTCCTGATGTACTCGCCCAGCCTGCCCGGGGGGCGCGACTTCGGCACCCGGAGCACCTTCGCCGACCTGGGCGCGACCCTGGCCGAGGTCTTCGGGGTCCGACCGATGCCGGTCGGTCAATCGCTGCTGCGCTGACTCCGCTCCTGGGGGGGCGTCCCCGGCCGGATGCCCCCCCAGGCGAGCCCCTACTCCTGGGGTTCGGCACCCCGGCGCACGAGGCAGATGGCGGCCACCATGTCGGCGACCTCCCAGACCTCCAGGGTCACCCCGCGCCACTCGACCACGTCGCCCACCACCGGAGGTCGCTCCAACAGGTCCTGAACCAGGCCGCTGACGGTCTCGACGCCCTCGCGTTCGAGATCCCGGCCCACGGTCTGGGAGAGGACCTCGACCAGCACGTCGCCCTGGACCGACCACTCACCCGGGGCCAGTTCCCCCACCGGCACGGGTTCGTCTCCGTCGAACTCGTCGAAGACCTCGCCGAAGACCTCCTCGACCAGGTCCTCGAGGGTGACGATGCCTGCAGTCCCCCCGTGCTCGTCCACCACCACGGCCAGATGGGCCTGCTCGGAGCGCATCCGCTCCAGGGCCTGGTCCAGGTGCAGGCTCTCGGGAACGTAGGGGCAGGCCCGCATCAGGGTGTTGATCGGCGCGCCGCCCTGGCCCCGGCGCAGGGCTGCGAAGAGATCTCGCACGTGGATCACTCCGACCAGGTGGTCCAGGTCGCCGTCAAACAGGGGATAGCGCGTGTAGCCCTCCTTGCGAACCCGCTGCAGGGCCTCCAGCACCGAGGTCTCCAGCGCCAGGCCGACGATCCGCGTGCGGGCGACCATGACCTGGCGCACGGTCCGCTCCCGCAACCCCAGCAAGCTCTGCAACCATTCGTGCTGCTCGGCCGGCAGGGCCCCCTCCTGGCGGCTCTCGGCGAAGACCAGGCGCAACTCCTCGGGCGAGTAGACCAGGCTGAGGTCCTGGGAGATCGGCAGCTTCATCAGGCGCAGGACCAGGTTCCCCAGGGAGTTCAGCGCCCAGACCAGGGGTCCCAGGACCAGGCCGCTGAAGCGCATGGGCAGGTCCACCCAACGGGCGGTGGCCACGGGGTGCATCAACGCCAGGCTCTTGGGGATCATCTCGCCCAGGACGATGTGCACGTAGGTCAGCAGAAGAAGCGACAGGCCCGTGGCCAGTCCGTGCGCAGCGGCCTGCCCCAGCAGGCCCGACGAGGCCAGCAGGGGCAGGAAGACGCCGGCCAGGGCGTGTTCGCTGTACATACCCAGCCCCAGGCTGGCCAGGGTGATGCCCACCTGGGCGACGGCGATGTAGTGGTCCTGACGGGCGGTATCGTGCAGGGTGGCCAGCATCCGGGCGGCCCAGGGCTCGCGCGCGGCCTGCTTGTGCAGTTGGGCGGGCTGCACCCCCAGCAGCGCGAACTCGGCCGCCACGAAGACAGCGTTGAACAGGACCAGCACCAGGACGACGGCCAGCAGGATGACCACGCTCATCGCCGGCCCTCCAGGCGGATGCGCACCCGGGCCACCTGGCGCTGGCGCATCTCCTCCACCTTCAACTCGAAGCCCGAGCAGCGGACGACCTGACCCGGCACCGGGACCTGACCCACCAGGTGCATGACCAGCCCGCCCACCGTGTGGACCTCGCGGACTCCGGCGTGCAGGCCGATCGCCTCCTCCAGTTCCACCAGGGGCACGACTCCCCGCACCAGGTATTCCCCCGGAGCCACCCGGGTCAGGGTGGGCCGGGCCCGGTCGAACTCGTCGTCGATCTCGCCCAGGACCTCCTCGATCAGGTCCTCGAGGGTAACCAATCCCTCGGTCCCCCCATACTCATCCACCAGGATGGCCATGTGGGCCCGCTCGCGGCGCAGGGCCTCCAACACGGCATCGACCGCCATGGAGGAGGGAAAGACCGTGGCCTTGCGCATGATCGACTCCAGATGGCCGGGGCCGTCGTCGGAGGCCAGGGCCAGGGAGAGGTCCTTGAGGTGCAGGATGCCCAGGATCGTATCCTCACTCTGCCGATAGACCGGAAACCGCGTATAGGGAGAGGCCTCCACGATGTCCAGCGGGCCTTGGATCTCGGCGGCGACGGCCAGGGCCGGGATCCGGGTGCGGGGCACCATTACCACCCGGACCTGGCGCCGCCCGAAGCGCAGGGCCTGCTTCAGGCGGCGGTGCTCATCGGCCTGCAGGGTTCCGGCCTGGGCCCCGTGAGCCAGCAACTGCTCGAGTTCCTCGGGGGAGTGCACGTGGCGGTGGGCGTGGAGGGGCACCCCCAGGGCCCTGAGGACCAGGTTCCCCGATCCGTTCAGCAGGGCGATGAACCACGAGAACAGGCGCAGCGAGAGGACCATCGGCAGCGTCAGGCCCAGGGCCACCCTCTCGGGGAAGCGCAGAGCCACCGCCTTGGGCACCAACTCGCCCAGGACCACCTGCAGGCCCGTCAGGGCCAGCAGGATCAGCGTCGCCGAAGCCGAGTTGGCGGACCCGGCGTCCAGACCCCACCACTGCCGCATGGGCGGGGCCAGCAGGGCCGCCAGGCGACCCTGCCCCACAGCGCCCAGGATCAGGCTGGACAGGGTGATGCCGATCTGGCAGGCGGCCACGTAGCGGTCCAGGGCCGTGGCGTCGGAGACGTGGGGAAGCAGGCGCCGGGCGGTTGCATCGCCGCGATCGGCCATGGCCTCCAGCCGAATCCGGCGCACCGCGACGGTGGCGAACTCGGCGGCCACGTACAGGGCGTTGATGGCGACCAGGAGGACGACGATCAGGAGCAGGTTGAACACCAGGGCGCCCCTTCCCGGTGCGCGGCGGACTCCCTCCCCCTGGGGCTCCTCCCGAGGAATCCGGGGCCTCCCAGCGAAAGGGCCGACCCGCCGAGAAGGCGGAGCGGACTTGAAGATCGGAGATCTCCCCATGGTAACCAAGGACCAGGTCGTCTCGATGAACTACACCCTGACCGACACCCGGGGCGAGGTGCTGGACCAGTCCAGCGAGGGCCCCCTGGACTATCTGCACGGTCACGGGAACATCATCCCGGGGCTGGAGAAGGCCCTGGAGGGAATGACCGTGGGCCAGCGCAAGCAGGTCCTGGTGCCCGCTGCCCAGGCCTACGGCGAACTGAACCCCGACCTGCACTTCAGCGTGGACCGCGCCGCCTTCGGGGACCTGGATCCCCAGCCCGGCATGATGGTCCAACTGCACGGAGGAGACCAGCACACCGTGGCCCGGGTCACCGCGGTCGAGGCCGACGAGGTCCACCTGGACGCCAACCACCACCTGGCCGGGCAGGACCTGAACTTCGACGTGGAGATCGCCGCCGTGCGCGCCGCCACGGCGGAGGAACTGGCCCACGGGCACGTCCACGGTCCCCACGGGCACCAGCACTGACCCCAGGCCTGGCCGGGGTGCGGGCCCTCCGCCAGGGAAGGGCCTGCACCCCGCGAAAGGACGGACGATGAGCACACCCGAGCCCAGCCCTTCCCAGGAAAGCCCCCTGAAGTTCCCCTGCGACTACGAGATCAAGGCCTTTGGCAAGGCCGAGGAGGGCTTCACCCAACACGTGGCCGACCTGGTCCGGCGCTATGCCCCCAGCCTGCCATCCAAGCAGATCCGCGTCCGCCCCAGCCGCGAAGGGCGCTACGTCTCGGTGGTGATGACCATCCGGGCCACCAGTCGCGAACAACTGGAGGCCATCTACCGGGACCTCCAGGAGGACACCCGGGTGATCGCCACCCTCTAGAGAACTCCTTAGAGGACTCCCCGCCCGCAGCACGGATCTGCCCACCGCGAAAGGTTGGAACATGGCCGACGCCCCCCAGACCACCGGGCTCTCGCACCTGGCCCGGCCCGCAGCCGAACACGTCCTGGAGCAGGGCCAGAGACTGTCCGACTCGGTCCTGTGGCGCCTGATGCGCGACTTCTATGACGAGGTCGGAGTCGAGGCCTGGGCCCTGGGTGTCGTCCCGCACTCGGTCACCAACAACCCCCGGATCGCCCGGGCGGCGGCTCGGGTGATCCTGGGCTACCTGCGCGACCTGTGCCGGGCCCAGGACCGGAGGACCGCAGACCAGCCGCCCTTGCTGGACCCCGAGCAACCGCTGTACATCGTGGAACTGGGGGCCGGAGCGGGGCGCTTCGGCTTCTATTTCCTCAAGGCGCTCAAGGGGCTGCGCGGGGCGGAACCTGCGCGGCGCCTGAAGATCTGCTACGTGCTGACGGACTTCACGCGCAGGAACCTGGAGTTCTGGAGCGACCACCCCCAACTGCGCCCCTTCCTGGACGAGGGGGTCTTGGACTTCGCGGTCCTGGACGCCGAGAAGGCGCAGGAGATCCGCCTGGAACACTCGGGAGCCCTCCTGAGCGCCCAGACCCTGAGGAATCCCCTGGTGGTCCTGGGCAACTACGTCTTCGACACGCTGACGGCCGACGCGTTCCAGGTCCGTCAGGGCCACCTGCTGGAGAGCCTGGTGACCGTCACGGCCGACAGTCCGAAGAGCCTGGAGTGTGACCGCTACGAGTTGCTGGACCGGCTGCGGGTCCGCTACGAGCACCGCGAGGCCGGGGACGACTACTACGACTCGGCCGACTGGAACCGGATCCTGCGCGAGTACCGCCAGAGCCTGGGGGACACGGGAGTCTCGCTGCCGGTCGGGGCCTTCCGCTGCCTGGAGAACCTGCTCCAGGTCAGCGGGGGCCGCCTGCTGCTCCTGGCTACCGACAAGTCCTTCAACCACCTCGAACAGTTCAACCTGCTGGGGGACCCCGAGCCGGTGATCCACGGCAGCTTCTCGCTGTCGGTGAACTTCCACGCCCTGGGTCGACTCTGCGAGATCCGGGGTGGCCTGGCCCTGCACTCCTCGCTTCGGGACTCGTCGCTGGACCACGTCGCCCTGTTGCAGGATCCGCGCCTGGACTCGGCCGACGAGTTGCGACTGGCCTTCCGCGAAGCGATGGACCAGACCATGCCGGTCGACTTCCTGCGCCTGCAGATGGCCCTGGACCCCTGGCCGGACGGCCGACCGCTGCTCCTGGCCCTGGAGATCCTGCGGCTCTCCGGCTGGGATCCCGACGTCCTGTTCTCCCTGAGCTCCAGTCTGGCCGAGGGCCTCTCGCAACCCGACCCGACGCTGCACCGCGAGTTCACCGAGGCCCTGGAGAGAATCTGGGCGAACTACTACCACTACACCCACCAGCGAGACGTGGCCTTCGAGATCGCCCGGATCTTCCAGTGCATGTCCCGCTTCCACGAGGCCCTGCGCTTCTACCAGTCGTCGCTGGCCCTCTTCGGCGAGGGCCCGGTGACCCGCTACAACATGGGTCTGTGCTACTACGGCCTGGGTCACCTGGAGGCCGCCCTGGACGGATTCCGCCAGGCCCTGGAACAGGCACCCGACTACAGCGAGGCCCGGGCCTGGATCCTGCGCGCCCGGGCCGAGAAGGCCGCCCGCGAGGAGTTGCGCCGCGAGCACGAGAGGTAGGGCCCGAAGCGCGCAGGCGCTCGAGGCTGGGAGGTACATGACCGAACCCTCCCTCAGCGCCGAGCTTGTCGGCCGAGGGAGGGTTCGCCGGGTGCCGGTCGGGTGCTACTCGGTCGGCGCGGCCTTGGGAACCTCGCCCGTCTCGCCACCGACGGCACCCCTGGTCTGGGCATCGAGAATATAGGCCGGCCTCGGGTCGCCCAGGCCGTGCGGCAGCGCAGCGCCAGTACCACTCATGCCCCTGCCGACACCACCTGTCACGGCACCGCCGAGAGCCTCGCCGAGCTGGCCACCGACCGTGCCCCGGAACCGACTCGGTTGGTGGGTGTCCTCGTAGATGTTGTGATGCCCATTAGCGTCCGGCTCGTCGGAGATGTAGATCAGCTCACGGGTGTCCGTGCTGCCGTCCGGATTGACCGTGGTCTTCGTATAGTCATCGAGGGCGGGACCGACCTGAACGCGAACCACCCGGTCCTCGTCCAACGAATAGGAGGCCACCCGCCTGCAATTCTGATCGACGTTGATAGTCTGACCTTGGCGCTCGATCTGGCTCAGAGGGGAACCGGGGACAGTCGACTGGATCCGGACGTCGCTGGGATTCTCCGTGTTGTAGAAGACCCTCTTCGACGAACCGTCCGGAGACTCGGTGTAGACCTCGACGTTGCCGCTATCGTCCTGGGAGACCTCCACGACGTCCCCATTGCTCAACGTGTGGGTTCCGGGCCCCAACTTCTCGACCATCTTCTGGGCCTGGTTCGATTCTTTGTTGACCTGGTTGAGGAGCTGGGTATACTCGTCCTTGACCTCACGCGCCGTGTCATTGTCCTGGAGCCGCACCTGCAGCTTCTCGCGAAGCTCGGCGTCTTCAGCGCTGCGCGGGAAGCAGGCGGAGAGGTCCTGAGGATACTTCGGCTTGCGAACCTGGTCGACGTCCTGCAGGGCCTTGTTGTAGTAAGCCGTGACCTGCTTGACGTCGGCCTCCGACAGGGCCTCGGCCGGCGCGGACTTGCGGGCCTTCTCGACCAGATCGGCCCGCTGGACTTCACGCCGGGGCGTGGTCTCCCGCGCGGTGTATCCGTAGTTGCCTCTGACAGCGTCCATCCTGATGGCCTCTCATTTTCTTGACAGCAACCACTGTCGACATCTATGCTCCGAATATACCACGGTTCCTTGGAGTGTAAACCCCCCCCTGCCTCCGGGGCAGGAAGTCCAGACACAAGCAAGGAACCCGATCTGCCAAGAGAACACGCGGAGGGAACGTCCATCATGCCCATCTGCCCCTTCCGGGACCGGGAATGCTTTGCCGAGTGCGCCCTGTACGTCCCGACGGTCGACAAGTGTTCCTTCGTAGTGACCGCCGTTCTGCTGGAGGACCTGCAGAAGATCGGAGTCCTCCACTACGAGAGGAATCTCCGGGGAAGGCCGGCGGAGGAGCCTGAAGATGGAGCCTAGACCGGAGGACCTGGAGCAGGTGAGCCTGTACGAACACCTGCGGAACCTCGGCCAGCAGATGCTGGCCGAACCCGACTTCCACAGGGACACGCTGGAGGGCGTCCTGGATGAGGTCCTGGACGACATCCAGACCCTGCACCGCGGCTACGAAGCCCCGCCTCCTCCGGGCGGGGAGGTCGTGCAGGCCTTCGTCGTCGAGGCCCTGGACCTGTACACCCAATGCGTCGAAGCGATGAAGAACTACCTGGATGAACCCGAAGAGACTCTTCTGCAGCAGGGCCTGGAGAAG
Source organism: uncultured Burkholderiales bacterium (assembly GCA_964595195.1). GTDB lineage: Bacteria > Vulcanimicrobiota > Xenobia > Xenobiales > Xenobiaceae > CAZQPM01. Next base: position 1,926 of record CAZQPM010000146.1, on the reverse strand, counting down.
GCGGAGGAGGCCGAGGACCTGCTGGTCGCCGTGGAGATGGTCATCCAGGAGAACAAGGAGGCCCTGGGCGGAGGCCGGGTGAGTTGAGCCAGGAGCGCCTGCTGACCTCCGAACAGGTGATCGCCGAGGCCCGCCAGCGAGGGGTCGAGATCAGCGAGAGGACGCTGAAGTACTACGTCTCCCAGGGTCTGGTCCCCCACCCCGAGCGGCACCCGTCCAGCACCGTGGACCGACGCGTACTGTTCTACACCGCCGGGGTACCGGAGGTCCTCACGGAGATCCGCCGCCTACAGGAATCCGGCCTGACCCTCCAGCAGATCCGCCAGTTCCTGGCGGGCAGCGCCCGACCGGACCTGCAGACGCTGGCCCGGGAATCCGACCCGGAGGGTCCCCGGAGCGCCGAGAAGGTGGTCCAGGCCCTGCTCAGCCAGGAGGTGGCCCGAGCCTACCAGGACTTCCTGACCCTGCCGGCCGAGGCGACCGACCAGGTCCTGCGCCAGGCGGGCAAGGAATTCTACGAACGCGTGCTGCGGGCCCTGGTGGGGGCCCGGCGGGCCCGTCAACTGGTCGCCCGCACCTTCTCGCGCCTGACTCCTGCCCAGTGGGATCGCAAGCTGGCTCCGTTGTTGCAGTTGAGGGCCAGGCAGTCCGGTGCCCGGACGGGAACGGGCGGAAACGTGCTGGGCCGTACCCTGACCTCACGCCTGCGCGACCTGGCCACCCGGATCCTGGAGGGCCAGACCCCGGACGCCGAGATCGCCCAGGTCCGGGGCCGGCTGGACAGACTGGCCGCCAAGTATGCGGGAGTTCCCGAGTCCAACCCCCAGAAACACGAGATCGCCCGGTTCATGACCAAGGCCCTGGACGTCTACGGGGAAGCCCTGTGGTTGTTGGAGGAGGGCGCCCGTTCCCAGGACGCACCGCTGGTCGAACGCGCCCTGGCCCGGGCCCAGAGGGCAGGAGTCATCCTGGACCACCTGGAGAACATGGTCGCCGAGAAGAGGGAGTTGCTGCGTCTGTGCCAGGAGGAAGAACTGCAACTGCCTTGATCCCCGTGCTACAATACTGACAGTGACAACTGTCTTGTTGTCGACTCCCGGCGGAGCCTGACCTGGGGAGTGCACAGGAGGTCGGAATCATGGACTCAAGAGGGGTTCCCGGCGGGATCGGCGGCAGCATCTGGGACCAGCTCAGGAAGACCGGTGGGGCCGTGGGGACCGGCGGCGGAACCTCCACGGCGGGCGGCAGCAGGGGAACCCCCGAATCGGGGACCGGAGGCAGGGGCACAGGCGGCGGGAGCGGCGCCTCCGGCGGGGGCGGCGCAACCGGCGGCCTGGCAGGGGGACTCTCCTCCAAGGACCTGGACACCAGCCGCCTCCGATGGGCCCCTGAAGGCCAGGCCTCCAAGAACCAGGAGACGCCGGGTTCCTCGCTGCGCGCGCTGGCAGAGAACCGCCTGAACCAGACCGAGCGTCAGGACATCAACGAGCGCACCCTCCGGGCGGGAAGAATCTATCGAGAAGTCTCGGAGAAGCTGTCCAAGGGGTTGGAGCACCTGACGCCCGAGGAACTGGCCAACCTGGGAGACTATCTGAGCAACTTCCAGGATGAACTGCAGAACCTGCTGGACAAGTGCCGCGGCCAACTGGCCAGCCGTGACCTGGCCAGCCAGGTCGAGCAGGCCCAGAAGGCGCTGCGCCTGAAGGAAGAACTGGATGGCACCTACGCGAAGCTGAAGGACTTCGTCTCGACGAGCCGCGAGAAGGAACAGGCCCAGGCCCGAAGCCAGGCTGACACCCGGACAGCGGATGGGGCCCGGTTGCCGAACGCACCCCGGCCCCAGGTGCCCACCAACCCCCAGGCCACGCCCAGGCCCCAGGTGCCCACCAACCCCCAGGCCACGCCCAGGCCCCAGGTGCCCACCAA
>CAZQPM010000145.1:0-9939 GCA_964595195.1 uncultured Burkholderiales bacterium | reverse complement strand
CCGGCAGCCTCGCCCCAGATCCGCTTCACCGAGGAGCTCTTCGACTTCGGGACCGTGGACCAGGGCCAGAAGGTCGTCCACATCTTCAAGTTCCGCAACGCTGGCAACGCCCCCCTGGAGATCTCGGAGGTCACCTCCTCGTGCGGGTGCACGGCCACGATGCTGTCTGACCGCAAGCTGGCCCCGGGTCAGACCGGCGAGGTCCGCGCCGAGTTCGATTCCGAGAAGTACCTGGACCAGGTCCAGATCTTCCTGCACCTGTTTACCAACGACCCCCGGCGGCGGCAGGCCACCGTGCTGTTGCAGGGCAAGGTGGCCGCCTTCGTCAGGACGCAGCCCCGGGAACTGGACCTGGGCCTGGTGCCCGAAGGGAAGCAGGCTCGCGGCACGATCCGCATCGAGGCGGTCCGACCCGGGGAGCGTCTGCGGGTCCTCGGGGTCGAGACCAGCAGCGACGCCCTGGTCCTGGGGCCCGTGCGTCCCGACCCCGCCAAGCCCGGCTTGGCCTACACCGTCGAGGTCTCCCTGCGCGGTCGGCCGCCCTACGGGATGTTGTGGGATCGGGTCCGCCTGCGCACCGACCATCCCAAGCGCAGGATGCTGGAGGTGAAGGTCAACCGCACGGTGGTTCCGCCCCCGGAGGTGTCGCCCGCAGCCTCGTCCCACTCCCCGACCGGTTCCGCGTCTCCGGCTGGGGTGGGCTCTCCGTGAAGTCGCGGCTGGCCCGCGCGCTTCCGGAGGCCGCGGCCCTGGTCCTGGTGGCCATCGTCATCGGCCTGGTGGCCAACCAGTACTCCGCCCGCCCGGCCAGCCTTGATGGCGGGCCACCCGTGGTACCGATCCTCAGCGAGTTGACGGTGGCCCAGGCGCGAGCCCTTCAGCTGGCGGGCTCCATGCTGTTCCTGGACGCCCGCGACCCGGTCGGGTTCGCGGGCGGTCACATTCCGCAGGCCCTGAGCCTGCCGGCTTCCGACCTGCCGGCCGGTCTGGCGCGTCTGGAGGCTCGCCTCCAGGGGGCCGCTGGCTTCGTGGTCTATTGCGACCGACCGGACGGCACCCTCACCCGGGAGGCGGCCCGGGGTCTGTCGGCGGAGGGGTACGGCAACATCTACCTGCTGCCCGGCGGTTGGGTGCAGTGGGCGGCCGCCGGACTGCCCGTCGAGCAGGGGGCGCCGTGATCGGGTGCGGGCCGGATTGTAACATGTCGCCCCGCCAGGCCTGCGCGGTTCGGGTTTCGGAGGCGCCGGGCCGCCTGATATAATGGGGGGGCTTTGCGACACGACGTAGCCCTCCGCCACCTGGAACGCGCCCTGGCCGATCGGCCCGCCGACGCCTCCCTGCACTACGAGCTGGGGCGCTTCTATCTGGACCAGGGCAGCTTTCCCGACGCCGTGCGGTGTTTCGAGAAGGCCCTGGCCCTGGCCCCGCACCTGGAGCGGGCCCACTTCGACTGTGGTCTGGCCTACACCCACATGGGCAGTCTGGATCTGGCCGTGCGCGAGTGGCAGAAGATGGTGGACGAGGACGGGGACCTGACCCTGGAAGGGGTTCGGGCGGCCGGGTCGGGGCACATCGCCAGGGCCCTCGAGGCCTGGGATCACTACGCCCGCGTCACCCGCGAGGACATCTTCAGCCATTACTACATCGGGGTAGCCTGCCTGGTCCTGGGGCAGCCGGCCCGGGCTCTGGCCGAGTTCGACGAGGTCGTGGCCATCAATCCCGCCTTCGAGAAGGTGCGCTATTACCGGGGTATGGCCCTGGTCCGGCTGGGCCGGTTCCCGGAGGCTGCCGACGAGTTCAACCGGGCCGCCGACCACAATGGCCTGGGGGCTCCGGGGCACTTCCAGGAGGGGGCCGCCCTGCTGGAAGCGGGACGTACCGCCCAGGCGGTGACGGCCCTGCAGCGGGCCATCGAGTTGAACCCCCGGCACGTCAAGGCCCATCACCGGCTGGCGCAGGCCATGGCGGGCTCCTACCAGGTAGACCAGGCCTTGAAGCTGTTGCATCGGGCGCTGGAGATCCGCCCCGGATTTGCCGAGGGGCATTTCGAACTGGGCCGCTGCTTCGAGAAGCAGTTCGCCATGGACGAGGCGGTGCAGGCCTACGGGCGCGCGGTGGAGTTGCGGCCCGACTTCCGGGACGCCCACTTCCAGTTGGGCCTGTTGTGCAAGAGCCTGGGGCGGCTGGACCAGGCCCTGGAGCACCTGCGCACCTGCGTTGCCCTGGATTCGCGCGAGGCCGAGACCTACTACTATCTCGGCTCGGTCCTGACGGCCCTGGGTCGGCACCAGGAGGCGGTCACCGAGTTCCGCCGGGCCGTGGAACTCAGCCCCCGGCATGCCTACGCCCACTACGCCCTGGGGCAGGCCCTGATGCAACTGTCCCGGTTCGACCAGGCCGTGCCGGCCTTCGAGCGGGCCCTGGACCTGAATCCCCGGGACATCCAGGCCCGCTCGGCCTTAGGGGTGGCCTGGTTCAACCAGGACCAGCTCAGTCAGGCCATCCGGGAATTCGAGGCCGTCCTGCAGGACAACCCCCGGGACCCTGAGGCCCACTACTTCCTGGGGGCCGCCTGGTTCAAACTGGGGAACCTGGAGGATGCCATCCAGGAGTATCAGCGGGCCTCCAAGGTCGACCCGGCCAGCCCCCTGGGACGCTTCAGCCAGGGAGCCTGCTACTCGCGGGCCGGTGACTATGCCAGGGCCCTGGAGGAGTTCCAGGCGGCGTCCCAGTTCCGCCCCGCCTCCGAGGCCGACCTGGGGATGTTCGCCACCCTGCAGTTGCTGGCCAGCATCGGCATCGAACACGCCCAGCAGGGGGCGCGCCTGCAGCGCTACGCCGAGAACCTCGAGGAACTCTACCTGCACTTCGTCCAGGCCCTGTCCAGCTTCCTGGATGCGCGGGATCGCTACACCCGCTACCACTCGCGGCGGGTGGCCACGATCAGCACCCATCTGGCGCGCTCGCTGGGTCTTTCCGACGAGATCGTGCGGGCGGTGGAGATCGGCGGGCACCTGCACGATGTCGGCAAGATCGGGATTCCTGACGACATCCTGGGCAAGGAGGGTAAACTGACGCCGGCCGAGCGGGCCATGATCCAGAGGCACCCCGAGATCGGCGCCGAGCGTCTGGAGGGGGTGCCGTTTCCCTGGGATATCCTGCCCATCATCCGGTACCACCACGAGAAGTGGGACGGGTCGGGTTATCCGGAGGGTCTCCTGGGGGACGAGATCCCCCTGACCGCCCAGATCGTCGGCCTGGCCGACTTCTACGACGCGATGACCACCCATCGCCCCTACCGCCCGGCGTTCACGCCGCACGAGGCCCTGGTGGAAATCAAGAAGAGCCAGGGGAGCCTGTTCAATCCGGACCTGGTCGAGGCCTTCGAGGAGGTCGTGGACGACCTGATCCTGCTGCTGCCGGCTCCGGAGCCGCTGAGCAGGATGGGGGAGGCCCGGCCGCCGGAACCCGGGGACCTGGTGGCCCCTTGGGGGGATCCCCAGGAGTCCTGGTAGCAGGATCGGCCCCGGGCGGGGTAAATTCCCCATCCCGGCTGTGCTTTCGGTTGTATTCCTGCAAAGAGTGGCGCCCCGTCCCGGGGCTCGAGACGGAGGTGTCCATGCGAGTGCTCCGAGTCCTGCTTGCGGTCTTCCTGGCCCTGCTGACCGTGACCGCGGCCCGTGCCGCCCAGGAGGGCACGGTCGGTTTCCAGGGAGAGGCCTTCAGCCCCCAGTCGGTGATGGCCCAGGGGCGCCCCTGCTGGAACCTGGCCGACCCCGAAGTCGTGCGACTGGTCTCGCGGACCGGCGCGCGCCTGAACTGGTCCTCGGATGGGTCGACCCTTTCGGTCCACGGTCCGATTCGGCAGACCGTGTGGAGGAAGGGTAGCCCGCAGGTCCGGGTTCAGGGTGACGAGCAACCGGCTCCAGGCCTTCTGACGGGCGGCCCACAGGAGGCCCTGATGGAACCCGAAGCCCTCTTTTTCGCCCTGGCCCTGAAGGAGCGGAGGCAGGGCCCGGCCCGCGTGCTGGTCCCCCTGGTCGGCGAGCCCCGTCTGGTCGGCTCGGGCGGCGAGAGGCGCTTGCAGGTGCCGGTCTCCAGCGCCGTCCGCCACCAGTCCAGCGGTAGCGGCTCGGGCACGGTGCGCCTGCGCTTCCCCGGGTGTGCCTTCGCCGGCTCCCAGCGACAGTTCCAGATGGATGATGTGCAGGTCCGGGTCGTGGAGGACGAGGATGTCCTGCTGGAGCTGAGCTTCCCTCCCAACTGGCAGGGCGAGACCCGCTCCGGTTTGGGGCTCCTGGAGGCCGTGGTGGCCTGGAGTCCCACCTATCGCTTCCCGCGCCAGCCGGTCGAGGTGACCCGGGCCGAGTTCCCCTCCGGTCTGCCCGACCAGGCCCTGCGGCTGGAGGCCCAGGCGCCGATGGCCTACTACTGGTCCTTCGAACCCGCCGACCGGCGCCTGACCGTGGATCTGCCGGGCGTCCGCGCCCCGGAGGAGCTGCCCCGTCTGCTGTCGGCCGGGGGGGGCTTGGAGGCCGCGGCGTTCCGGGCCGTGGGGACCCCCGAGCGACCCGTGCTGCGTTTCGAGGGCAGCCTGGCCAAAGGGCATTCCTTTGAGTTCGGCCAGGATGAATCCCAGCCCGGCGCCCTGATCCTGAAGGTGGGGCCGGCGGGCCGGGTGGCGCCTGCGGCGGACCGCGGCTTTGCGGCCACGGGTGGCTTGCCATGGGCGCGAGGTACCCTGGTCCTGGATCCGGGCCACGGGGGCGGGGACCCCGGGTGCGTGAACCATTCGTTGGGCGTCCAGGAGAAGCAGGTCACCCTGGACGTGGCCCTGCGGTTGCGCGAACTGCTGCAGGCCGAAGGTTGGACGGTGGTGCTGACCCGGGAGGAGGATCGCGATGTGACCTGGCCGGGTTCCCCGGATCGGCTCGAGCTTCAGGCGCGCTGCGACGTGGCCAACCAGGTCGGAGCCGACTGCTTCATCAGCCTGCACTGCAACGCCAGCGTCTCTCCCCGGCCCGCGGGAACCTCGATCCATTGGTACAAGGAGAGCGACCTGGAACTGGCGCGCGGCCTGGAGTTCGCCCTGGGTGAGACCCTGGGCCTGGACCAGGATGGCCTGCGCCGGGATGGATTCTATGTCCTGAGGCACACGACGATGCCGGCGGTGCTGGTGGAGATGGCCTTCCTGTCCAATCCCCGCGAAGGGCGCCTGCTGGCCGACCAGGACTTCAGGCAGCGGATCGCCGAGGGCCTGGCTGCGGCCCTGTTGAACCACATCTCGGGTCGCTATGCCCGGGACAACCACCTGCCCGCGATCAAGTCGGCCCCCTGAGGCCTACAGGTCCTGGCCGACCTCGGGGTCGGGCGTGATCGGTCCCAGCGATTCGGCCCGGCCGGTCTGGTTGGCTCGGGAGGCCAGGCGCGCCTGCTCCAGGTCCTGTCGCCCCTGGGCCCAGCGGCGGCGGAGACGGAGTGCCCCCCAGACCGCGCAGAGCAGGATGACGACGCCCGCCAGGGCCGGCAGGGCCCAGGCGGGGAGGTTCTCGAGGGGCAAGGCGGCCAGGCTTCCGGTTGGGGATGTCTGAGAAGTCACGACCCGTGGAGTATAGCACGGAAGGGCCAGGCCCGTCGCTCCCAGAAGGACCCCCAGGCGGTTGCGGCGCGGTCGACCCTCAGGCGCCGACGACCCAGCCAGCATTCCAGGTGGGTTGGCGGGCAGCCTGAACGGGGGAAAGGGGGGCACTTGAGGCAGCTTCGAGCTCGTTACCAGGCTGGCGTCCTGGTTCCCTCCGAGGAGGTGAACCTGGCCGAGGGAACCGAGGTCCTGCTGACCCTGGAGGCCCTGGCTCCGGTGGCCCCCTGGCAGGAGCAGGTCCATCTGCGCTGCCATCAACTGGGCGCCCTGTCGGCCTGCTTCGAGTGGAACATGCCGGTGGCCGGCATGGGAGGCCCCCACGTCCGGACCTGTCAACTGCTGGCCTCGGAGGGGGTGGGCACGCGCCGCCTGGCCTCGCTGTCCCCGACGCCGGGGGTCGTGCATCTGGAGGTCGAGGTCGACCTGGCACCCCGGGAACACCCCGTCCCGATCGACTTCAGCCTGCGCTTCGTGGACCTTTCGGGGCGCGAGCACCTGGCCGACCGCTTGGTCGCCATCCTGCCCGCGGTGCGGATCGCCATGCAGGACCTGGCCGAGGGCCCCGCGGCCGCCTGGGTCCGGGAGGGCACCTGGGGGCGCCTGCCCGACGGGGTCTGGTGCGACAGTCCGGTGGGTGACTATCCGAACAGCGCCAACTTCTCGCTGGTCTCTCCCCTGGTCAGTCTGGGGGGGCTGGAGGGCACGGTCCTGGCCTTCCAGGAGCGCCACTGCCTGGAAGAGGGAGCCGACTTCTGCCTGCTGGAACTGCAGGCCGCCGACGGGCCCTGGGAGGTCCTGGCCCGCTTCACGGGTTCGGCCCCGTGGACTTCCCGGCGTTTCGACCTGTCCGACTACGACGGCACCCGGATTCGGGTGCGCTTCCGCCTGGTCTCGGACCGCTCGGTGACCCGGGACGGCTTCTTCTTTCGGGACCTGCGGATCGCCGGGGTTCCGGCTTCCTGAGTCGGGCGGCCCAGGGTTTCCCTCTGGCGTCCGGTCCGGGATCTTCGCGGAAGGCTCCGTTCTCGAGCACTTCGAGCCGTCTCGCGGCGCGTCGACGCGGCCCGGGGGCCAGAATTCCTCCATGAAGTCCAGGGACCTGACAGGCCCTGTCAGTCGACAGATCTAGGATCGAATCCGGGCGTCCCCCCCTGCATGCGGACTCCGGAGGAGGAAGGATCGAGATGTCACCTGTCCTTGGCGGTTCGGTGAGGCAGATGGAGAGGATCACGTGGATCGACCGGGCGCTCAGGGAGGGCCTGGGGCCCGGCACCGCTGAACTGGCGCGAGAGTTGGGGGTCTCCCAGCGGACGGTCTTCCGGGACCTGGTCTTCCTGAAGGACCACCTGGGGGCCCCGGTCAGCTATGACCACGACCGCAAGGGCTACCGCTACACCGGGCCGCATCGGTTCGTGGGCGGGGTCAGCCTGAGCCCGCCGGAGATCCTGTCCCTGGCCCTGGCGGTGAGGGTCGCCGGTCCCCTGCTGGGCCGTCGCTTCCGCGGCCGTCTGCAGCAGGCCGTCCAGAAGATCCTGGGCGACGGGGAGGTGGAAGGGCGGCCGCCCGGGCCGGGCGACGCCGGCGGCGAGCCCGACCTTCCCCGGGGAGTCGGTCGCGGCGTCCCGGAGATGGCCGGAGGTCGGTCTTGAGGCGCGAGGGCAGTGGCCAAGGTGCACCCGTGCGGGTCCCCGGGCTCAGGACCGAGAGGATCATGGCCATCCACCGATCCTGAGCCCCACGCCGGGTCGCTTGAGGCGGCCGGCTCCTCAGGAGGCGGGTCCGCGCTGGCCGAAGGAGACCTCGGCGGTCCGGGCTCCCAGGCCTTCCAGGATCTGGCGGTACCAGGCGGCGGCGCTGGCGGCCCGGCCCGGGGCCTCCAGACTGCCCCACAGGATCGACAGGGTCCGGAGCGTGCCCGGGTGGGTCTTGGTTCGCTGCGAGTCCTTCACGGCGTTGGCGCAGGGGCCGCCGGCGTCCCACAGGCACAGCAGGCCCTCCAGGTCCATCTCCTGCCCGGAGGCGTTGAAGACGTAGCGGTCCTGGGGGCCGGCCACGGAGGTGCGGAAGGGAGGGACGGCCCGATCCAGGTCGACCACGCTGATCGGGACCCCTGAGTGCAGGGAGACCGCGTTGCAGGCGTCCACGGCGGCGTTGATCGGGCCCAGGTCGCCGGAAGCCGCGGCCCTCACCAGATATTCCGAGGCCGGCTTGCTGCGGCCACTGGCCTTGAAGCCCCCGTGGCGCAGCAGGCGACGGATCGAGCCTCGCAGCGCATCGTCGGGGGCCTCCAGCGGGGTTGCGGCGTTCGGCTCCAGGAGCCGGCAGAGCCACTCGCCAGACGGGACCTCAGCCAGGGGGCGGGGGAACTCGGTGACGAAGAGGGCTGCATCCAGGAGGGGGTGCTCGTCCCGGGTGACCTGGGGCAGGTTCATTTCGGACCTCCTCGGTAGGTGTGGCCGGGTCTTCTGGCAACCCGTCGGGTCCCCTCTGCTCGTTTCGCTGAATGTTTACATCTGCCGGTTGCCTGCCGTTCCCCGATCCCAGCGGCGGGTGCTACAATGGCTTCGATACACACAGACCAGGAGGATCCGGCATGGACGCGATGCGGGGCATCGACCCGACCTCAAGCAAGTTTCACACCCAGGCTGCGCGGAACATTTCGCAGGTTGGCTTCGGCTCGGTCCGTACCCAGAAGGAGATCAAGCAGGATGACTCCGAGACTGAGGTAAAAGACCAGGTCAAGCTTTCCCACCACACCTCCACCCCCAAGGTCGACCTTGAGGATCTGACCAACAACGCCGCGATGTCCGGAGAGTTGGGCGAACTGCAGGACGACCTGACCGAGGATGGGGACGAGATCGCCAGGAAGGCGTGGCGCGATCGTGAGGAAGATGCGGACGAACTGGGGGCAGCCGGTCGCTCCAGCGGCCTGCGCACCGCCCAGGAGGTCCAGCGCCTGAGGCACATGGACGACTCGGCCCAGGCGGTCCACGACATCCTCAAGGACATCCCCCAGCGCAGTCTGGAGCCGGCCAAGAACATCGTGGCCGCCCAGATCCAGGGCAGCCGTCCCAGCGAGGCGCTGACCCAGCCCAAGCCGGTCGAGGGCGTCAACGCGGTCGACTTCCAGCCCGAGACGAACCTGGGCATCCTGGACATCCATGACAGCCACAACCAGCCCATGGCCCAGGATCCCACCGAGGGCGTGGCCCCCGAGCAGCAGCAGGCCATGGCTGGCCAGCAGATGGACCAGATGGTGGCCAACCTGCCCGCCGACCGCAAGGCCGTCGTCGACGAGATGCGGACCGCCGTGAACGCCTGGGCGGCCTCCCAGGGTGTGGACCCGAAGGGTGCCTTCGCCGAGCAGTTGCACAACCTGGCCAAGGGCTGGGATGACGACTCCCTGCAGGTCGCTTCGCGCACCTACGCCGAGGCGACCCGCGAGGTCGGTTCCGCCGCGGCGGCGGAATAGGCCTTGCGAGGCTCTTCTTCAGGTGGCCCGGGCGCCCACCCGGGCCTCCGTATGTACGCTGCCGCCCCCGGTCCACGAGGCCGCGGGGCGTTCCCTCCGCCTCCGCCGGCGCGCCGGCATCGTCCCGAGCCGGGCACCGGTCCGGTGCCCCAGTCGGCTCCCCCCAGACCGGCCCGCTACCGCTATTTCGCCCTGTGGAAGCCCTGTGGAGTGCCTGCGCAGATGGATCCCCTGGAGGGTGGGCCCAGTCTGCGCAGGTTCGTGCCCCTGCCAGGGCTGCGCCCGGTCGGCCGACTGGACTCCGAGGGCGAGGGTCTGCTTCTCCTGACCGATGACCCGCGTTTCCACCTGGCCCTGACGCACCCCGGGGCCCTGGAGGGACGGGTGTGGTTGGCCCAGGTCGAGCATCAGGTCGGGGATCAGGCCCTGGAGTCGCTGCGGTCCGGGATCCTCCTGGGGGATCGCCAGACCCTGCCGGCTGAGGTCCGGCCCATTCCCGAGCCCCAGATCCCCGGCCGAACGGTGCCCATCCGCTATCGCAAGAGCGTCGAGACCTCGTGGCTCGAGCTGGTCCTTTTCGAGGGATGGGCCCGGCAGGTCCGGCGCATGACGGCAGCCGTCGGGCATCCGACCCTGCGCCTGCTGCAGTGGGCGGTGGGTCCCGTGACCCTGGAGGGGATGACGCCGGGCCTGTTGCGTGAGTTCACCTTCGAGGAGGTCCGCTGGGCCGAGAGGATGGCTGCCGAGGCCCCCGAGCGCAGGGAGCGCGGCAGATTTGAGCGCGGACCCCGGCGGGACTCCGGGCGTCCGGGCGGCGAGCGCGGAC
>CAZQPM010000144.1:0-9959 GCA_964595195.1 uncultured Burkholderiales bacterium | reverse complement strand
TCGCACCGCCTCCACCACCCCGCGTCGAGGCGCCACCGGCCCCCTCCCGACCCTTTGTTGCGCCGCCTCCGCCACCCCGCGTCGAGGCGCCCCAGGCACCCTCGCGACCCCCGGTCGCACCGCCGCCGCCACCCCGCGTCGAGGCGCCCCAGGCACCCCCGCGACCCCCGGTCGCACCGCCTGCGTCCGGCGCTGAACACCCGGAGACGGACATCCAGGCGCCCGAAGGGCGGCCCGAGGCTCCTCCCCCGGAACCTCCACCTTCACGTGTCCTGACCCGACCGGCTTCGCCGCGCGTATCGCAGGCCCTGGGAGGTTCCGGCAGTTCCAGCCCCTCGCCGCCCACCGCGACGCGCCCGGCCGCCGAACCCGACCCGGCCCCGACTCCTCTTCGGCGCCCGAGTCCCCCCAGCGCGAAAGAGCCCCTGACACGTCCAGGCAAACCGGCTTCAGCACCTCCCCTCGGCGCTCGGTCGGCCGCAGCACCTCCCCTCGGCGCTCGGTCGGCCGCAGCACCTCCCCTCGGCGCTCGGCCCGCCGCGGCACCTCCTGGGCGTCCGCTGCGGACTCCCAGGACCCCTGGGGCACAAGCCACCGAAGGCGGAACGGTCAAGGTCCCGGTCGGTCAGTTCCCGGTATCCAAGCATCAGAAGGAACGCCCCCCCTGGCTGGTCCCTGCCCTGATCCTCATCCTGGTCCTGGTCGCCGGTGGAGCCCCGCTCCTGTGGTATCTCATGAACCCGCGAGGAACCCTGGGTCTGTCCGTGCCTGCCGAGATCGCCGACGCCTCCGTCCAGGTGACCAGCGTCCAGGATGGCAAGCAGGTGGCCTCGACCACTTTCACGGAGGGCCGGGCCCAGATTCGGGTCCCCCTGGAACAGGACCTGGAGCTCACCGTGTCTGCCAAAGGCTATGAACCCTGGAAGTCCAAGGTGCGCCTCGACGACAGCACCCGCAGCCGCGACCTGCCTGTCGAGATGACCGGCGTCAAGGGCACGTTGGTAGTGAAGACCAACGCGCCCGGCCTGAAGGGTGAGGTGGACCTGAAGCTTGTGGACTCCTCCAACAAGGTTCTGGGATCGGCCCGAACCGTCGAGGGCATGGCAACCTTCAAAGACGTGCCGACAGGCAGGCCCCTGGCCGTCAAAGGCTCAGCTCCGGACTATGTCGCCCGGACGGCCGCCGTTCGCATCTCTCCTCCCGAGGGTACCGGGACCGTCAGCGTGACCCTGGTTCCCAACCACGGCACCCTGCGCGTGGCCCTCAAAGGCGAGAACCTGACCAGGGCGGGCTACCAGGTACGAATCCTGGCCGGTGACAAGGTACTCGCCCGCGCCGGCGCTCCCCAGAACACCTTCGCCAAGCTGCCCCTGGACCGCGACCTGGTCTGCAAGGTGACCTCGGAACTCCACCAAACCTACCAGAAGGGATTCCGCCTGACCCCGGAGGTCCCCGAGGCATCCCTGGAGCCCATCCTGGTACTGGCTCCCCCCAGCCTGAAGATCACCACCGAACCGAAGGCCACGATCCTGGTCGATGGCAAGGAAGCGGGGCAGGCCGATGCCACCGGCCGCCTGGTCCTGGACGCTCGGATCCTGAAGACCGGCCAGCAACACACGATCAAGGCGACCAAGAAAGACTTCGTCGCGAACGAGCAGAAGATCACCGCCAAGCCGAATAGCAGCCTGGCCCTGGCCCTGGACCGCGTCTACGTTCCGGCCCCGGTGTCCCAGAGGGAGCCGGGACCTGGCTATGCACCGCCACCCGCCAGCTACAGCGCCCCGGCGCCGGTCTACGCCCCGCCGCCCGTGTACCGTCCGGCACCCGCCCCAGCGCCCGCCCCGGCCGGGGGCGGCACCTTCCTGCCTCCACCCACGGGGGACCACTGACCGTAGGCCAGGCCCAGTGGGCTTGGCCTACGGTTCCGGACTGGGCACCGGTTCCGGCTTGAGCGGACGAACCACCGGTGAGGAGTAGCGCAGGTCGATGACCAGGGCCGGCCTGTGCTCGGTTTCCAAGCGCTCGACCAAGGCCCGAAGGACGTGCATCTTATAATCCATATTCTGGAGGAGACCCACCCGAACCAGGAGGGGGGTCCCCAGGTGGCGGGTTTCGACCGACACCGAACGGGTCTCATCCACCAGGTAGCCCTCTGCGGGTGCAGGCAGATTCGGCTCAATCCAGGGTCGGGCTTTCAGCGTGACCAGGATGGGTGTCGGGTCGACCACCCCGCGGGTGGCGTCCAGGTTCTTCAGCTTCAGCCGGGGAACGGTGATCGGGGAGGTTGCCACACCCAGGATCACGCCCTCGGCGTCCACCTCCATCCACGGCCCGGTGCCGTCGGACCTCGTCAGGACCGCCACGGGTTGCCGCTCGCGGATGTCCAGGGTAATCCGTCCTGGCAGACCCATACCGACCGTCACGCTGCGGACCTCGCGCAAGCCCTGCAGGCGGGCCGAGATTCGTCGCGGCGACACCGTCCAGAGGTAGGTCCCAGGCGCCAGGGCAGCCTGGCGCAGGATGGCCTGATCCGACAGGCGCCGGTTCCCGTGGACGGCCACCTCTTCCAGACGGAAGACGTGGGACATCAGGAACAGGCTCTGGCCCATCAGGAAGAGGGCGACCAGGGAGACCTTGCGTGCCCGGCGAGCCCTTCCAGACCCGGGCGGGGACGGTGTGAGCCGATCGGTCCGGCCCTGGCGGCCCTGGCGAGGCGAGGATTCCCTGGAACCGGGCGGCGGTGCAGGAGGGGTGCTCACCGGAGCGCAACTCCGTCGCTGGCCAAGCCGCTCACCTCACCGCAGGATCGAGCAGGGAATCCTTCAGGTCGCGGGCACACTTCCAGACATCTCCTGCTCCCAGACAGATCACCAGGTCGCCCGACCGGCACTCCCGAGCCAGGAACTGACAGACATCACGGTGCCCCGGGGTGTGATGGACCGAGGCCGGTCGACCGTGACGCCGCACCGCTTCCACCAGGGCCTCGGCACTCACGCCCGGAATCGGCTTCTCGCCCGCCGCATAGATGTCGGTCACCAAGAGGACGTCGGCCTCCTCGAAGGCCGAGGTGAACTCGTGCGCCAGGAAGCGGGTGCGCGTATAGCGGTGGGGCTGGAACACGGCGAAGACCCGCCGGGCTCCCCCGGTCCGGGCGGCGTGGATGGCGGCCCGGACCTTGCTGGGGTTGTGCGCGTAGTCGTCCACCACGGTCACCCCGTTGAAGCAACCCACGACCTGGAACCGTCTCCTGACTCCCTGGAAACCGGCCAGGACCCGTTTGATGGCGGCGAAGTCCAAGCCGACTTCCAGGCCGATGGCCACGGCGACCAGGGCATTCTGCACGTTGTGCCGGCCGGGAACCCTCAGGACGAGTTCACCCAGTTCCTGCCCGCGCAGGAAGACCCGGCAGCGCGAACCGAAGTCGGCCAGATCGATGTCCCTGGCCGAAAGGTCGGCTCCAGCCTCCAGGCCGTAGGTCAGGACCGGGCGCCGCACCTTCGCGATCAGGGGCCGCAGACGAGCGTGGTCCGAGCACAGGATCACCAGACCATCCTGCGGAACCCGGTGCATGAACTGCACGAAGAGATCCTCGACCAGCACCCTGGTCCGCTCGTAGTCAAAGCCGCAACCGGAGAACGCCGACGTGGACAGGTTGACATCGGGGTCCACGCTGGTCACCACGGCGATCCGAGGAGAGAGGTCGAGGAAGGACGCGTCGGACTCATCCGCTTCGGCCACCAGGTACTTGCCTTTGCCAAGCTTGGCGTTGGAGCCGATGTCGTTGAGTTCTCCACCGATGATCACGGTGGGTTGCAGTCCATTCCTCTCCAGGACCGTCGCCACCATGGAGGTGGTGGTGGTCTTGCCATGGGTTCCGGCAACCGCAATCCCCACCCGTTCCTGCATCAGGTGGCTGAGCATCTGGCCGCGCTGGATGATCGTGACACCCGCCTCTTGGGCCGCCACCAGTTCCGCATTGTCGGCAGGAACGGCCGAGGACACCACCAGCACGTCGGCCCCCTGGATGTTGCCCGCGGCGTGCCCCTCACAAATCCGGGCTCCGAGACCTTCCAGGTCACGGGTGATCCGGGAGGCCTTCAAGTCGGAACCTGATACCGAATAGCCCATCTGCAGCAGGACCCGGGCGATTCCACTCATCCCGATCCCGCCGATCCCCACGAAATGGGCCTGTCTGAACTCGATCATCAGTGTCCCCTTTCCTCACGGCCTTGACCAACCGACTCCCGGGACCTCCGCCGCGCCGGCGCTCGTCCGTGGCACGCTTGCTGCCGCGCCACCTGCAGGACCCGGGCCGCGGCATCCACGTGCCCGAGATCGCGACTGGCCCGGGCCATCCGCTGCATGACTCCGGGGTCTCCTACCAGGTCCAGGACCAACTGCGCCAACGCCTCCTCGACCACCTCATCCGCCACGACGCGCGCGGCCCCGTGCCCTTCCAGGACGGCCGCATTGCGGTCCTGGTGCCGCTCGGCAGCAAAGGGGTAGGGAACCAGGATGGCAGGCAGTCCTCGAGACGTCACCTCGGCCAGGGTGGTCGCTCCAGCCCGGCAGACCACCAGGTCAGCCGCAGCGTAGAGCCCGGCCATGTCCTCCTGATAGCCGATCACCCGATAGTCCAAGGCCGAATCCGAAACCAGGGAACGAGCCCGGGCGCTGACCTCCTCCAGATGGGAGGGACCGGCCAGGTGCAGGATCGTCCAGTCCCGAGCCTTCCAGGCGGGCAGGGCCTGCAGCACGGCCCGGTTCAGGCTGGCGGCCCCCTGACTGGCACCGCTGACCAGGACGCAGGTTCGGCCTTCGGCCAGGTCCAGGGCCTGCCGGGCCTGACCTCGATCCCGCGTCAGGATCTCCTGCCGCACGGGATTCCCCGTGACCTCCACCCGCCCGCGGGGTAGCCCGTGGTGGCTGCCGGGAAGGCTGACGCAGACCTTCCGCGCCACCCGGGCGAGCAGGCGGGTGGCCTTGCCGGGAATGGCATTCTGTTCCAGGAGGATCGCCGGGATCCGCAGCAGGGAGGCCGCCAGGACCACGGGGACGCAGACATAGCCCCCGCTGCCGATCACCAGGTCGGGCTTCTCACGCAGCAGCACCACGAGACTCTGCGCCAGTCCCACGGTGGTTTCGGCGATCGCCAGAAGGGCACCCTTGACGCCACCGGCCAGGCCCCGGGCCCGCACGAAGGCCATGCGATACCCGTGCTCGGGGACGACCCGGGCCCCCAGTCCTCTTCTGGTTCCCACGAAAAGGACAGTTCCTCCCTCGGCCCGGACCCTCTCGGCCACCGCCAGGGCGGGATACAGGTGGCCGCCGGTCCCGCCTCCAGCCAGCACCACCCGCAGGGGACACGGCTCAGACTGACCGCCGGCACCCTCCATTGCTTGCTGCATCGTGGTGCTGCGCCTCTCCAACAAGGCCTCGCCGACCTCCGGTGATCGGGGGGGGAAAACGCCCGTCCGCTTCGCCTGTTCCCCGCCAACTCCTGCAAGGGCACAACCCACCGAACCCCCAGGAACGCCCGCAGCCGTCGGGTCTTGCGTCCCGGCCACCCGGACCAGCGTGGAACGATTTTCAACCCCGCCGGGTCTGCCTCCTTCCGCCCGGCCCCCCGTCAACCACAGCCAGGCGCCGCAAGAGAATGCGATCCTGTCCCGCCGCCACGGGGAACACGCCGTCAGAAATCCAGGGTCTGGACTCGCTTCTGGTGACGACGCAGACGCTCGCGTTCGGTCCTTGAGGCCGGGTGGAAGGGTACCCTCCGCGTCAGATGCGGCTCCACCACGGGTTGTGGAAGGTTGGTCCGAGGCCGGTCCTGGCGGGCCGGGGCCACCACGGCCTCCCATTCGCCGGTGGAAACCGACCGAGCCGCCTCCTGCTCGGAGGTGGCCAGGGTCGAACCGCGTCTCATGCGGCGCTGTTGCCCCCGCTCCAGGGGGGCGGCCAGGGTCTGCCGGCCCGTATGGTCGGCGATGTTCAGCAGGATCCCCATGCTCAGCAGGGTCACCACCATCGAACTCCCGCCGTAGGACAGGAAGGGCAGGGGAATCCCGGTACTGGGAATGGAACTGGTCACCACCCCGATGTTCATGACGGCCTGGAAGACCACCTGGAAGGTGACCCCCAGGGCCAGGAGCGACAGGTAGGGTCGCCGGCAGTTGACCGCCAGGCGGAAGCCGCAATAGCACAGCAGCGTGAACAGGGCCAGCAGACCGACCGATCCGACGAAGCCGATCTCCTCGCTGAGAATGGCGAAGATGAAGTCGGTGTGCTGCTCGGGAAGATAGTTGTACTTCTGGTGCGAGAAGGGAATCCCTCGCCCCCAGATACCCCCCGAGGCGACCGCCATCAGGGAGTTGCACAACTGATAGCCGGCCCCCAGGGGCTCGGCAAAGGGATCGACGAACACCTTCAAGCGCTCGATCCGGTAGGGTTTGGCAGCGATCATCAGGGTGATGGCCGTCGCCCCGCTCACGCCCAGGAAGGCCAGGTCGCGAACCCGCGTTCCAGCAGCATACAGCATGGCCACCAGCGTCGCGCTCACCACCAGGGCCGTTCCCAGATCCGGTTCCTGCTCGATCAGGATGATCGCGGTGAGGACCAGCAACAGCACCGGCCAGACCGCCCAGAGAGAACGAGCCCGCTCGCGATGGCGGGCCAGGCAGTCGGCCAGGTAGAAGATGACGGCCAGCTTGGCGAACTCGGCGACCTGGATCTGGATCGGCCCCAGGATGAACCACCGCCGCGCTCCGTTGATCTCGGTCCCCACCAGCATGACCGCCACCAGCATCAACAGCGTGACCGCCATGGTCGGCAGACTCAACACGGGCCGCCAACGCAGCAGGTCCAGGCGACGGACGGCGGCCATCCCGACCAGTCCCACCAGGGTGAAGACGAACTGGCGCTTGAAGAAGAACAAGGGGTCGTGGTTGAAGGCCCCCGTCGAGGCGGTCATGACCGCCGACGCCGAGAAGACCTCGACGACCCCGATAATCGCCAGCACGACCGTGATCCAGAGGATGGGCCGCCCCAGGGAATCGCGCAGGGATCTCACGTCGTCGCACCCTCCCTCGGATCGAAAAGAACCGGACCAGAAAGTCCCGCCCCGCCAGGCAGACCCGAAGGGTCAGCCTGCGGTGTCGGGATGGTTGGCCGGGAGGCGGGACACCGCCTCAGCGAACTGCCGACCTCGCTCCTCCGCGTTGCGGAACATATCGAAGCTGGCACAAGCAGGCGACAGGAGGACCACGTCTCCAGGTTGAGCATTTTTCCATGCTACCAGGACGGCCTCCTGCAGCGAAGCGCAGGAATGTATGGAGGTCATCCCGGCGGCGCGGGCACTGGCCTCCAGGCGTGGGGCCGCCTCACCGATCAGCACCAGCGTCCGGGCCCGCCGGGCGATGGCGGCCCCCAGACTGGAGAAGTCGGTTCCCTTGTCCTTGCCGCCGGCAATCAGCAGGACCGGCTCGGGATAGGATTCCAGGGCCGCCTCGACCGAACCGGGGTTGGTTCCCTTGGAGTCATCGATGAAACGGACCCCTCCCGGCCGGCCGACCTCCTCCATCCGGTGGTGCAGGGGTTGATGCCCGGCCAGGGCGGCGCCGATATCTTCAGCCCCGACGCCCAGCCAGCGGGCACAAGCTACCGCAGCCAGACTGTTGGCCAGGTTGTGGGGGCCGCGCAGCCCGTCGAAACCCCATCCGCACACGCGCTCTGCCGGGCCCTGATCGCGGTACCACAGGGCCCCACCTGCGAACCAGGCCCCTCGGGCTACCGGCCCCCGGACCGAGAAGCGCAGCACCGTCGGGCAGGCAGGACGCTCGGGAGACGGGAAGCCCGGCAACCAGGCGGGCAGGTTGCCCTCCTCGAGAAGCCGGGCCATGCGAGCGGCCTCGGGATCATCCGCAGAAATCACGGCGGCATCCCCGGCCCCCTGCAGGGCGAAAAGCCGGGCCTTGGCGGCGAAATACTCGCCCAGGTCGGGATGCCGGTCGAGATGGTCCGGCGTGATGTTCGTCAGGACCGCCACCCGCGGCTGAAACGCATGCACGGTCTCCAGTTGGAAACTGGAGACCTCCGCGACGACGTAGCCTGCCGGGTGAGCCCCGGCGACCTCGGACACCAGTGGCGTGCCGATGTTCCCGGCCAGGATCGACCTGGCCCCCAGCATCCGGTGGATCAGGGTGGCCGTCGTCGACTTCCCGTTGGTCCCGGTCACCGCGACGAAGGGGGCCGGGGACAGCCTCCAGGCGACCTCCACCTCCCCCATGACGGGCAGGCCCAGGCCCAGCGCCCGCTGCACCAACGGGTGGTGAACCGGGACGCCGGGGCTCAGGACCACCAGATCCGCCTGGAGGACCCGATCCGTATGCCCGCCCGCCTCCACCTCCACGGCCAGGCCGGCCAGGTCCGCCAGCGGTGCCTCGAGATCGCCCGGGGAGCGAGCGTCGCTGACCAACACCCGACTTCCCCTGGCAGTCAACTCGCGCGCCAGGGCCACTCCGCTCCTGCCCAGGCCCAGGACCGAGACCCGCATCCCAGCAAGATTCACGGCAGACCTCCCAGATGCCACAGCACCCCGGCCGCAGCCAATACCAGACTGACCAGAACGAGCCGCGTGGTCACCTGGACCTCGTGCAGGCCGCCAAGTTCGAAGTGATGGTGCAGAGGGCTCATCCGGAACAGGCGCCGCCCGCCCGTCGACTTGAACCAGGCCACCTGCAGGATGACGGACCCGGCCTCGGCGACGAAGACTCCACCGATCAGCACCAGCAGGAACTCGGTCCGGGTCAGCAGGGCCAGGGCAGCCAGGGCTCCCCCCAGGCCCAGGGAACCCGTGTCCCCCATGAAGACCCGGGCCGGGTAGCCGTTGAACCACAGGAAGCCCAGGCAGGCCCCCGCCAGACCCGCAGCCGCCACGGCCAGATCGGGGTGGCCCGAGGCGCCCGCCACCACGGCGTAGGCCATCAGGGCGACGGCGCAGGTCCCTGCCGCCAGACCGTCCAGACCGTCCGTCAGGTTCACCGCGTTCATGGCGCTGGCCGTCACCAGGACGGCGGCAAGCCAGACCAGCCAGGCGCCAGCCACGAAGCCGAGCAGCGGCAGCACCACCCCGTGCTCCGGGCGGGAGGCGACCAGCCATGCGCCCAGACCCAGGCCGACCAACCCCTGGACAGCCAGCTTGTCACGGGCCCGCAGGCCCAGGTTCCGCTTCTTGAGGACCTTGTTCAGGTCGTCGACCATCCCCAGCGCGGCTCCGGCCAGGATGACGGCGCGGAAGACCAGGACATCCCAGGACGGACCCGGCCACCACAGACCGGCGACCAGACCGGCGGCCAGCAGCACCAATCCCCCCATGGTCGGAGTCCCCGCCTTCAGATGGTGTTCCGCGGGGCCCTCGGTCCGGATCACCTGCCCCCACCCGTGAGTCCGGGCCCACCCGAGATAGGCCGGCATGGCCACCACGGTCAGACCCAAGCCCGCCAGTCCGGCACAGGTTGCTTCCCGCCAGGGAAGGTCCATCATGATCTACTCTCCTTGCAGCCGTTCAGCCAGGAGATCCAAACCGATCCCCCGTGAGGCCTTGATCAGGACCGTGTCGCCAGGCCGGGCCTCGTCGCGCAGCAGACGCCAGCCCTGCTCGCGGTCGCTGGCCCAGTGGACCCGGGGCAGACCGGCCTGCCGGGCGGCCTCGGCCAGAGCCCGGCTGCGCTGCCCCACGGCCACCAGGACCGCCACGCCCGCCTGAGCGGCGGCCCGACCGACCTGGCGATGGTATTCCTCCTCGGCCTCGCCCAGTTCCAGCATGTCCCCCAGGACCGCGACCTTGCGCCCCCGCGCCTCGGAGTGGACTCCCAGGGCCCCTTCCACGGGCGCGGGAGCGGCATGGTAGCACTCGTTGCGGGGAAGCGTCACCTCGCGTCCTGTCATCAGGGCGGCGAGGT
>CAZQPM010000143.1:0-10049 GCA_964595195.1 uncultured Burkholderiales bacterium | reverse complement strand
CGACGCTGGCCGGGATGCGCCGTCGGGGCTACACCCCCGAGTCGATCCGCCTGTTCGCCGAGCGCATCGGGATCAGCAAGGCCGAGACCTGGATTCCGTTCTCGGTCTTCGAGGAGGCCGTGCGGGACGACCTGAACCCCAGGGTGCCCCGCGCGATGGGCGTCCTGCGACCCTTGCGGGTGGTCATCGAGAACTATCCCCAGGACCAGGTCGAGGAGTTCGAGGCTCCCTACTTCCCGGATGATCCGCCCCGCATGGGCAGCCGGAAGGTGCCCTTCTCCAGGGTCATCTACATCGAGCAGGAGGACTTCGCCGAGGAGCCTCCTCCGAAGTTCTTCCGCCTGGCTCCCGGTCGCGAGGTCCGCCTGCGCCGCGCCTACATCATCAAGTGCCAGGACGTGGTGAAGGACGAGGCCGGTCGGGTGGTCGAGGTGCGCTGCACCTACGACCCGGATTCGCGGGGGGGCGACCCCAAGGACGGGCGCAAGATCAAGGGCACGCTGCACTGGGTCTCGGCCGACCACTCGGTGCCCGCCGAGGTGCGCCTCTACGATCGCCTCTTCGCCAACGACCGGCCGGCGACCACCGAGGGCGTGGACTTCCTGGAGGAGCTCAACCCCGATTCGCTGGTCACCCTGCAGGAGTCGCGGGTCGAGAGGAGCCTGGCCGGCGTCACGCCCGGGCAGCGCTTCCAGTTCGAGCGCCAGGGCTACTTCTCGGTGGATCCCGAGGCGACGGCCGACAGGCCGGTCTTCAACCGCATCGTCACCCTGAAGGATACCTGGGCGAAGATCATGCAGGGGCGCCGCTAGTCCGGGGTCGGTCGCCCCGGCCCCTGCAGTCCACAAAGAAAGCCCGGCGTGAGCCGGGCTTTCCCATGGTATTCCCGGCGTGAGCCGGGCTTTCCTGAGGTCGCGCCTACATCCCGCTGGGGGTCCCCAGCATCGAGAGCAGCACGCCCGCCGCCACCGCCGAGCCGATGACGCCCGCCACGTTGGGGGCCATGGCGTCCATGATCAGGAAGTTCTGGGGATCCTCCTCCTGGGCCACCATATGGGACACCCGGGCCGCAGCAGGAACTGCCGAGACCCCCGCCGACCCCAGCAGCGGGTTGATCTTCTCCTTGGAGAAGACGTTCATGAGCTTGGCGAAGAGCACGCCTCCGGCGGTCGCCACCGCGAAGGAGAAGGCGCCCATGACGAAGATCGCCAGCGACTGGGGGCGCAGGAACGTGTTCGCCTGGGTGCTGGCCCCGACGGTGAAGCCCAGGAGGATCGTGACGATGTCGATCATGGGCCCCCGGGCCGTGCGGGCCAGGCGTTCGGTGACCCCGCTCTCCTTCAGGATGTTCCCGAAGAAGAGCAGGCCCAACAGCGGGAGGGCGCCCGGCGCGATGAACGAGCAGACCACCAGGCCGACGATGGGGAAGAGGATCTTCAGGAGCGGGCTGGCCGCCGGGGCCGGCTTCATCCGGATCAGGCGCTCTTCGCGGGTGGTCAGCAGGCGCATGATGGGAGGCTGGATTACGGGGACCAAGGCCATGTAGGAGTAGGCCGACACCGCGATGGCTCCCAAGAGGTCCGGGGCCAGCTTGGTGGTCAGGAAGATGGCCGTGGGGCCGTCGGCCCCGCCGATGATGGCGACGGAGCCCGCGGCCTTCAGCAGGCGAGCGGGGTCCGCCGGATCCATGAGCCCCAGCCAGGGCAGTTGGCCGCCGACCAGGACGGCGGTCGCCAGCGTGCCGAAGATACCGATCTGGGCGGACGCGCCCAAGAGGATCAACTTCGGGCGGCTGATCAGCGAGGAGAAGTCGGTCATGGCCCCGATGCCCAGGAAGATCAAGGGCGGGTAGACCCCCTTGACGACGCCCCAGTACAGGAAGTTCAGGACGCTCCCGTGCTCGTAGATGCCGATCTCGTTGCCGGGTTGGAAGGGGATGTTGCCCACCAGGATCCCGAAGCCGATCGGCACCAGGAGCAGGGGTTCGAAGCCCTTGCGGATGGCCAGGTAGATGAAGACCAGGCCCACGCAGATCATCACCCCGTTGCCTGGGGTGAGGTTGTAGAAACCCGTGGAAGCCCAGAATCGGGCCAGATCTTCCATGCCGGCCTACTCGAACTTCACCAGGGGCTGCCCCTGCACCACGTGCTCGCCTGCCTTGACCAGGACCTGGGAGATCCGGCCGTCTGCAGGCGAACTCACGTTGGTATTCATCTTCATCGCCTCGATCACCAGGAGCGGCTGGTTCCTGGTCACGGCGCTACCCGGCTCCACCTTGACCTCGACCACGATGCCGGCGATCGGGGATTCGAGAACCCCCCCCGGGCCTGCAGAGACCTTCTGGGGGGCCAGCGGCCCGGGGGCTGGGCGGGGCGGCGGCGGGCCCGCCGTCGGAGTCTGGAATCCGGTGGCCGCATGGCCATAGGAGGTCCCGGGATGCTCGTCGTCCTCGACCATCTCGACCTCGACATCGTAGCAGACTCCGTTGACTGTGACGCGCATCTTCTTCACGGGCAGGACTCCTTCAGCGAAGCCGGTGGGAGGCCATGATGCTGAGCCGGCCCTGGCGGGACCAGGTCGCTTCCGGGGCTCCCCGGCGATATCGGACATGGTGGATTCGGGTGTGTTCGCCCAGCGAGGCACACAGGGCCGCGCTGATGGCGGCCACGACCTCGGGGCTGATGCCGGACTCGACGGTCGGCCCCGGGTCCGGGAGGCTCTCCCCGGCCCCTGCTGCCGGCATCCGGGCCTCCAGCTTGTGGAACACCCAGACGGCAGACGAGACCAGGCTGAGGGCCGTGAAGACCACGGTCATCCCGAACCAGGTCAGTTTCCAGGCGACGGCCAGGTCGCTCATAGCGGGATCAGTCCGTGCTTCTTCTGGGGCCGGGCCTCGCGCTTGGTGCGCAGGGATTCCAGGGCCAGACTGATGTAGCGACGGGTGTCGCCGGGCTCGATCACGTCGTCGATCAGGTTGCGCCCGGCGCCCAGGAAGGGCGAGGCGAACGTCTCGCGATACTCCTCGACGAACCTCTGCTTGGTCTCCTGGGGGTTCTCGGCCTTCTTCAGGGCCTCACGGTGGATCACGTTGACAGCTCCCTCGGCCCCCATCACGGCGATCTCCGCCGTGGGCCAGGCGGCCACGCGGTCGGCGCCCAGTTCCTTGCCGCTCATCGCCAGGTAGGCGCCGCCATAGGCCTTGCGCAGGATGATCGTCACCTTGGGCACCGTGGCCGCCGAGTAGGCGAAGAGGATCTTGGCGCCGTGGCGGATGATCCCCCCGTACTCCTGGCGGATGCCGGGCAGGAACCCCGGCACGTCCACGAAGGTCACCACCGGGATGTTGAAGGCGTTGCAGAAGCGGACCATCTTGGCCAGCTTGTCCGAGGCGTCGATGTCCAGGCAGCCGCCCATCACGTTGGGCTGGTTGGCCATGATTCCCACCGTGCGGCCGTTGATCCGGGCCAGGCCCACCACCACGTTGGCGGCGAAGTGTTCCTGGACTTCCAGGAAGTCGCCGGCATCCACCACCCGTCGGATGACCTCGCGGACGTCGTAGGGGTTGCGCGGGTCGTCGGGGATGACCCTGTCCAGGATCGGATCGTAGGCGAAGGTCAGCGAACCGTCGCCGTGGTCGGGAGGATCCTCGGTGTTGTTGGCGGGCAGGAAGCCCAGCAGCTTCTTGCAGATGGCCAGGGCATGGGCATCGTCGTTGGCCACGAAGTGGACGACGCCGCTGTAGTTCATCTGGGCGTGGACGCCTCCCAGATCCTCGTCGGAGATCTCCTCGCCGGTGACCTCCTTGATCACCTGGGGCCCGGTGATGAAGAGCTTGCCCGTCTTCTGCACCATGATGATGAAGTCGGTCAGGGCTGGCGAGTAGGCGGCGCCGCCGGCGCAGGGCCCGGCCACGATGGAGATCTGGGGGACCAGGCCCGAGAGCTGCACGTTGCGGAAGAAGATCCGGCCATAGCCCGACAGGGCGTCGATGCCCTCCTGGATGCGGGCCCCACCGCTGTCGTTGATGAAGACGAACGGGGCTCCGCACTTCAAGGACATGTCCATCATCTGGCAGATCTTGTCCGCGTGCATCTCGCCCACGGTGCCGCCGGCCACGGTGAAGTCCTGCGAGGCGGCGAAGACCTGGCGACCCTCGACGGCGCCGGCCATGCACACGACGCCTTCGGCGGGCAACTCCTTGCCCTCCATCCCGAAGGAGGTGCAGCGATGCCGGGTGTACAGGAAGAGTTCCTGCGAGGTCTCGGCGTCGAAGAGAAGCCCCAGGCGTTCGCGGGCCGTCATCTTGCCCGAGGCCCGCTGCCTGGCGATGCGGGCCTCGCCGCCGCCCTGCTGCAGGCGGGCCCGCGTCTGGCGCAGGCGTTCGATTCGTTCCTGGACGCTCATGATTGGCTCCCGGCCATGGAATGGTGAACCCGGTGCGGGTAGGCGCCAGGCGGGCCAGGGACAAGGCCCGAAGCCGCGGCGCGGGCGGTCCTTCCGCACGGGGTGCACTCAACCCTGCATGGGGCGAGGCCCGGATCCCGGGGCGCCGGGCCGCCCCCCCCCAGCCGGCCCGCGAGGGACCTACATCTTGGGCTCGAGATCCGATGCCTTCTTGTATCGGGCGATCTGGTCGCGCAGGTCGGCGATCGCGGATTGCACCGTCTGCTGCAGTTCGGGCCGGCCGCCAGCCGATTCCAGCAGGCGATCGATGTCGATGATCCGGGTCATGGTGGCGATGACCGAATTCAACTGGTGGTTGACCTTGGTCTGGCCCAACAGCGGCACCTTCAGGATGTTGGCGAAATCCGTGCGGTACATGTCCAGGACGTCGTCGGGGTCGGCCAGGTAGTTCTTGACTTCGGCCTGGATGGTCAGCGTCGCCTTGTTGCCGATCACCTTGGCGGCCATTCCCCCGGTCTTGCGGTCCAGGGTGATCGCCACCGAGTGGAGCACCGGATCCTGCAAGGTCAGGAACTGGACCCGCTGATAGTCGGCGTCGGTCCTGAGCCCGACCACGGGGTAGCCCAGGTCGGCCATCACCGTGATCAACTCACCCATCAGCATCTCGTCCCGGCTCTCCAGGATCTCCTGCCGATGAGAGAAGTTGTGGATGAACGAAAGCAGTCCCATGGCTTCCTCCTCGGGTCAGGCCTGCACGGCCAGGCGGCCATGCAGGTACTTGCGGAGTGAGTGGACGACGCTGTCGATGTGGCCCTGCAATTTCGGCAGGTCGACCTTGAAGGTGCTCACCTCGATGTAGTCATCCAGGTCCAGGAGCAGGCCGACCTGCCCATAGATGTACCCACCGGTGAGATCGGCGTCGAAGGTCATGATGCCGGGTTCGGCCTGAACCACGAACATGCTCTTCATCTCGGCCTTCAGGGTGCTCCAGATGGCGCCCAGGTTGCCCGTCTTCTCGCCGTATCCGATGGTGACATCGGCCAGGTGGCCCTGGACCCTGGCCACCGTCAGGTCCTCGGCCAGGTGGTGCAGTCGGAAGATCAGCCGACTGTGATCCTGCAGGTTCTCGAAGCGCACGAAGTGCTGGGTGCCGTCGGAGTTGATGTCGATGAGCGAGTACCCGGAACGCACGTTGGCGGCGACCACGGAGCCCAGCAGGACGTCGTCCACCTTGGCGTTGTGGTAGTGCTCGTTGAAGCGTTTCCAACTGTCCTTCACCGGTCCGGTGAAGATCGCTTCCTTCTCCTCGTCGGTCAAGTCCTGTGACCTCCTTGTGGGGGCGAACGGGGCCCGGAGTTGAGCCTGAGGTGCTTTGTCGCAGGGTCTGGAACCCCTGCTGGCCGTCGGTGGTGGTGGCGGCTGCCGCGAGCCGTCTCGCCGCTCAGCCCGCCAGCCCCTGGCCCGAACCTGCGCGGGGCGCTACACTGATCAGGCAGACCTGCCTCAGGAGGAACCCATGCGCCCGGAAGACCTCTCCGAAGAGCCGATCACCGCCTGGTTGCAGATGGTGGAGGCGCGCCGCAAGGACAACAACTCGCCCACCACGGCCTTCCTGCTGTCCGCCATGATCGCTGTCGGGCCGGCAGCCTTCTACGGCCTCTTCCTGGGGTTCTCGGTCGTGGACTGGCTGACCAGCCGGTCCCCGGTCCTGGGTCCGGCGCTGCCCACCGGGTGGTTGCCGAACCTCCTGGGCCTGGGGGGGATCGGCGCGGCGGTATCCCTCTTCCTGCTCTCCGCTTCCCTGCCCGTGAGTCAGGCCATCGCCTGTGGCATCCTGCTGGTCTCCCTGCGCAAGACGCGCGTCATGGAGGAACTGGCAGGGACCCACCTGACAACCGGCAGTCTGGTGGACATCCTGGCCCGCCATGCGGCCTGGCGGACGCTCCGGGGGGCCTGGGCGCCGGCCCTGCTGGGCGGTCTCCTGCTGCTTCTGGCCGGGGAACAGGCTCCATCCCTGGGGTGGGTCCTGTTCCCGCTGTCCCTGGCCCCGGCCCTGAGCTACGGGGCCCTGGCGGTCTGCATCTGGACCTCGACGAAGCCTGCCGAGGGTGGTGGCTGGCTACGAGGCCTGCTGCTCAGCCTGGCTCTGGCCCTGCCGCTGCTGGGACTCATCGGGCTGGCGGTGGCCCTGGTCGCCGGGTCGGGCTGGCTGCCGGCCTTCCTGACCACGGCGGCGGCGGCCTCGCTCGGCGCCGTGCTCTTCCGCCTCCTGGCCCAGCAGGGACTGGCCGACGACTCCACCCTGCGCCGGAGCCTGGCGAGCACCCCGGGTGCCTCCGCCCGGCGCTGCCAGACGTTCAGCAGTTCAACCCTGAACGCCATGGTCTACCGTCTGGAGGCCGTGTCCACCGAATTGCCGGGCCGGCGCCTGGCGGTCGGCCTCTTCTGGGTTCCCGCCCTGGCCCTCGTGCTGATGCAGTTCTTTGGGGTGGGGTGGTCTTCGGCCCTGCTGGTGGCTTTCGCCTTCCGGGCCGGCGCTACCGCCTGCGCGGCCCTGTGGGAGACCTCCGAGGGTCTGTACCGGGAACGTCAGAGAGGGACCGAGGAACTGCTCTTCCAGAGCGGCCTGTCGACAGCCGACTACGTCTCGGGGTGTCTCCAGGCGGCCACGGCTCGACGGGCCGTCGGCCTGCTCCAGGCCTTCCTGGTCACCGCAACCGGACTGGTCCTGACGCACGCCTGGAAGGCAGGGGTCGGCCTGGTCCCGACGCACGCTGGCGAGGAGTGGGCCTGGTTCCTGGGTCTGGCCCTGGTGGGCTGGCAGGCGCTGCCCACCGCTGCCGTCTGGGGCACGGCCGTCGCCTCCCAATCCCGCCAGCGCTTCGAACCCCTGACGGTGGGCCTGACCTTCGTGACGGGCCTGGCCGTGGCCGCGGCCCTGCTCTTCCTGGGTCTGGTGACCTGCGGAGTCTGCCTGGGAGCCCTGGGCGGTTTCGATTGGGCGAGCCTGGAGTTCCTGTTCCCCCTGGCCGCGCTGGTCAGTCTCCTGGGGGGGCAGGCCATGCTGCGCAAGGCAGCCTGGACCTCGTCCCTTTTCACCCTGACCCAGCGCCCGGGCAGGGTCGGCTTCTCCTCGATGTGACGGGGCCCGGCCCCGATCTCGGGTCGGGCGGGTTCCCGGCGCTCGGTTCTGCATGCCCCGGTCTTGATGCATAGGAACACCCTGACGCCCCGAGAAGGAACCCGTCGCGTCCAGGCAAGGGAGCCGTCACCGTGCGGTTCAATCAGGGACGTTCGGAGAGGCTGCCTGTGGTAGGTCGACCTGGGATGAGCGGGAGGGCCCTGGTCCTGGGCTCGGGTGGGATGCTGGCCCACGAGGCGCTGCCGGCCCTGCGGGAAGCGGGCTGGGAGGTCCTGGGCCTGAGCCACGGACAGTGCAGCGTCACCGACGAGGAGCAGGTGCGCCGTGCCCTGGCCCGGTTCCATCCGGATCTGGTCCTGAACTGCGCCGCCTACACGGCCGTGGACCGGGCCGAGAGCGAGTCCGACCGGGCCTTCGAGGTGAACGCCCGGGGGGCCGGCCTGGTGGCTCGTTCCTGCGCACGTCTGGGGGCGGCCCTGGTCCACCTGTCGACCGACTTCGTCTTCGACGGGCAGGCAGATCGCCCGTATCGCGAGGAGGATCTTCCCCGCCCCCTGGGTGTCTACGCGCGGTCCAAGCTGGCCGGCGAAGAGGAGGTTCTGCAGGCGGGATGCCGGGCCTGGGTCGTCCGCACCGGAGGCCTCTATGGGCACCAGGGCGCCAGCTTCTTCCGGGCGATCCTGTCCCGGGCGGCACGGGGCGAGTCCCTGCGGGTCGTGGACGACCAGTGGACCTCCCCCACCTGGACCCGCGACCTGGCCCGCCAGTTGGTGCGGATCGTGCAGGAGGCACCACCCGGTCTGTACCATGCCACGGCCCAGGGCCAGACCACCTGGTTCCAGGCCGCTTGCAGGGCCGTGGTCCTGGCCGGATTGCAGGCGCCGATTCAGGCTGTGTCCAGTCGCGTCTACGCTGCCCCTGCGCCGCGGCCGCCCTTCCCGATCCTGGAGAACGCCGCCCTGCAGCGCTTGGATCTGGATCTGATGCGCCCCTGGGAGAAGGCGGCGGCCGAGTGGATTCCCCAGGCCCGGGAGGAGTGGGCGCCGCCCGGCGGTTCGACCGCGGGGGCTCCTGGCAGGTAGGCTCGGATCTCGCTGGGAAGACCCCCCGATGCCTGAAGGGGATACGGTGTTCCTGGCTGCCCGGGCGCTGCACCGGGCCCTGGCCGGGCAGGTGCTCCAAGTGACGGACTTCCGGGTTCCGGCCCTGGCCACGGTGGATCTCTCCGGGCAGGCCGTGCTGGAGGTGGTGGCCCGGGGCAAGCACCTGCTGCTGCGCACCGCGGGAGGCTGGACCCTGCACACCCACCTGGGCATGGACGGCCGTTGGGATATCCACCGTCCGGGTGAGAGCCTTCGCGGGGGGCCGACCTTCCAGGTGAGGGTCCTGCTGAGGACCACCGAGCGGGTGGCCGTGGGCTTTCGCCTGCCCGTCGTGGAACTGGTGCGCTCAGACCAGGAACAGCAACTGTTGGGGCATCTGGGGCCCGACCTTCTGGCGGAGGAGTTCGACCAGCAGGAGGCCCTCCTCAGGCTGAGGAGGGCTCCCCAGCGCGAGGTGGCCAATGCTTTGATGGACCAGCGCAACCTGGCTGGGATCGGCAACCTCTTCAAGTGTGAGGTCCTGTTCATGACCCGGCACAACCCCTGGACCCCCGTGGGGCAGGTCGGCGACCTTCCGGGCCTGCTGAGCCTGGTGCGTCGTCTGCTGCAGGCCAGCGTTCGCGAGGGTGGGCTGCAGTCCACGACGGGTCGGCGCCTGCGCAGCCAGAAGAATTGGGTCTTCAAGAGGCCGGGGCAACCCTGCCACCGGTGTGGAGAGCTGATCCGGGTGGCCCGGCAGGGAGACGTGCCCGGCCAGGAGAGGTTGACCTGGTGGTGCCCCCGGTGCCAGGTGCGAGCCCCTCGGGCTCCGGCAGAGGGGCCTGCCCCATCGGCCGGCCTCAGCAGGCCCGGAAGCCCGCCCGCGACATGGCCGCCCGCAGCCGGGGGTCGGCCATGAAGGTCCTCCAGACGAAACCCGTCCGGTGGTTCTCGGCCATCAGCATGGTGATGCCCTGGTCGATACCCAGGACGTCGGGGTTCGTCCAGCCGGTGGCGGGGTTGAAGGCGTCCACGAAGCCGTAGCGCCCCCAGACCTGCGCTGCGTGGTTCCGGCGCAGGTTGCGCAGGACGCGCAGGGTCTGCTCCGGCAGGAAGGGGAGCGAGCCACCCGCCGCGCAGGGCACCACGGTGCCGTCGATGCGGTCATCCGCCGGAGGACCTCCCCAAGCCACGTAGCCTTGGGCCGAGTCCGAGGCGGTGATGCCCCAGAGGTCCTCGGAGTAGTGGGGGAAGCGCCCGGCCAGGTCCAGACAGAAGGCTTTGTGGGCTCGGGTCGCCAGCACCGAGTTCTGGAAGTAGTCGGCGTGTCGGTCCCGGACCCCGCGGAAGTCGACCCAGGCGTGTGAGAACTGGTGGGTGAACAGGACCGGATTCCCCGAGATGTAGTCCAGACCGTGGTA
>CAZQPM010000142.1:0-10051 GCA_964595195.1 uncultured Burkholderiales bacterium | reverse complement strand
CCCTCCCCGCACGGTTCAGGGCAGGGTCAGCAGGTGAACCAGGTTCGTGGGCCGCCCCGGCGGGATGCCGGCGATCACCACGATCCGATCCCCGGAGCCGGCGACGCCGCTCTGTCGGGCGGCCCGGGCGGCCTTCATGAGGATTTCGT
The DNA here is from genome assembly GCA_964595195.1 of uncultured Burkholderiales bacterium. GTDB lineage: Bacteria > Vulcanimicrobiota > Xenobia > Xenobiales > Xenobiaceae > CAZQPM01. The sequence goes on along the minus strand of CAZQPM010000142.1, from coordinate 9,902 downwards.
CGGCCGTGTCCACGCTGGGGATGTGGCACGGACAGACCCCGAAGAGCAGGCTCAACTGCCGGGCCACCACCTCGTCCCGGGCGACGCCCACGATGGGAGCCCGGGGCCGGAAGTGCGAGACCCGGCGCACGCTGCCACCCGAGGTGGTGCAGGCCACCAGGGCCCGGGCTTCGACCACCTCGGCGATCTCGCATGCCGCCAGGGCCAGGGCCTCCTCGGCGGCGCCCTGGGGTGCCCCCAATTCGTGGATCTCCTGGTAGGGCAGGGCCTCCTCGGCCTTGCGGGCCACCCGGTCCATCACCCGGACGGCCTCCTGGGGATAGGCTCCCGACGCCGTCTCTCCCGACAGCATCACCGCGTCGGTGCCATCCAGGATGGCGTTGGCGATATCGGTGACCTCGGCCCGCGTGGGGCGCGGGTTGCGGATCATGGAGTCCAGCATCTGGGTGGCCGTGATGACCGGTTTGAAATGGGTGCGGGCCAGCGAGATGATGCGCTTCTGGGCCAGCGGGATCCGCTCGATGGGCATCTCGACGCCCAGGTCGCCGCGGGCCACCATGACCCCGTCGAAGGCCTGCAGGATCGACTCGATGGCCGCCACTGCCTCGGGCTTCTCGATCTTGGCGATCACCGGACGGTGGATGCCCATCTCGTCCATGATGCGCCGCACTGGGGCCACATCCTCGGGGCGCCGCACGAACGACAGCGCCACGAAGTCCACGCCCAACTGCAGACCGAAACGCAGGTCCTCCTCGTCCTTCTCGGTCAGCGCCGACACCGACAGACGGCTGCCGGGCAGGTTGACGCCCTTGCCCGAGCTGATCGGACCGCCCGTGCGCACCCGCGTGTAGACCCGAGGCGGTTCGACGCGCTCGATCTCCAGGGCCAGCAGACCGTCGTCCAGCAGGACGCAGTTGCCCGCGGCCACCTCGTCGGCCAGGTTGGGATAGGTCACGTGGGCGATCCGGGAGTCGCCCTCCACCTCCTCGGACGTCAGGATGAAGACGGCCCCCTCCTGCAGGGTGGTATCCGGAGCCACCTTCCCCAGGCGAATCTTGGGACCCGAGAGGTCCTGCAGGATCGCCAGGTGCGAGCCGCGAGCGGCGCTCAGGCGGCGCAGGCGCTCGAAGACCTCGCGGTGGCTCTGGTGGGTGCCGTGCGAGAAGTTCAGGCGGGCGACGTCCATGCCGGCGTCCAGGAGGGAGCCCATGACCTCCTCAGCAGACGAGGCCGGGCCGATGGTGCACACGATGCGCGTACGGCGGCCGCGATTCATCGGGCTGGCGTCGGGACGTCCAACCGTCCCCTGTCAGACTGCGGCGAGTATCCCAAGGCTCTGTCCTCCTGGCTCGGTGGCTGACCGTCCCGGAGGGTCGCCCGCCTTGCGGTGCCCCCCGCCGGACCTGGGACACGCGAGGCGCTGCCCCCCGCTCCCCAGGAATCCAGCAGTTTACCGCTGCGCGCCGGACTCCTCCCCCAAGGCCCGGCCCAGGACCTCCGAACCCCGCTGCGGCCCCAGGCGCACGGGGATGACCCGGCCCAGGAGTTCGGGCCCACCGGGGAACACGACCGGAAGGAAGTTGTCACTGGTGCCCGCCACCTGGCCGCACCCGGGGTCCCGGCGCTCGACCAGGACCGGACGGACCTGGCCCCGGAAGCTTCGCCTGCAGACCCGACCCAGGCGCTGGCCCAGGCGGTTCACCGCTTCGACGCGACGCTTCTTCTCGGCCTCGGCCACCTGACCGGGGAAGAGGGCAGCCGCCGTGCCCCGACGAGGGCTGTAGGGGAAGACGTGCAGATGCAGGAAGGGAACCGTGCGCAGATAGGCCATGAGGGCCTGGAAGTCGGCCTCGGTCTCGCCAGGAAAGCCCACCAGGACGTCGGTGGTCAGCACGGCGCCGGGCACCCGGGCCAGGAAGCGCCGGGCCAGGCCGTCGTATTCCTCCAGCGTATAGTTGCGCCGCATCCGCTGCAGGACCGGGTTGCTGGCGTGCTGCAGGGCCAGGTGCAGGTGGGGGCACAGGCGCCGGGACTCGGCGGCCATCCGGTCCAGGAGCCGCGCCGGGAAGTGCATCGGCTCGATCGAACTGAGCCGGTAGCGCACCTCCCGGGTCCCCTCCAGCAGAGCCTCCAGGAGATCCGCGAGATCCGGCCGGCCGTCCAGGTCCCGGCCCCAGAGGGCCAGATGGATGCCGGTCAGGACGATCTCCCGATAGCCTTCGACCTCCAGGCTGCGGGCCCGGGCCACAAGTTCCGGGACCGCCAGGCTGCGGCTGCGCCCGCGCACGTAGGGCACGATGCAGAAACTGCAGAACTCGTCGCACCCCTCCTGCACCTTCAGCAGCGCTCGGCTGCGGGCCTGACGGAAGCCCCGATCCTGCGATCCGGCACCTGCGCCCGGGCATCCCTGGGCTCCCAAGAGCTCCAGGAGGCCCTCCCGGCGCTCGGGGGGCAGGCGCAGGACGGCGGCGGGCAGGCTCTGCACCCCTCCCCGCCCGGCCACGGCGCACCCGGTGGCCACCACGGTGGGCGCCTGCCGGGCAGCCCGGCGCAGGAACTGCCGGGACTTGCGGTCGGCCTCGCCGGTCACGGTGCAGGTGTTGACGATCGCGCAGTCGGCAGGCTCCCCCGGGCTGACCTCGTCGAAGCCGGCACCCAGGAGGATCTGGCGCAGTTGCTCGGAGTCGGCCTGGTTGACCCGGCAACCGAGCGTCTGGATGGAGAAGGTGGGCATGGGCCCGAGTACGATAGAACCGCGCCCGGCAACCGTCAAGCCCGCCGGGGAGAGGGGGGTGCTGGCCCTCAGCGTGTGCGAATATATGTTCGAGAGAATCGAAGCTGCTCCGCCAGGATCACCTTCAGCCGGGAGCTTTCCCATCTTTGTGGAACCACCCAGGAAACGGAGAAACACCGAGGGAACCAGGAACGCGTCCGCGCGACTCCAGGACGATTGCCGGGCGCCTGATTGCCCCGGATCCTGGCCACGACCCGACGGGGGGCGCCAGCCAGGAGCTCAGTTCAGGCTGAAGCCGGGCAGGATGTGCACGACCCGGCGCAGGGCACCCCGGCCTCGCAGTTCCTCCAGGAACTCCACCAGTTGCCGGGCCCGGACAGCCGGATTCAGTTCGGCCAGGAGACCCTGTTTGCGGTGGGGCTCCATGGGCAGCAGGAAGGCCAGCGAGTCACAGAAGCGGCCCAGGTCCAGGGTCGGATCCAGATTGATCTCCTCCGGGTCGCTCTCCTCGGCCCCGACCAGACGCTGCAGCCCCCGCAGCAACTGGCGGCTCAGCTCCAACGTCTCCTCCGGGTCCAGGGCGGCCTCCTGAAGAGCCCGGACCAGACCCCGCCGGTACTCCAACCCGGGGAACTCCAGCACGATCTCAGCTCGGACCAGGCCCTCCACCTCGACGTGGACCGTCCCATCGGGCAGACGCTCCCAGCGCCGGGTGCGCCCCACGGTGACCGGCGAATGCAGGCGCGGCGGGTCCGAGTCATCCTCCTCCCCAGGAGCGGTGTCCTGCAACCCCACCGCCAACAAGCCGTCACCTTCCAGGAGATCCTTGGCCATCTTCAGATAGCGGGGCTCGAAAAGGCGCAGCGGCAGCACGGTCCCGGGGAAGAACACGACGTCCGCCAGGGGGAAGAGCGGGATCGGCTGACTGAGTTCCGGCATCACGGTGCCCTTCTTCTGCGTCGGCGGCCCCAGGCCCTCGAAATCATCGGCAACAGCCTGGAGGGTTCAGGCCTTCGGCCAGTTCCCGCAGAACCCGGGCCCGGGCCGCCTCCAGGGGGCCCGCCACGAGGCCCGAGGCCTCCAGCGAGCGTCCGTCCCCAACCACACAGGCGGTCAGGGCCTCCGGGGCGAGACGCCGCGAGCGCAGGTGGACGCGCACGGCGTCCCCGTCCAGTTCCTGGAGCAGGGCCGTCACCTCCCCGCCCCGCACCAGGTCGACGCGCTCGGCCAGCAGGCGGAGGCCCGGCTCGGTCAGGGTCCGGGCCGGGCCGTCCGAATGCCTGAGGACGCTGCACGCCACCCGACCGTCCTGGACGATCTCCAGGCGCCTGAGGACCAGCCCGAGGGTCTCCAGGAACTCCATGGAGTCCTCGCGGAAGAGGCGTCGCCCGACCAGGTCAGTGGGCACCCCGAAGTGCAGGAGACGGGCCGCACAGGCGTGGACCGACGGCGTGACCCGATGGTTCTGGAAGGAATCCGTGGCGCAGGTCAGGGCCACGTAGAGAGCCACGGCCATCTCGCGATCCAGCAGGACCCCCAAGGCCTCCAACATGTCCAAGGTGCGCTCGGCCAGCGTCGTCCCTTCAGGGGTGGCGGGGAACTCCACCCGGATGGCCCCCGCCAGGTCGGCGCGGGGAACCATCGGACAGGCGTCGGGGGGGGCCTCTCCCAGGCCCGGCCAGACGGAGAAGGGCCCTGACGGAGGTTCCGGATCCGGGGCTTCCAGCCCCGGAAGCAGCGCGCGCAGGGCCTGCGGGATCGGGGTTGCGCAACTGACCGCGACCTCCCGCCCCAGGGCCCTCAGGCCCCGGCGCAGGGCCTCCAGACAGCCCAGGACCTCTCCATCCGCTCCGGACCCGGCCACCAGCAGCACCCTGCGGGCCCGGGCCAGATCGAGCGTCGCCCAGGTCGAGGTCGCCAGCGTCATCAGGCTTCCCTGCCCGTCTGCAGAGGCAGGGTCAAGGCCTTGGAGACGCGGAAGTCGAAGAGGTTGAAGAAGACCTTCAGCACCTGGGGGTTGAACTGCGAACCCGAGGCCTGCTCCATCCGCCGCAGGGCTTCCTCGGCGCTGAAGCCCTGGCGATAGGGTCGATCGGAGGTCATGGCGTCGAAGGTGTCGGCCACCGCGATGATCTGGGCCCCCAGGGGAATCTGGTCGCCCTTCATGCCGTGCGGGTATCCCCCTCCGTCGTAACGCTCGTGGTGGTGCAGGACCATGTCGATGATCCGGGGCGACAGGGACCGGATGTCCTTCAGGATGTGCAGGGCGTTCTCGGCGTGCGCCTTCATCACGCCGAACTCCTCCTCGGTGAGCGTCCCCGGCTTCATCAGGATTCCGTCGGGAACCGAGATCTTGCCGACGTCATGGAGGATGGCCGCCTTGGAGACCAGTTCCACCTCCTCCGCCGGCAGATCCAAGGCCCTGGCCAGGCGCGTCGCATAGGTGCGCACCCGGGCCACGTGCCCGTGGGTGTAGGGGTCCTTGGCCTCGATGGCCTGGGCCAGGGCCTGGATGATCTCGAAGTAGGACCGCTCCAGGTCGGCGTTCAGGCTGAGGTTCCGGATCATCACCGCAGCGTCGGTGGCCAGGAGCCTCAGGTAGTCCTCCTGGCCAGCCTCGTAGGCCTCTCCCACCAACCGGTTGGCGACCGCCAGGACGCCGAAGGGCTGCTTGTCGTGGGGGCCCCGGAGGGGCACGGCCAGAAGCGTGCGCAGCCGCTCGCGGATGCCGTCCAGCCCGTCACGCCAGGCCTCTCCATCCGCCTCGCTCAGGCGCAGGCTCTGGTCGGAAAGGAGGAGCCCTCCCAGAAGTCCGGCCCCCGAGCGCTGCCGGAACGCATCCACGCTCAGTTGCGACAGCCCCGAGGAGCAGACGATCCTCAGTTCTCCACCCTGGATCTGGAGGACCATGGCGATGGCCGAGTCGGACTCCTCCCGAGCCGTCCGCGCCACCCTGCCCAGGAGCTCCTCCGGCCGGCGCAGCTCCGACCACTCCTGGGACAGACGGATCAGGCCAGCCAGTTTGCGCTGCTGGTCGAAGAGCTCCTGCTCGCGGCGTTGCCGGTCCTGGGCCTGCTGACGGGCCGTCGCCAGGGCCTCCTCCAGGCGCCGGGCACTCTCGTCCAGCATACCCTCCAGCGCGGCATTCTGGCTCCAGGTGACCAGGTGGCCCAGGCCTCCGAAGACCACCAGGGCCAGGACCTGCGCCAGGACCCAGGCCAGGTGTCCGGCAGCCCCGGGCCCCAGCAGGGCCAGCAGGCACCACGATGCGGCCGCCAAGCCCCCGACCACGAGGCCGGTCCCCGGCGAGCGATGCACGCCCGAGGTGGCGACGAGGAAGACGAGCAGGAGGAACGCGGGGCTCTGCACGCCTCCCGAGAACCAGCTCAGGGCCAGGATCGCCAGGACCTCGAAGGCCGTCAGGATGCGCCAGGGCGCCGCCGCGGGCCGCAGGGAGCCGGCCGAGGCCACCACCCCGGAGGCGACTCCCAGGGCCCCGGCCGCCGCCAGGCCCCACCAGGTCGAAGCTGGACCGGCCTGTGGGCCGCCGCCCAGCAGTGGAGTCAGGGCGACCAGCACGCCGCCCACTCCCAGAACCAGGGCGCGGACCCGAACGTGCAGGGCTGGACCGACCATCCTACCCATCGGTGCCACCTCTTCCTTCGGGTCCCTGAGGGCCCGGCGGCCGGTCAGGACCAGCCGTCCCGCAGGAGCATGAGGATACCGTCCAGGCGGACCAGCAGGACGCAGGCACCGCACCGGGGGCAGGTGGTCTGCTCGTTGATGGCCAGCCTGCCGAGATCCACGGGCTCGTCGCAAGCGGGGCACTCGGGAAAGGCTGCCCGGATCCCCTGGCGGGTCTCGGTCTGCATGTCTACCTGGCCTCCCAAACCACCCTGCAGAGTGGATCCGGCTCGGTCAGGGCGCTGATCGAGCCATAGGTGCGGGAACGGCACCCACCCCGGCAGGACCGGAAGTGCTCGCAGGGTTTGCAGATGTTGTTCCCCGGGTTGCTGCGCAGCAACTTCAGGCCGTGCCCCGAGTTCCAGATGTCCCGGAAGGGCGTCTCGCGAATGTTGCCTGCAGGCAAGGTGGAACTGACGAAGCCGCTGGCCGCCACCACGCCGTCGGAGGAGACGTGGCAGTGCAGGTGGCCGCACTCGCAACCGAAGCCCTCGAAGACCCGCTTCTGGCGCAACCGGGGTGGGACCGTGCCGGGGACCTGGACCTCCAGGCGCGAGGACCTGCCGATGCGTTGCGCCAGTTCCATGGCGTGGAAGGCCTCCTCCTGGGTCAGCAGGATCCGCGGATTCTCTCGGGCCCGGCCCACCGGCATGGCCAGGTCGAAGACGATGCGGCTGACTTCCAGCTTCTCGGCCTGCTTGATCAGGGCCGGGATCTCGGTCAGGTTGTCCCGCTGCAGCACCACGTGGAAGTACAGGTCGGCCTTCGGGCACAGTTCCTTGAGATTCTTGATGCCTCGGATGGCCTTGCGGTAGGCGCGGTCGTTGCGGATGTAGTCGTAGCTCTTCTCGCTGCCGGCCTCCATGCTGATCTTCAGGATCTCGACATCCAGTTCGCCCAGCCGCTGAGCGACCGCCCGCGTGGCCATCGTCGCGTTGGTGGACAGGCCTACACTGATGCCGCGCGACCGGGCATGCTCCAGGACCTCGAACAGGTCCCCCCGGCCCAGGGGCTCGCCCCCGCCCAGTTGGATCTTGTAGGTCCCCATCTCGGCAAGTTGATCCAGGAGGGCGCGAACTTCCAGGATCGTCAGCTCCCGGGGACGCGCGGTCCCAGCTTCGGCCCAGCAGTGCCGGCAGGCCAGGTTGCAGTAACGCGTCATCTGCAGGAAGACGCGCGTCGGAGCCGAGAGGTGCTGGCTGCGCTCGGCCACCTGATTGCCCAGGAAGACGCCCTGGAACCGACCGTCCTTCATCAGGTCGATGCTGGCGCAGAGCTTGATGAAGGTGTCGAAGGATTGCCGGGTGACCTGGCTGGCCAGCTCCCGATGGACCTCATCCAGGTCGACCTCGGTGCTGCGCCGGAAGATATGCAGGGCGTCCTGGTCGAAAGGAATGTAGTCACGGCGCTGCCGATCGTAGATCAGGCAGCCGAAGTACTCCCGACGGGCCACGAAGGGAGCGCTGGCATAGGTCAGAGGCGGGTCAACAACAGTCATCCGGCACGGCCCTGCAAGGAGGGTTCTCCTGGTGGGGTTCTTCCTCTCCTGCCCGAGTCCCTTGCCGCCCCCCCCGAAAGAAGGCCGGAACCGGACGCAGAAGCCCGGGGCCATCCCCGGGCTTCTCGACTTCAGGCAGAGTCCTCAAAGGCGTTAACCCAACGACTCGCCTTCCTTGTCGTGATAATCGCATTCCTCGATGCAATCGCGGAAGCTCTTCAGAGGCCGCGACTGGTAGGGATGCGTGCAGTTGATGAAGATCCGGGGCCGCTCCCCTTCCAGGCTGAAGCCAAAATCGACGTAGCTGCAGAAACGATCCGGAACGTTCTCCAGACAGAACTCATAAAGCTCGTTATAGATTTCCGGGCTGGAGTGCTGAAACATATGCTTCTCGCACTGGAAGATGCCCAATACCGAGCTCCGGAACCTGCACGGCCGATACGCCATTGGTTTGGTTTCTCTCTCTTTCGGTTCGAGTAAGCGGGGACCACGGCCTGAAAGCAAAACGGCCCAAGTCTGCATCCATTATAGCACCCGAGTCAACCCCGGGGTGCCTCGGGAAAGCCCCAGACACCCGAGCTCTTCAGGGATCCCACCCGGAGAATCACCTTCAATCCCTGACCGACCGATCCGGGCTGGGGCGGGGGCTTGGAGCGGACCAGGGTCCTGGCTTCGCCGTCCAAGCCGACCTTCCCCTTCCGACCGGGCAACAGTTTTCGCAAGAATGACAAAGGGCCCGCAGATGCAGGCCCTTCGTGTCCGGATTCAGGATTCGTTTGGTGGAGCTAGTCGGACTTGAACCGACGACCTCTTGCATGCCATGCAAGCGCTCTCCCAACTGAGCTATACCCCCGTCACAAGAATGAAGTATAGTGACCCTTGCCCCGGGTGTCAATAGGCTTCGGCAAGAAAATCCGAGTCTTCCACCCCGCCCTACGGCTCGGCCGACACCGGGGACTCCGGCTTCCATCCCCCCCGCCCGGGTACGCGCGCAGGGCCGGACGCAAACGCGCCGGCCCTGCGCCGTCCCAGGGGCGGAAAGCCCTAGCGACCGACGGTTGCCGCGGCCACGGCAGCCCGCTGGGGATCCACGCGGACGCTGGGTCCCATGGTGGTGGTCAGGTAGATGCTCTTCAGATAGGTGCCCTTGGCCGCCGCAGGGCGGGCGCGGACGACCGCGTCCAGCAGGGTCTGGAAGTTCTGTTGGATCTTGTCAGCCTCGAAGCCGACGCGCCCGATGGCGGTGTGGACGATGCCGAACTTGTCGGCGCGGAACTGCATCTTGCCGGACTTCAGCTCCTGGATGGCCTTGGCCGGATCCGGGGTCACGGTTCCGGCACGGGGGTTGGGCATGCGGGGGCCCAGGATGCGGCCCAGTTCCTTACCCACCAGACCCATCATGTCCGGGGAGGCCACGGCGATGTCAAAGTCCGAGAACCCTTCCTTGACCTTGGCGACCAGGTCCTCGGCACCGGCCAGGTCGGCACCGGCCTGCTCACAGGCCGGGATCCGGTCGGCCTTGGTGAAGACGATGACCCGGGGGGTCTTGCCGGTCCCGTGAGGCAGAACCACGGTGCTGCGCACGGTCTGGTCGCTCTTCTTGGGGTCGATACCCAGGCGGAAGTGGGCCTCAACGGCCTCGTCGAAACGGGCGAACTTGATCTTCTTGACGATCTCGATGGCCTCCTCGACGGAGTAGGAGGCCTTGCTGTCGAACTGTTCCAGGGCCTGACGGAACTTCTTGCTCTTCCTGGACATGGGGATTCTCCTTCGCTGGTGGTTGTGACGGGCCCACTGGGACCCTCCCACGCGCCGGACCGGAGTACGGCGCAACGTCCGACGGTAGCTGCCGCCGGACGAAAGGTTGGACTACGGGGCGAGACTCAGCCCTCGACCACGATGCCCGTGATGCGGGCCGTGCCCTCGGTGATGTGCATCGCGCCCGCGATCGTGCCGGAGAACGTCACGTCCTCGGCGATGTTCTGT
>CAZQPM010000141.1:0-10107 GCA_964595195.1 uncultured Burkholderiales bacterium | reverse complement strand
CCACGCGGATATTCTGGCTCGCCCGGTTATCGTTGATCCACTGCAGCGCGGCGATCACGTCCGCTTCGGTCATTCCACCCTGGTCATCGCTCACGCGCACGTTGATGAGATCGGCGCGGGCCGAGGCGAAGTCGACGACCGGCCGGTCGCTGAAGAAGAAGGTCAGCATGGAACCCAGCCGCTGCATGCGCACGGGGAGGCCCTGGCGGGCCGCGCTGGCCTCCAGGCGCTCCTGCAGGAAGGAACCGGCCCGTTCCAGGCGCTGGTACAGTCCCGGGTCCGCGGCCAGGACGCGCAGGGTCGCCAGGCCGGCCGCGACGGAAACCGGGTTCCCGGACAGCGTGCCCGCCTGGTAGACGGGGCCGACGGGAGCGACGCAGTCCATCAGGTCGCGCCTCCCGCCGTAGGCGGCCAGCGGCAGCCCCCCTCCGACGATCTTGCCCAGGCACGTCAGGTCGGGACGGATGCCGAAGAGTTCCTGGGCCCCACCCGGGGCCACCCGGAAGCCCGTCATCACCTCGTCGAAGACCAGCAGGACCCCGTGGGCCCGGGTCAGGTCGCGCAGGCGCTGCAGGAATCCGGGGGCCGGGGGAACCAGGCCCATGTTCCCGGCAACGGGTTCGAGGATCACTGCGGCGATGCTTGACCCCTGCTCGGCCAGCAGGCGCTCGACGGCGTCGGCGTCATTGTAGGGCAGGGTCAGCGTCTCCCGGGCCAGGCTGGCGGGGATGCCGGCCGAGTCGGGGACGCCGAAGGTGGTCGCGCCCGAGCCGGCCTTGACCAGCAGGCTGTCGCCATGCCCGTGGTAGCAGCCTTCGAACTTGACGATCCGGTCGCGGCCGGTGCTGCCTCGGGCCAGGCGCAGGGCGCTCATGGCGGCCTCGGTTCCCGAACAGACCAGGCGAACCCGCTCCATGCTGGGGAAGCACTGGCGGATCTGCCGGACCAGTTCGATCTCCGCCTCGCAGGTCGCCCCGAACGACAGCCCCCGGCCCGCCGCCTGGCGCACGGCCTGGACCACCTCGGGGTGGGCGTGCCCCAGGATCAGGGGCCCCCAGGAGCCGACCAGGTCCAGGTAGTCGTTTCCGTCGACGTCGGTGATGCGGGGGCCGGCGGCCCGGGCGAAGACCAGGGGCTCGCCCCCCACGGCGCGGAAGGCGCGCACGGGGCTGGAGACCCCTCCGGGCATGAGGTCGCAGGCCTCGGCGAAGAGGGCTGCAGATCGGGCGTGGCTGGCGGGAATGGGGAGGACCTCCAGGGTTTTCCGGCCCGTTCCACGGCTCTGGAGGATCTCCTCCGCCAGGGCCTTCCGGTCGCTCCGGGCCGCGGGGATGTCCGCACTCGGGGGAGACGACGCAGGGTCCGGGCCGACTCCAGCGAACAGCCCCGCCCACTTTCGAGGCCTGCGAGGAACCCCATGTCCGACAACGGAAGACCTGCCCCCCTGCAACCCGGCGCCCAGGAACTGGCCATCACGGGGGTCCTGCATCGCCGCCTTGAGGCCGAGGACTGCCTGCGCCCGGGAGACCGCGAGTCCGTGGCCTACCGCGTCGCCGAAATCATGGTGCAGGCCAGGACCCTCTACACCGAGGTGCTGCCGCGCCTGATGGAGGAGGATGCTGCTGAGGGCTACTCGCTCTTCGAGGAGCTGGCGGGCGCCCGGATGGCCTTCATGCACCTCAAGGACCTGGTCGAGGACTTCGACGAGGCCTTCCTGGAGGCCATGGCCCACCAGCGCGAGGACGACGGCAACGACGAGAGGCTGCCCGAGCCGGGCCTGGACCTGGAGTAGGGCCGTGACCTGCAGGGATCCGCACCGACCGGGTCCTCAGGCCCGGTCGACGGATGACCTGGGGACCGCAGAGGGGGGGGCCCAGGCCGGACCCGCCCGCCCGGCGACAGACCGCGGTTCGGCGCCGGGCGAGATTGCCGCCGTTGTGGTCCTCTATCGTCCCGAGGCAGCGGTGCTGGACAACCTGGCCAGCTACGCCGACCAGGTTGCGCACGTCTACGCCGTGGACAACAGCGAGGAACCGGACCCGGGCGTGCATGCGAGCCTGAGTTCCAGGGCGGCGGTGACGTGCCTTGTCAACGGCACCAACCTGGGCATCGCGACGGCCCTGAATCAGGGGGCGCGGGCCGCCCTCGCCGACGGGTACTCCCGGCTGCTGACCATGGACCAGGACAGCACCGCGACTCCTGGGCTGGTCCGGGCCCTCGTCGCCGGCATGGACGGCGACCCCAGGATCGCCCTGGTTTCTCCCGTCCACCAGCAGTTCGGAACCCCTCCCCGCAGGCCCGAACCGGGCATCCGGGACGTCCTGACGGCGATGACCTCCGGAAACCTCCTGAGCCTGGCCGCCTACCGGGACCTGGGCGGGTTCATGGACGACCTCTTCATCGACTCGGTGGACCACGAGTTCTGTCTGAGGCTGCACCGGGCCGGCTACCGGGTCGTCGAGTCGGGGGACGCCGTGCTCCACCATCGTCTGGGCCGAACGCGCAGGCATCGCTTCCCCTGGCCGTGCTACACCTACAACCACTCGGCCCTGCGCCGCTACTACATCGCCCGGAACCGACTGGTCGTCGCCGAGATGTATCGCGCCGACTACCCCGAGTATCGCGCCATGCAGAGGGTGGAACTGGCCAGGGACGCGGCCAAGATCCTCCTGTATGAAGAGCACAAGTGCCGGAAGTTCCAGATGATCCTCTGCGGAATCCGCGACTACCGGCGAGGATCCCTGGGGCCCTGCCCGGGCCGGTGAGCCCCGGGGGCCGGGCCCTGCCGTGCCTGGACGGGTTGATTCCCGGCAACCCTCCGGGCCGGCCTGGCCGCGGCAGGCGTCCAACCCCCCGCGCTGAAGGGAGGTCTCGATGACCAGCGACATCCCGGGTCGGGGCGGCGTCAGCGGGGACGGACCGGAATCGGGCAGCGCAGGCCTGAAGGCCAGGGTCCTGTCGGGACTCTTCTGGAAATTCGCGGAACGCTTGGGAGTCCAGGGAATCCAGTTCCTCATCCAGATCCTTCTGGCCCGTCTGCTCTTCCCTGAGGACTACGCTCTGGTGGCCCTGGTCTCGGTGATCCTGTCGATCTCGGATGCCCTCCTGTGGAGCGGCTTCAACATGGCCCTGGTCCAGCAGAAGGACATCCAGGACCGGGACTACTCCTCCCTGTTCCATCTGGGCCTGGTCGGGGCGCTGGGAGCCTACCTGGCCCTGTTCCTGTGCGCTCCGCTGGTCGCGGCGTTCTACACCGAGCCCCTGCTGGTGCCCCTGATACGGGTCCAGTCGCTGGTCCTGATCCTCGGCGCCTTGCGGAGCATCCAGAACGCCGTGCTGATTCGGACCATGCAGTTCCGCAAGATCTTCGTCGTCAGCGTGGGAGGGATCGCGGCCTCCGGCACGGTCGGTCTGGCGCTGGCCTGGAACGGGTTCGGCGTGTGGGCCCTGGTCTTCTCCCAACTGGCCAATGGTCTGGCCGCGACGCTGATCCTGTGGTTCACGGTCGGCTGGAGACCCTCCCTGGTCTTCTCCCCGGACAGGGTCGCCCGGCTCTTCTCGTTCGGTTGGAAGGTCATGTGCGCGGTGTTCCTGGAGACCGTCTACGGCAACCTCAGGACGCTGATCCTCGGCAAGTGGTTCGGCAAGGAGGTCCTGGGCTACTACAACCGGGGAGAGAGCCTGGCCTCCCTGACGGCCTCCAGCATCGATGGGACCATCGCCAGCGTGCTCCTGCCGGCCCTGTCCTCCAGCCAGGACGACCCCGTCCGCCTGAAGGGGATGCTGAGGCGCTCCATCGTGACCAGTTGCTTCCTGGTCTTCCCTGCGATGATCGGCCTGGCGGCGGTGGCCGAACCCCTGGTGCTCCTCCTGCTGACCGAGAGGTGGGCCGGCGCCGTTCCCTTCCTGCAACTTTGCTGCCTGGCCGCCGCCTTCATGCCGCTGCATGTGGCCAACACCCAGGCGATCAACGCGATGGGGCGCAGCGACATCTTCCTGCAGTTGGAGCTCCTCAAGAAGGCGCTCAGCGTGTTGATCCTGGCGCTCAGCGTGCCGTTCGGCGCCTACTGGGTGGTCGGAAGCGGCGTCCTGGTCTCGCTGGTGTGCGTCACGATCAACGCCTGGCCCAACCACAGGTTGTTGGGCTATGCGCCCCGTGAGCAGTGGAGGGACATCGCGCCATCGCTTCTCCTGGCCCTGGCCATGGGGGGCTGCGTCTTCAGCCTGAACGGGCTGGCCTGGGCCCCCTGGCCGACGCTGGTGGCGCAGGTCCTGGTCGGGGTGGCCTTCTACGCGGCCGGGGCCCGGCTGTTGCGCTTCGAGTGCCTGGACTACCTGGTCGGGGCCCTGCGCCAGTGGGCGGGTTGAGGAACCTCATGGCCCGCAGAGGCGTCGGTAGAGCCTCCTGAGGACACCCAGGAGGGCGCTGCGGTCCGCCGCCCGGTTCAAGCGGCCCAGCATCCGCGGCAGCCAGATCCTGCGGGGCCAGGCCAGGCAGGCGGCGACGGTGCAGCGGAGGGGGTGGACCAGTCCGGCACGGGCCCGCCGGACGTACTCCGGCGTGATGCCCGGGCACCGGTCCAGGCGGGCGCACAGGACCCGGAAGAAGTACAGGAACTCCGCACTGTAGATGGCCTCGTCGCGAAACCGGCAACGGCGGGCGTAGGTCATGAACTCCTGGTAGTAGTCGATGTAGTGGAGGTGGCCGTCGTCGTGGGTCGCCGAGTAGCTGGCGCCCTGGACCGTGCTGTAGCGGTAGGCGCTCATCACGTCCGGAAGGCACAGGACGCGGCCGTTGGCGGCGAGGGTGAAGTAGGTGCGGCGGTCCCCCGGGACCTTCCGGCTTTTCACGATCAGGGAGGCGTCGAAGGGCGGGTCGCGGTAGGCGCTCCTGGCGACGAGGGCTGCGGTCTGGCAGGGCATGATGTCGCGCCGGACATGGCGCAGGGTGTATTCCGGATCAAGGCAGGCGATGTAGCCCCGGGTGGCCGGCGTGCCGTCCGGGTTGACCACCCGGACCCGGTGGGCCACCGCCAGGACGTCGGGGTGGGCCTCGAGCAGGTCGACCTGCTTCTGGAGCTTGTCGGGGTCGGTCCAGAAGTCGTCGGTCTCCAACCAGGCCATGTACCTGCCTCGGGCGCGCGGGCCCAGGTCCAGGCCGTTGTCGATCATCCCCAGGTTGCGTTCCCGGTAGAACACCGTGAAGACGCCGGGGTAGCGCTGCTGATACGCTTCCAGGATGGCCCGCGAGCCATCGCCGGAACAGTCTTCTCCGATCAGGATCTCGCAGGGGAAGTCGACCCGCTGCATCAGGATGCCATCCAGGGCCTGCCGCAGGTAGGCCTCGTGGTTGTAGGTCGTGCAGCAGATGCTGAGGAGCGGCTCGGGGCGGATCCAATCCTGGATCGGACCTCGACTCACGAGGCCCTGGATGGGCTCGGTTCCCGGCCGCTCACGCCTCCCGGTCGGCGGCCCGCTGCGAGTTCCGGATCGGTCATTCGGCGGATTCGACACGGTCGTATCCGTACTTGTGGACCGGGGTGATGGGATTGGCACAATCGTTCATCGGGCAACACACCTGACAACCGTCGAAGCAACCGCTCCAGATGTTGTGCCGAATCGCCCGGAATTCCGGCGAGTCCAGGATCCGGTTCCAGTCCACCGAGTCGTTGACGATGAAGTCCTTGAGGTTCAGGGTCTCCCTGAACCAGCCGCAGAAATCCAACCGGCCGTTGGGGTACAGGTCGATCTCCTTCCAGGGCGCGAAGCACACCCTCTTGCCGCAGACCTCCATCATCCGGATTGTCGGGGACCACTCCTCTTCGAAGGGGATGGGCTTCTTGCCCCGTTGCTCCCGGATCTCGTTGCGTCGGCGGAGTTCCTCGTCCATCGAGCGGTGTTCGGCCAGCTTCAGCACTTCGCCGTGCTTCTCCCTCAGTTCCGCCAGGGGCGTCGCCTCGACCTCCTCCTGCAGCGGGGCGGCCTCGGCAGTCGGGATCCAGAGACGGAAACCCACGGCGAGCTTCCTGGCCAGGACCCGTTCGAGCTCCATCAGGGTCTTCAGGGCGGGCCGGCTGGTCTGGGGCTCACCGAAGTGGGCCGTTGCCATGTCGTTCTCGGTGTAGTCGAAGTAGAACGAGACGCATCGGGCGTTCAGCCTCAGGGCCAGCTTGACGAAATCGACGACGTCGTGGGCCGTGTCCTTGTTGATCACCATCGAGACGCTGGGGCCGAAGACCCCCAGGCCCTTCGACTCCAGCAGGGCCTGGTAGGCCCACAGGTTGGCCATGGCCTTGTGGTAGGCCGTCTCCCCCGCCTGTCCCTCCCAGCATCCCTTCTGGAAGACCTCGACGCAACTGGCGTTGAGTGAGAAGTGGGTGAGGAAGAGGTGCTCGCTGGCCAGTTCGCGGAACCGCTCGCTGAAGGCCTGACCGTTCGATTCGGTCATCACGGTGACCTTCGGGTAGTTCTCGCTGAGGAACTTCATGTAGTTGAAGCTCTCCCGGGCGACGAAGGCGTCGCCGCCGGTGATCAGGAGCAGCCTCACCTTCTCGTACAGTGGCCTGCAGTAATCATAGAGCCACTTGGGATCCATGGACCGCTGCTGTTCCTCCTGGGGCCAGCCGAGCAGTCCGCAGTAGCGGCACCGGGCGTTGCAGGCGTTGGTGATGCGGATGCGCAGGAGGCCGTCCTCGATCTGTTCCAGGCACACCGGGTTGCCTCTCAGTTTCCGGGCGGCAGCCCGGTAGACGGCGCTGCGGACGGCCCGGTGCAGCCCCAGCCTCACGCTCAGGCGGGCGGCGGCCCGGCCGACTCGGGTGCGTTTCAACTTCTTCACTCCGGAGGAGACCGCGTTGTACAGGTATCGCTTCATGTTCGACTCCATCCTGGCGAGGGCCGGCATCCCGCCGATGCGGGCTCGGGCTTCGTGACGCGAGGGCTCTCCCTGGTTCGCCTCAGGGGCCCATTCCCCTGGAAACGGCCGACCGCTTCCAGGACGTGGCCTGGCCGACGGTGACCTGGAGGACAATGGCCTGCCATGCGGAAGGCCTCGCCCTCGGGCGCCCCTGACGGGCGCCACGGATCCTCCTGGGGCGTGCCACCGTGTCCTGCGTTCGCGATCTCCTCCGCCGGGTCTTCGGCTTTCCTGATTTCCGTGGTCTGCAGGAGCAGGTCGTCGAGCACGTCATGCAGGGCGGGGATGCCCTGGTCCTGATGCCCACCGGCGGTGGCAAGTCCCTGTGCTACCAGTTGCCCGCCATGGCCCGGCCGGGGACGGGCCTGGTCGTCTCGCCTTTGATCGCCCTGATGCAGGACCAGGTGGGCGCCCTGCAGCGCAACGGCGTGGCTGCGGCCTGCCTGAACTCGGCCCAGGACGGCGACGACTCGCGCCGGGCCTGCCGCGACCTGCGCCGGGGCAACCTGGACCTGCTGTACGTCTCGCCCGAGCGCGCGGTGATGAGCGGCTTCCTGGACATGCTCAGCGACTGCCGCCTGTCCCTGATCGCCATCGACGAGGCCCACTGCGTCTCCCAGTGGGGGCACGACTTCCGCCCGGAGTATCTGCAACTGGCGGAACTCCACCACCGCTTTCCGGGGGTGCCGCGGATGGCCCTGACGGCCACGGCCGACGAGCCCACCCGGGCCGACATCGCCGAACGCCTGGAACTGCAGCAGGCCCGCCGCTTCATCAGCGGTTTCGACCGGCCCAACATCCGCTACCTGGTCACCCCCAAGGTCGAGGTCCGCCAGCAGTTCCTCCAATTCCATCGGCAGCATCACCTGGGCGAGGCAGGGATCGTCTACTGCCAGACCCGGGCCAGGGTGGACCGGGCCACGCGCTGGCTGCAGGACGAGGGTCTGGACGCCCTGGCCTACCACGCCGGGATGGGACCCGAAGAGCGCCAGCGCAACCAGGATCGCTTCCTGCGCGAGGAGGGGGTGGTCATGGTGGCCACCGTGGCCTTCGGTATGGGCATCGACAAGCCGAACGTGCGCTTCGTGGCGCATCTGGACATGCCCAAGAGCGTCGAGGCCTACTACCAGGAGACCGGCCGGGCCGGCCGGGACGGTCTGCCCGCCGCGGCCTGGATGGCCTACGGCCTGTCGGACGTGATGGGCCTTTTGGGGTTGATGAGCAACTCCCAGGCACCCCTGCAGCGACGCCTCCTGGAGCGTCGCAAACTGGACGCCATGCTGGGCTTCTGCGAGACGACCGAGTGCAGGCGCCGGGTGCTGCTGCGCTACTTCGGCGAGGAACTGCCCGAGCGCTGCGGCAACTGCGACACCTGTCTGGACCCCGTGCAGAGCGTGGACGGCACCGTCGCCGCCCAGAAGGCCCTGTCGTGCATCAAGCGCACGGGCGAACGCTACGGGGTCGGTTACCTGGTGGATGTCCTCTTGGGCCGGAAGAACGAACGGATCGCCCGCGCCGGGCACGATCGGCTGCCCACCTTCGGGGTGGGGCAGGAGTTCTCGGCCGAGCAGTGGTCCTCGGTCTTCCGGCAACTGGCTGCGGCGGGCCTGGTGGAGGTCGACATGGAGGGTTACGGCGGCCTGCGCCTGGTCCCCGCCAGTTGGGAGGTCCTGCGCAACCAGGGAACCTTCCAACTGCGGCAGGACCCCGTGGTCAGTCGGAGTCGGGGCCGGAAGAAGGCGTCCGCTGCCGCTCCCGCCATCCGGCCGGCGCCCGCCGGCTCGGGCCAGACGGCGACGGGCCCGGTCTTCGAGGCCCTGCGCCGGAAACGACTGGAACTGGCCCGCCAGGAGGGGGTTCCTCCCTACGTGATCTTCCACGATACCCCGCTCCTGGCGATGGCCCAGGAGCGGCCCGCCACGCTGGAGGAGATGTCCCGGATTTCGGGGGTCGGCGAGGTCAAGCTGCGGCGTTACGGTCAGGCCTTCCTGGACGTCCTCGGTCACTTCTGAGAGGATCTGCGCCCCGGAAGGACACCGAGCCCGGCAGCGCCTGGTGGCGCCGGCAGGCTCGGTGGGGGCCCGGGTGGGTTCCAGGGGCTACGTCTGGGGGGCGACCTGCCGCGTCATCCCGGCGTTGCACTTCTGGATGAGCATTCCGGGCCGGTCGTCCCCGGGCAGCAGTTGGGAGGCCTTCTGGGCGAAGGTCAGGGCCTCGGAGTAGGCCTGCTGGGCCACCAGGACCTCGGCCAGGTTGAGGTTCATCAGACCGTGCTCGGGCATGGCTGCCAGACCACGCCGGTAGGCCTTGGCCGCCTCGTTCAGGTCCTGGTTCTGGTAGTGCACGGCGGCCATGAGGTTGTAGGCCTCGTAGAACTCCGGGTAGGCCGCCACGCATTGTTCCAACTCGTTGAGGGCCGCCTGGTTCTGGTTCTGGTCGCTCAGCAGGGCGGCCTGTTCCAGGTGCACCGTGGCCAGTTTGAAGGCCTGGTACTCCAGGTAGGAGTGGTATCCCAGCAGCAGGGCTGCCGGGATCAGCACCGCCAGGGCCATCATCTTCAGCCGGTGAAAGCGGTCGGGCTCCATCTCCAGGGGCTCCATCACGAGGGGCTCGGGAGACGTCGGGGTATCCGGGGGAAGACTGCTGGCCATCGGGGTCTCTCCTTTCGGGCTTCGTGAATTATAGCGCACGCTCTTCCGGCGCGCCAGGACCCTCGGTCCGGGCGCGCATCAGGGGGAAGAGCAGCACGTCGCGGATGGTGGTCTTCCCCGTCAGCAGCATCACCAGGCGGTCGACGCCGATGCCCAGGCCTCCGGTGGGGGGCATCCCGTATTCCAGAGCCGTCAGGAAGTCCTCGTCCAGGGGGTGGGCTTCTTCGTCCACGTCCTTCAAGGCCTGCTGCTGCTCGAAACGCTGGCGCTGGTCGAAGGGGTCGTTCAGCTCCGAGAAGGCGTTGGCCAACTCGGCGCCCCGGACGAACAGTTCGAAGCGGTAGGTCAGGCTGGGGTCCTCCTTCTGGCGCTTGGCCAGGGGCGACAACTCGATCGGGTAGTCCAGCACGAAGGTGGGTTGGACCAGGTGCTCCTCGCAGGTGGCCTCGAAGATCTTGTCGATCAGGTGGGCCAGGGAGTGCTCCTTGCCGGCCAGGGGGATGCCCAGTGACCGGGCCACGGCCTTGGCCCGGTCGCCCT
>CAZQPM010000140.1:0-10108 GCA_964595195.1 uncultured Burkholderiales bacterium | reverse complement strand
GAGGGGATTCGAGGTAGGCCAACACCTCGCCGCCCCCTCGGACTCGTCCCATCTCAGCGCCGGTCCCCGGAGAGGGAGGGCCGGGTACGCGCCTTCCCCTGACCATCGGTCTTGTTGGAAGCCGGCGAGCCCTTCAGCGAGAAGACCTCGCGTTCGAAAGGCACCTGGATCCGGTGTTCCTTCCAGCTCAGGGTCACTCCCTTGGCATCGATGCCGGCGACCCGGAACTCGCCCACCTTCTGACCGACCACCACGATCTCGGAGCCCTCGGGCCCCGCCAGGATGGCACGGTTGCCGGCCGGCGAACGCAGGATCCCCGTCACCGCGACGTCGGGCTGGGGGACTACCGGCTTGGCCGGCTTCTTGAACAGGGTGGGATACCCCGTGGCCCCCGCGGCCCCTGCGGCTCCGGCAACTCCGGCAGCCTTGTCCTGCGGACGTGTGCCGGCCTGCGCCGGCGCTGCACTGGGGGCCGGGACCTCGGTGGCGGCCTCGACGGTCGCTGCCGTCGGGTTCACGAAGGGATCCCGAACCCGGCCAACCGAGCGGACCTGGGGAACCCGGCGCTCGGGCGTGGGCGTCGCTGTCGGCGCTTCGGCCTCGGCGACGGCCTCTTCTTCGGTGACCTGCACTTCCCCACTGACTGCTGGACTGGCTCCAGCGTCCGGGGAGGTGGAGCCCTCGGTCCCGCCTCCACCGCCACAGGCGGCGCAGAGAGCCAAGGTTCCTGCCAGGGCCAGCGTGACCCCGCCACGACCGACCGTCTTACCAAACAAGGGCAGGTTCATCTCTCTCTAGCCTCCCTGCCTCATATAGGCGGTGATGGGGATTGCGATGTTCAGCGTGGGGCTGGCCGCAGACTTGCCGGA
Source organism: uncultured Burkholderiales bacterium (assembly GCA_964595195.1). Lineage (GTDB taxonomy): Bacteria > Vulcanimicrobiota > Xenobia > Xenobiales > Xenobiaceae > CAZQPM01. The sequence goes on along the minus strand of CAZQPM010000140.1, from coordinate 9,239 downwards.
CTCGGCCGACAGGTTGATCTTGTCGATCGTGACCAGGCGCTCGAGCTTCAGGGCCCCCAACTGGTAGAGGAAGTCGACCAGCGTCGAGTACTTGCCCTTCATCTGCATGCTGAAGACGCGGGTCGGGAAGGCCTTCAGTGCGTCGGGGGTTTCGCTCTCCCCCTCCGCGGGCGCGCCAGTTCCCGCCTGGGCGTTGCTCAGATCGCCGGGTGAGATCTGCTGGATGTCGAAGGTCTCGTCGCGCATGCGATAGCGCTCGGCCACCATCAGCGCTTCGATCTCCTTGATGTAGTTGGCCACGAAAAGCTCGGGCTTCTCGGGGACCAGGTTGGTCTGGACGACCTGCTTGAGGTCCTCCTCCAGTTGCCTCTTCTCCTTGGCCAGCACCGGGAGGGCCTTGACCAGTTCCTTGCTGTCATCCAGCTTCTTCTGGCGTTCCATCTTCTGGGCCTGGAGAGAGGCCAGTTCCTCGTGCTTGCCCTGCCAGTCGAGCAACCAGAAACCCAGCCCGATCAGCACGATGACCACCAGGGCCAGGATGATCTTCATCGGTGTGGTGAGGGTCATCTTACCTCCTAAGTTCCCGGGGCAGGCGACGCGCCCGCGCCAGGAGCAGCTTCAGGGGACGCCTCGGCGCCCTCGACCGCAGGCTCCGCCTCGGCTGCGGCAGGTTCAGGCTCTGCCAGGCCCACGGCTGCGTCCGGGCTGTACTGCACGTCAACCTTGAACGAGAAGCCCAAGAGGCCAGCCGGCTCGGTCTTGACCTGGGATGTCGACCCCAGGACCGCGTCCTTCAGGATCGTCGAAGCCTGGATCTTCTCCAGCAGCGAGGCCACCGTCGCCAGGGGCAGGCGACCACCCACGCCGGCTGCGGTGCCGGTCATGGAAATCGTCTGGGTTCCGGGTTCGATCGACAGACTGCTGATCCAGACGTTCTCTGGAAGAACCCTTGACACTTCGGCCAACAGGTTTCCGTAACGGACCGGGTCATACCGAAGACCCTCGATCACCTTGATTTCGGACTTGAGCTTGGCGATATCGGTCTTGAGCTGATCGATCTGGGGAATGCTCTTCTCGATCTCGGCGATCTCGGTCTCGATCGCGGCGACCTCCCCCTTCTCCTTCTCGATGTTGTTCTGGAGCTTGGACCCGTAGATCACGAAGCCTACCGTGCAGATGATGATGATCACCAACAAGAATCCCATCATGGGATCGAAGGTGAACCTCTTGCGTTCGGTAGGCAGCAGGTCGACCTTGATGGTCATGGCACCTCCTCCTGGCGCGTCGGATGGAACATGTCACTCGCCATGCGCACGGAACCTCCTCATTCACTACGTAGCGCCAGGCCGGTCACGACCATGGCCAACGGCGCCAGAGACTCGAGATCGTCAGGTGAAATTCCCTGCACATTCTGGATGGACACGCTGCGGAACGGACTGGCGATCTGGCACTCGATGCTCAACTCGCTGGAGATGAAGACATCGATGTTCTTGAACCGAGCGGTTCCGCCAGACAGAACAACCAGGTCCACCGACTCGCCCTTGTAGCGATTCCGATAGTAGTCAAAGGATCTCTGAATCTCGGTAACCAGTTCCGTGAGGACCGGGATGATGACGTTGAAGATCCGCATGGTCGTGGGAGCTACGGGTGTTGCATCTTTTTCCACCCGAATCTGACCCTTGTCCTTCTTGATCTTCTCGGCTTCCTCGAACGAGAGATTCAGGGACTGCCCGATCGCCTTGGTGAAACTGTTGCCAGCCACGGTGATGGTCCGATTGTGGCGCAGGGTTCCACCCTTGAAGATATTGATGCTGCTGGAGGAAGCCCCCAGATTGATCAGGGCGATCGTCTGTTTCAGTGTTTCCGGATCCAGGCCTCTGCTGAGCGCACGCAGCAGGGCGAAGGGTTCGAGGTCGATGGCTTCAGGCGTGGCCTGGGCCATGGTGATGACCTCGCGGGTATTCTTGACCATTTCGTTGGGCGCAGCCACCAGGAGGACTTCCATCATCTTGTCCTCCGTCTCGGCACCCGAGCGCAGGATGTGTCCGTTGATCTGGGCCTCGGCCACCGAATATGGAAGATAGCGTTCGGCCTCGAACTTGATGGCGTGCTGCAGCTCCCGCTCGGTCATCTGCGTCATGCTGATGGGCCGGATGACCACCGACTGCCCCGACACGGCGCTGACCATGCGGGTTGCGGTGATTCCCTGGCTCTGAATCAACTCACGAATCGTCTCGCCCAGGCCGCGAGCATCAACGATGGAACCATCCTTGATTGTCATGGGAGGCGTCGGACACGAAGCAAACCGGGTGAATTGATATCCATTGGGAGCCTTGCTGACCTGGGCGATCTTGATCGTGCTGCTGCCGATGTCGATCCCAGCCACTTCTTCCTTGCGCCCGATCAAACGTTTGAGAAAATTCATCTACCTACCTTCACCTCCTCTCCTCCGTGTTGCCTGGGCCCACCCGGCTTGAGGCCGGGGCAGCCGCGGCCGGGACCGACCTGCCCTCACCCGGACTGCCCCACGGGGCTTCCGAGCGAAGGTCCACGGTCACTCCCGATGCCGTAACCTCCAATGACGCCAGGACTTGAAAAACCTGAAAGGACCTACGAGCTTCCGTCTTTCGAGCCGTTCATTGAAAACCCTTTCGACTGCCGCCCCCCTGCAGGCACGCGCCTGCAGCCCGCAAGGACGGACTCCGGCCGCTCGCCGGCCTCAGAAGGCTGTTCGGGTCGCGCCACACTTCCCCTCCCCGAATCGAACAGACGAAAACGGCCGGGCACCTGGCCCGACCGCAAGACGGACGACCGACCTCGCTCAGTTCTTGTCCCGATGTCCGGAGACACCCGACCACTGTGGGAAGCCCGGTCCGACCTCATCCCCGAAGATGAGGTGATGGATGCCGTTGCAATAGATGGTATAGGACTTCTTCTCGCCATCCACCACCAGGCCATAGGCTGCCTGGTTGCTGGGGCAGTGATAGGGCTGGACGAAGTTGTTGACGTACAGGGTGTCCAGCGAATCCGGGTAGCGGTGATAGTAGGTGTGGTACTGTTCCATGGCAGTCGCCACGTTGTGGATGCCCTGCTTGCAGGAGGCCAACTGGGCATGGTGGCGGGCTCGAATCATGTTGGGCAACATCACCGAGAAGAGGATGCCGATGATGACGATGACGACCATGATCTCGATCAGGGTGAATCCGGAACTCCGGCCTTGGCGCATGCGATCACCTGCTTTCCGGCCGCCTTCAGAATGGAACTGACGCATCGGACTGACTTCGCCAGGGAAACAGGGAAGCCTGCCGATGGAGGCTCCTGCGACGGGCCCAGGGGGCCAGCTACATGACCAGCCCCAACCGCTCGGGCCACTCCAGCAGGAACAGGAAGAACTGGTCCCCCCACAAGGCCGTGAGGAAGGCCGCCACGGCCATGAAGGTCCCCAGGGGCACCGGATCCTTCCCCCGCCGACGCCGACCGATCATCAGCGGGACGGCCACCGCGGCGCCCAACAGGAAGCTGCCCAGGAAGGAGACCAGACCCATCTTCCACCCCAGGAAGGCCCCCATCAAGGCCGCCAGCTTGATGTCCCCCCCTCCCAGCGCCTCCTGGCGGGCGAGAAGCGTGCCGATCACCTGGATGCTCCAGAAGAAGGCGGCACCGACCAGGATTCCCAGGAGGGACGAGACCAGGTTGGCGACGACAGGCGAGAGGGGCAGATCGGCAGGCAGGTCCCCCCGCAAGGGCATCAGGGCGGCGCCGAGGAGGCCGACCAGCGTCCCGGGGAGGGAGACCTGGTCCAGGATGATCCAGTGATCCAGGTCCATGAAGAAGACGACGGCCAGGAAGCAGAAGAAGACGAAGTGGTACAGGAAGGGGAACCCGATCTCGCCGTGGTGCAGGAGCAGTCCCGCGGCCGCTGCGCCGGTCAGGGCCTCCACGCAGGCGTATCGCACCGAGAAGGTGGAGCCGCAGGTGTGGCAACGCCCCCGCAGCAGGAAGTAGGACAGTATCGGAATGTTCTGCCACCAGCTCAGGGGCGTGCCGCAGGTTCCGCAGGCCGATCCGGGGGCCACCACCGATCTCTCCAGGGGCATCCGGTAGATGACCACGTTCAGGAAGCTGCCGAAGAGGCTTCCGTAGAGGAAGACCACCAGAAGGCTCAGGGAGTTGGCGTGGAGCAGGTCGAGGGGCACCGGGGCCCGTTCGACGCACCGGCAGGCTCCCCCTCCAAATCGGCCAACAGCCGGGCTGCCGCGGGATGGTCAGGATTCCAACGCAGCTCCGCCCGCAGTTCGCGGCGAGCCGTCTGCGGGTCTCCCCGGTTCAAGGCCAGCATCGCCAGGTTGAAGTGGGCCTCGGGGACCCGCCGGTCCAGGCGCAGGGCCCGACGCAGTTCGGCCTCCCCCCGGTCCGGCTCCCCCGACCTCAAGAGCAGGGTCCCCAGGACCACCCGGGGCTGGGCCCATCGGGGATCCTCGGCAACCGCACGTCGGGCCCAGTCCCGGGCCAGATCCTCGCGACCGGAGCGCAGGGCCTGAAGCGACCGTTCCAGACAGACCCCGGGTGACACGGGGTGGACCAGGGTGGCCGACAGGGCCCTGCCGTCAGCATCGTTGCGCAGGAAGATGGCCGCCACGGGGTCGACGTGCACCGGAATCCAGCGGGGAGAAACCGAGATCCGCGCATACAGGTCGCCCTGAAGCCGGTTGCACAGGACCATCCGGACGCCGTAACCATCCAGGATGTGCTGCCAGGACCGCCCCGTCCCGACGATCCGCCCCAGGCCGCCCCGTTCCAGGGCCTGCGACCACGCCTCGCCATACTGTACGGACATCGCCTCGGCGTAGCGCTGCTCGGAATAGACCGTATGGGCCCGGCCGTCGATGAAGACCCTGTGCTTCGGCCAGGCGTTCCACTCCAGGTATCCGCCCCACTCATAGGGATTGAAGAGTTCTCGGGGCAACCGGGGATTGGACAACAGGAAGCGCGTGGCCGACACCGGGAAGTGGGTCCTGGTCATGGTCCACTCGAGCGCTCCGCCCTGGAGACGATGGGCCACGGCCGTCCCGGCCAGCAGCGCGGCTCCGCCCCACACCGAGAGGACGAGCCTGGGGGCGAAGAACCGCGCAGGCCGGCACCCGGGCACGAGGTCGGGCAACACGTGCGCCGCCGCCAGGGCCCCCAGCGGGGCGTGGCGCCAGGCCAGCAGTCCGGCCCCCAGGAAGACCAGCAACCACGCCCGTCGCACGGGGTCGGCCCGCGGACCGAGTGCAGCAGATGCCAGCAGGAGGAAGGAGAATGGCCACTGCGCCACCAGATCCGGACGAGCCCATTCGTTGAGGCCTACCGTGAAGGCACTGGAAGTCAGGAGACTGAAGGGGAAGCGCAGGGCCTCGAACCCCAGGGGTGTGCCGAAGGCGCACAGGATGAGGCTGGCCAGGGCCGTCGCCGCGAACGCCCCGGCCAGACGGGCGACGCGAGGGTCCAAGCGGCATCCCAGCGCCGCGACCAGCAAGGCCATCGGGCCGAGGATGAAGCCCCCGTGGCAGTTGGCCCAGACCAGGATGACCGGGGCCAGGACCGGGAGCCACCGGGGGCCGCCGGTCCTGAGGGTCTCCGAGGCCACCAGCAGGGTGACCGACAGGCCGAGATACGTGAACAGGTAGGCGCGCGCATCGAAGAAGGCCCAGCCCTCGGCGGCGCCACCGCAGCCCAGTACGACCAGCGCAGCCTGCGGGGTCGGGACACCCCGCATCCTGGCCCCCCAAAGCGGGAGGGCGGCGAACGCCAGGACCACGACCGCCGTTCGGACCAGGAACAGGCCATCCAGACCCAGGGCCCGCTCCACAAGGTAGAAGAGGATCTGCCCCAACCATTCGTGGTTCAGCCAGGTCAGGCGCCCGCCCCCGAAACTGAAGGGGTCCTCGGAGAGGATCCTGCCGCCAGCCACGAGGGCCCGACCGCTGGCCAGGGTCCACCAGGTATCCGCCGCCGGGAGACGGGGCAGGGCCAGTGCCGCCAGGCCAGAAAGCGCGGCCAGGACGGCCAGTCGACCGGTCCAGGCGGAGCCCCTGACCGTCTCCGGCTCATCATGGGACGCGAACATGACCGTGGACTTCGCCCCGACCGTCCAGGGGCCCCTCCGGGTGCTGATTAAATGAAGGAGGGGCGCCGAGGCGCCCCTCCCACTCTACCTGTTCTGCCGAGGATTACTTCTCGATCAGACCGGAGGTGGAGTTGTAGGCCGGCTTGCCGGAACCAGCGTCAACCTCAGAGTGGTTGGTGCCGGAGCAGTAGACGGTGTACTTGTCAGGGTTGCTGGCCGAGCTGAAGACCGACGTGTAGGTGTCGGTGCCGCGGGACGGGCAGGTCGGGATCGAGCGCAGGTAACGCTCACTGGCGGTGAGGGTGCCCAGGCTGGTCGGATAGCGACCGGCGGCGTCCGTGGAGTACATCTCCAGGGCGGTGGCAACGTTCTTCAGGTTGGACTTGCAGGCGGTGTACTGACCCTGAGCACGAGCGCGGATGAAGTTAGGAACCAGGATAGCGGCGAGGATCGCGATGATAGCGATAACGATCATCAGCTCGATCAGGGTGAAGCCACCAGACCTCTTGCGACGAACCAAGCGAGTCATCATTCTTGTTGCTTCTCCTTCCTAGGTTTGGCATTGTCAGGTCCGGCTTTCGACTGCCGGTTCCTGCTTTCACATTCTAGTGCGGTTGGCGACGGAACGCATACCGGCCGACTGAACTATTCATGAACCAGTGATCTTCACTAGTCGACTCTGGCCATTCCTGGCCAGGCACCCGATCTCCCCGGCCTTCACGGCTCCTTGCCGTGCCGGCCCGAACCTGGACCTAGGCCTTTCGGCTTACGGCTCCTGCCGACACCGTTTCGGCCTGGCCACCTCCTGGCGCCGCCGCGCCCTTCCAAAGCGGAAGGCTCCCTCCGCCAGGAAGGAGCCTCCCCATCAGGCCGGAGCCGGAGCGCTCAGCCCATGTTGCCGATCAACTGGTACAGGGGGAGGAAGACCGAGATGACGATGAAGCCGACGATGCCGCCCATTCCCACGATCATGATGGGCTCCAGCATCGACGTCAGGGAGGCCAGCAGGTACTCCACCTCGGTGTCGTAGAAGTCCGAAATCTTCGACAACATCGCGTCGAGGTTACCGGTCTCCTCACCGACCGCTACCATCTGGGTCACCATGGGAGGGAACATACCCGAGGCTCCAAGAGGCGAAGCGATGCTTTCACCTTCACGGATGCTCTCACGGATCTTGCCGACCGTCATGGCGATGATCTCATTACCAGAGGCCTTGCCCACGATCTCCAGGGCCTGCATGATCGGCACGCCGGAGGAGAGCAGGGTTCCCAAGGTCCTGCAGAATCGGGAAATCGCCACCTTCTTGTTGAGCAACCCGAAGACCGGGATGTTCAACTTCAGAAGGTCGTACTGCTTCTTGCCCAGGGGTGTGCTGACGTAGCGGTTCAGCAGAACGCCACCGACCACGAGCAGCGCGATCAACGGAATGAGGATGACCGGATTCCGAACCGCCTTGGTCGTCCCCATGAGGATCTTGGTAGGCAGGGGCAGTTCCAGGTGCATACCCTCGAAGAGGGTGACGAATGTTGGCAGGATGTAGGTTACCAGGAAGAACACGATACCCATCGCCATCACCAGGATGACGACCGGGTAGGTCAGCGCCGACTTCACCTTCTTCTTCAGGGCGAAGTCCTTCTCCATGAAGCCGGCCAGGCGCTCGAGGACCTCGTCGAGCACACCGCCCATCTCCCCGGCCTTGACCATGCTGGTGTACAAGGTAGAGAAGACGGTGGGATGCTTGGCCAGGGCATTGGACAGGGTTGAACCACCCTCAACGTCGCGCCGGACCTGGATCAGGGTCTGCTGAAGCTTCTTGTCCTCGGTCTGCTCGGACAGGATGTCCAGACACCTGACCATGGCCAGACCCGCGTTGATCATCGTCGCAAACTGCCGGCTGAAGACGGTCAAGGCCTGCTCGTTGACCTTCTTGAGCTTCTGGTACCAACCCAGAACATCCGCCTGGGCCATGCCGCCAGCTTGTTCCTTGATGTTGATGACGGTCATCTTCTGCTCTTGCAGACGCTGAGTCGCCATCCGCATGTTCGGAGCGTCGATCTTGTCCTTCTTCAATTGCCCGGCAGCATCACGGGCTTCGTAGACAAAGACTGGCATCCGACCCCAACCTCCTTAGCGGCTTGACCCGACCAGAATCTCAGATCCTGGACAGAGTGCCCACAATGATGATTGCCATGGGCAGGAGCCACCACAAAACGCTCATCGAAACCACCTCCTGTTGTAATCTGGAGCCGCACGGCCCCTCAACGGCCCGGGTGCCAGCCCTTCCGAGGCCGGGCGCCCGAATCCGTTCTGTTTCCCGATCAGGACTTCCAGGCGAAGAGGCGTTCCTCCTCTTCGCCGCCGGACGAATTGAATCGCTCCCCTACTTGCGCCCCTGTCCCTCGATCATCCGGCGCAGGTCCTCGGGGTGCATGGTGTGGAGCAGAGCGTCCTCGAGGGTGACCTGCTTGGAGAGGAACAACTCCAGCAGGGACTGTTCCATCGTCTGCATTCCGTGCTTGGAACCCGTCTGGATGGCGTTGTAGATCTGATGGCTCTTGCCCTCGCGAATCAGGTTGCGGATGGCCGAGGTGGCGATCATGACCTCCACGGCCGGCACCCGTCCCACGCCGGAGGAATGGGGAATCAACTGCTGCGAGAAGACCGCCTCCAGCACCGCCGCCAACTGGATCCGGATCTGCTGCTGCTGGTGCGGCGGGAAGACGTCGACGATGCGGTCGACCGTCTGGGAGGCATCCGAGGTATGCAGCGTCGAGAAGACCAGGTGGCCGGTCTCGGCCGCGGTGAGGGTTCCGGAGATCGTCTCCAGATCGCGCATCTCACCCACCAGGATCACGTCGGGATCCTCACGCAGGGCCGAGCGCAGGGCGTGCAACCATCCCTGGGTATCCTGACCCAACTCTCTCTGGTTGACCATGGACTTCTTGTGGGGATGGATGTACTCGATGGGGTCTTCGATGGTCAGGATGTGATAGGTCTTCTCGGAGTTGATCAGGTCCAGCATACAGGCCAGGGAGGTCGACTTGCCCTGGCCCGTCGCACCCGTAACCAGGATCAGCCCGTGCGGCCTGTAGACCATCTCCTCGATGACCTGGGGCAGGTGCAACTCCTG
>CAZQPM010000139.1:0-10136 GCA_964595195.1 uncultured Burkholderiales bacterium | reverse complement strand
CGGCTTCGCCGAGCGCATGATCGACCGCAAGTAGTTCCGCGAGAGGGGACGTTGGCTGGGTGAGAACATGGCCGACACCCTGGCCGGGCGCGACAGCCTGCAGGTCTACGCCGCCTTGTCGGGGGGGATGCAGGCCGTCCATGGCCTGGACCAGTTGCGCAAGGCCACCGAGACCGGCGATCCCGGACAGCACTACCAGGGGATCCTGAACCTGACTGCGGGCGCCATGTTCGGCAGCGGTCTGTTGGGCATCCCGGGCATGGCCGTGCACAGCGCCCAGAGAGCCTTGAACCGGGCCGTCAACCGCGGGGAGATCACGGCCCTGGATGCCGATGCCGGAGTGCGCACCCTGAGCGATCCGCTGGAGCGGGTGGTGCGCGCCGCCGGTACCAGGACCGGCCTGACCGCACCCTTCACGTCCCTGTCCCAACAGTTCCCCGAGGCCACCCCACGGCGCGGCGTGGCCCTGAGCATCGCGGCAGGTGGCGCCCTGGGCGGAGCCGCCGGCTCGATCGCCGGCCCCTACGGTGGGGTCCTGGCCGGCTACCACCTGGCCGGACCCGTCGGCGGCGCCGTCGGCCTGGTGGTGGGTGCCCTGGGCGGTTACGCCCTGGGCACCGAGTTGGGCGGCCGGGTTGGCGGAGCGCTGGCCCGGGTCCTGGAGACGGACCTTCCAAAGCCCGGGACCCCGGCCGCCGCCGAGGCCGACTCGACGGCCTCAGCCCAAAAACCGGACTGACTCAGCCGGCCTGGGCGGTTCGCGAGCGCAGGCGCCCGACACCCTGGTAGGTCCAGGCCAGCAGGGCCAGCAGGCGATCCCCGTGGGCCAGGTGCTCGGCCTCCAGGTTCAGGCGCACGCTGCGCCGGGCCCGAGGGGTCAGGACGTCCATCCGGACCGTGTCCCCCTGGACCTGCATGTTCCGCCCGGTCATGCCCAGGGGCAATCCCGGGCTGAGGTTGGCCACCAGGTCCGCCAGGTCCAGGCCTGGCACCTGCAACTGCAGGGCGATGCGGTCCTGGACCTTGTCCTTGAACCGGCGCCGGGTCTTGCCCCCACCGGTCTTCCAATAGTCCAGCCGTCCTGCCTGGCGGGTGACCTCCAGTTGCAGCCGGGCCCCGTCGGCCAGGCGCGCCTGCAACTCCAACCAGGACTGGCGGTAGGTGGTCTGCTGACCGCTTCGCAGGCCGCCCTGCCGGGTGACCTGGAAATCCCTGTTCGGATAATCGCGGAAGTCGACCTTCAGGCGGATCGGGCGGTCGGGCGGCAGGTCGGCGCGCAGGACCTGCAGCAGGCGCAAGGGGGCCAGGATCCTGGCATCCTCCAGGTTGTGCGCCTGGGCCCGGGCCGCCAGGACGAAGCTGGCCACGCAGGCCACCAGGCACACGATGCCCACGGGGATCAGCCACTTGAACTCCTCGGAGGCCATGAAGCTGACGATGCCTCCCAACAGGAGGAGCCCCGCCGCACACCCGAAGTTGAAGCCCTTGCGCTCGGCCCGGAGGTCCTGGCTCCGAGCCGCCTCCAACTGGGACAGGACCTGGGCCGGAGGGCCCTCCAGGTGATACAGACCCGTCTTCATACGTGGAGGGGTTCGCCCGAGCGGCACACGGTTCCCCCTGGCAGGCAACCCCGGACCGGGTGCGAAGACCCCGCCCCCTTAGTCTTCCAGGAGGACCCCCATGAACGAACGCACGCAGAGACTGAAGGCCCTGGGCCTGCCGGAGTCGATCCTCTGGCTGGCCACCGAGCCGCACAACGACGACATGTTCTTCTTCCGCTGCGGAGAGGTGCAGGAGCCCCAGGCCCTCTCCTTCCCCGAAGGGCGGCCGGCCGAACCCCTCTGGCAGTTCGAGTGGTGGGTCACCGCGGCCCGGTCCGGCGAAGGGCAGCCCGAGTATCTGGGCTTTGACGCCACGGACCCCGAGGTCTGGCAGGTCCTGGCCACCAGCGAGCAGGGCCTGCTGGCCAACCTCTTCTCGGACCTGGTGGAGGACGAGGACTGGGACGAAGAGGAGGAGGCCCTGCGGGGCCTGCGCGAAGCCGCCGAGCAGGTGGGCTTCCAACACCTGGAGGAGTTGCTGGCCTTCCAGGCCGAGCACGCCGACGACGAGGACTACGCCGAGACCCTGGCGCAGTGGACCCGAACTCTCTGACATGTGGAGGTGACCTGTGCCCACTCTCTTCACGCGGATCCTGCAAGGTGAAATCCCGGCCCGCTTCGTCTACCAGGACGAGCGTTGCGCGGCCTTCCTGTCGATCGCGCCCCTGCAACCGGGGCACACGCTGGTCGTTCCGCGCGTCGAGGTCGACCACTGGATCGACCTCGACCCCGACCTGGCGGCCTGGTGCATCAAGGTGGCCCAGAAGATCGGGAAGGCCCAGATGAAGGCCTTCCAGCCCCGACGAATCGGCATGCTGATCGCCGGCATGGAGGTGCCCCACACCCACCTGCACGTGGTTCCCATCCGACAGGAGCGCGACCTGGACTTCGCCCGAGCCGATTCCCACGCCCTCCCGGAGGAACTGGACCGGGCCGCGAAGGCCCTATCCCAGGCCCTGGGCCAGGACCAGGGATAGACCTGTCCGCGGGCGTCGAAGTGACCGCAGGCCGGCAAACCGACCGGGGGAGGCCCCATCCTCCCCCGGTCGGACAGGATTCCACCCGGCCATCCCGAAGCCCCGATGCTCAATCTTGAACCCCACCTGACCTGATGCTGCATTCAAACGTCTGCCTTGAAGCCCTGGCCTACGAGTTGCCTCCCCACGTGGTGGCCACGACGTCCCTGTACGAGCGCCTGGCCCCCACCCTCAAGCGCCTGGGGATCCCCGGTTCGTGGCTGGCCGCCCTGTCCGGGGTCGAAGAGCGCCGCTTCTGGGACCCCGGAACCTTCCTGCCCGACATGGCCTCCCGGGCCGCCCGCAAAGCCCTGGAGCGCTCGGGCCTGCCCGCCGACAAGATCGGGTGCGTGATCAACACCTCGGTCTACAAGGACTTCCTGGAACCCTCGGTGGCCTGCATGGTCCACCACGACCTGGGACTGCCCGAGGAGGCCCTGAACTTCGACATTGCCAACGCCTGTCTGGCCTTCCTCAGCGGGATGTCCATGGTCGCCCGCATGATCGATGCCGGCGAGATCCAGGCGGGGCTGGTCGTCGATGCCGAGTGCTCGCGCTCGATCGCCGACGCGACGATGAAGCGGCTGACCCGCCCGGACATCGATCTGCCGGCCTTCTCCAACGAGTTCGCGGCCCTCACCCTGGGCTCGGGGGCCGTGGCCGCGGTGCTGACCCACCGCTCGGTCTCGCGCAGCACCCACCGGGTGGTGGGCCACGTCTCGCTGGCTAATACCAGCTACTGCAAGCATTGCATCGGTCGGGCCAGCGAGATGATCACCGACCAGACCAGCCTGATGAAGGGCGGCGTCGAGCTGGCGGCCCGAACCTGGACCCTGGCAGCCCGGACCTTCGGCTGGACCCGCGACAACATCAAGCAGTTCATCTGCCACCAGGTCGGGGCCCGGCATCATAAACTGCTTTTCGATACGCTGGGCCTGGACCCCCGTCGGGCCTTCCAGACCTTCCCCTTCCTGGGGAACGTGGGGCCCGCCTCGGTGCCGCTGACCCTGGCCATGGCCGACGAGCGCGGGCACGTCCGGCCCGGCGACCGGGTGGGACTGATGGGCATCGGCAGCGGCCTGAACTGCGCCATGATGGAGATCGTGTGGTAGACCCCAAAACCCCGAGCCCCCCCTGGGGGCCCCTGTACCCCTTCGAATCGAACTGGATGCACCTGCCCTCGGGGCCACGCATGCACTACCTGGACGAGGGTCAGGGCGAACCGATCCTGGCCCTGCACGGGAACCCGACCTGGTCCTTCTTCTACCGGGAGCTGGTCAAGGCGATGCGGGGAACCCACCGGGTGGTGGTCCCCGACCACATCGGCTGTGGCTTCTCCGACAAGCCCCAGGACCATGCCTACCGGTTGAAGACCCACATCGACAACGTCGAGGCCCTGGTCGACCGCTTGGACCTGCCCCCCTTCAACCTGGTGGTTCACGATTGGGGCGGCGCCATCGGCATGGGCCTGGCCGCGCGCCGGCCCCAGCGGATCAAGCGCATCCTCTTCCTGAACACCGGGGCCTTCCGCTGCAACTTCATGCCCCGGATCCTGTGGCTGGCCCGCTGCCCCATCCTGGCTCCCCTGCTGATCCGGGGCCTGAATGCCTTCGTCCTGGGGGCTCTGTGGACCAGCACGAAGCGCTCGATCCCGCCGGTGGTGGCGGCCGGATACCGGGCCCCCTATGACTCCTGGGCCCACCGGGTGGCCGTGCTGAGGTTCGTCCAGGACATCCCGATGACGCCCCGGCACCCCTCCTACCAGACGCTTCAGGAGGTCGAGGAGGGCCTGCCCCTGCTCTCGGGCAAGCCCAAGTCCATCGTCTGGGGGGCCCTGGACAGGGTCTTCGACGACCGCTTCCTGGACCGCTGGCGCGAGATCTACCCCGAGGCCGAGGTCCACCGGATGGAGGACGTCGGGCACTACTCGATGGAGGACGCCTCCGAGCGGGTCCTGATCCGACTGCGCGCCCTGCTGGCCCGACCGGCGGATCCGGCGCCGGACTCACCGCGATGAGCCCGGCCCCCGAAGTGACGGCCAACATCGCCTCGCACCTGCCGGTGGTGGCGGCCCGCTACCCCGACGTGGACGCCGTCGTCTTCCTGCGGGGCAGGGCCTACGAATCCTGGACGTTCCAGCGCCTGAACCAGACGGCGGACGCCTACGCCCACGCCATGGTCCGGGCGGGCGCCCGCCGGGGTGACAAGGCCCTGCTGATGGTGCGCTCGGGCCCCGAGTTGGTGGCGGCCACCTTCGCCCTGTTCAAGATCGGCGTCCGGCCGGTGTTGCTGGATCCCGGGATGGGGTTGAAGAGCATGCTGCGCTGCGTGCGCCACATCCAACCGGACCTCTTCCTGGGGATCCCCATGGCCCAGGCCATGCGCTTCCTCTTCCCCAGGGCCTTCCGCACGGTCCGCAGGTCCTTCGCCGTCAACGGTTGGTTCCCGGGAGCCCCGTCCCTGGAGAAGCTGGCCCAGGGCCTCACCGAGCCCTTCCCCGTCGCCGACGTCACCTCGGACGAGACCGCCGCGATCCTCTTCACCTCGGGCAGCACCGGTCCCGCCAAGGGCGTGGTCTACCAGCACGGCATGTTCCAGGCCCAGGTCCGCGAGCTGCAGGCCCTCTTCCACTTCCAGCCCGGAGAGATCGACATGCCGGGCTACCCGCTCTTTGCGCTCTTCGACACCGCCCTGGCCATGACCAGCGTGATCCCCGAGCTGAACCCCAGCCGGCCGGCCACCTGTGACCCGGCCCTCCTGGCCGCGGCCATGGTGCGTTTCAAGGTGACCACCTGTCAGGGGTCCCCGGCCATCTGGAACCGCGTGGGCCGCCACTGCCTGGAGGAGGGGCTGGAGTTCCCGGACCTGCGCCGGGTGATCACCTTCGGAGCCCCGATCTCGGTGGATCTGGTCCAGACCTGGCGCGACCTTCTTCCGGGGGGAGGGGACGTCTTCACCCCCTACGGGGCCACCGAGGCCCTGCCCGTGGCCTTCATCAGCGGCCAGGAGATCCTGGACGAGACGGCCGCGCTGGCCACCGAGGGGGCGGGAACCTGCGTGGGCCGCCCGGCACCGGGGATCGAGTTGAGGGTGATCCGCATCAGCGATGATCCCATCCCCACCTGGGACGACTCGCTGGTCCTGCCCGCGGGCGAGGTCGGCGAGGTGGCCATCCGCGGAGACGTGGTGACCCGCGAGTACGCGGGCCTGCCCGAGGCCACCCGGGCCGCCAAGATCCAGGGGGCCGACGGCTCGGTCTGGCATCGGATGGGCGACGTCGGCTATCTGGACGAGCAGGGCCGCCTGTGGTTCTGCGGCCGCAAGGCCCACCGCGTGAAGACGGCCCAGGGGACCCTGTTCCCGGTGCAGGCCGAACAGATGGCCAACAACCACCCCTCGGTGTTCCGTTCGGCCCTGGTCGGGGTCGGCCCGAAGGGGGCGCAGGAGCCGGTGCTGGTCGTCGAGCTCGAGCCCGGACACGCCCCCAAGGAGGAAGAGCACGAGGAGCGGCTGATCCGCGAGATCCTGGCCCGCTACCAGGACCACGACGAGTTCCGGGCCATCCGCAGGCTTCTCTTCCACCCGGGCTTCCCCGTGGACCCCCGCCACAACGCCAAGATCCACCGCGAGGAACTGGCCGTCTGGGCGGCCGGGATCCGATGAGCGACTGCCTGGTCCTGGGGGGCGGAGGGTTCCTGGGGCAGGCCCTGGTCCGCCAGTTGCGCGAGCGCGGCGACCGGGTCACGGTCATGTCGCGCCAGAGGCACCCGGCCGTCGAGGCCATGGGCGCCCGCAGCCTGCAGGGCGACCTGCGGGACCCCGAAGCCACGGCGGCGGCCTGTCAGGGCCGGGACGTGGTCTTCCACGTGGCCTCCAAGGCCGGGATCTGGGGCGCCGAGGCCGACTACCGGGCCATCAACGTCGACGGGACCCGGAACGTTCTGGCGGCCTGCCGCAAGGCCCGCGTTCCCCGCCTGGTCTACACCAGCACCCCCAGCGTGATCTACCCGACCGGCAGCATCGAGGGCGTGGACGAGTCAATGCCCTACCCGACACGCTTCGAGTGCGCCTACGCGCGCACCAAGGCGGCCGCCGAGCAGTTGGTGCTGCAGGCCCACGGCCGGGAGGGTCTGGCCACCGTGGCCCTGCGCCCCCACCTGATCTACGGTCCGGGGGACCCCCACCTGATCCCCCGGGTGCTGCAGAGGGCCCGGGAGGGCAAGCTCTTCCGGGTGGGCCCGGGGACCAACCGGGTGGACCTGACCTACGTGGACAACGCCGCCCAGGCGCACGTGCTGGCCGCCGACCGGGCCGAGACGGCCGGCGGGCGGGCCTACTTCCTCAGCGACGGTGCCCCGGTGGTGCTGTGGACCTGGCTGGCGGAGCTGCTCGAGCAGGTCGGCATCCCGCCCGTGCGCCGCAGCCTGCCCTACGGCCTGACGCGGGCCCTGGGAGCCGCCATGGAGGGCCTCTACGCCCTGTTGGGGCTGCCCGGCGAGCCGAAGATGACCCGCTTCCTGGCCTCGCAACTGGCCACCTCGCACTGGTTCGACATCTCGGCGGCCCGCCGGGACCTGGGTTACGAACCCCGGGTCTCGGGGGTTGAGGGAACCCGCCGCCTGGTGGAGTGGATCCGCGCGGAAGCTCGCTGAGGGCGAAGGCGTCGCGCAACACGCGCAACGCTGGCGGGGCCCACGAATTGGCGAGCCGTATCCGGCAAATCGGCTCACGGCCCGGGCCTGGGACTGCGACGCAGCCAGGGACGGGTTCTGACTGGGGATTGGCAGGACCCTGCCGTCCTGGGGTGAAAGCCAGGATCCTCTGACCCCTTCCGGTCAGCGCTGGAGCCTGACACCATCGGAGCGGCCAACGCTGCGGGGTCCGGGAGGCGAGGGATGCCCCCTCACGACCTCCTCTTCAAGGAACTGCTGACCACCTATCTCGCTGAGTTCCTCCAGTTGTTCGTTGATGAACTCTGGGGGAATCTGGATCCTGACTCCCTGCACCTGGTCGAGCAGGAGACGCCCCCGGTGTCCGACGCCACGCACATGCTTCGCGGCGACCTGGTGGCGCGAGCACGCCTCCTGGGCGAAGAGGCTGCCTTCCTGATCCACGTCGAGCACGACGCCCAACCCCGGCGCTCGGGCGAAGTCGTCTTCCGCTACTTCACCGCCTATCGGGAACGCCACCGCTGCCGGGTCTACCCGATCCTCCTGCTCTCCTACGCCTCGCCCCGGACACCGCGCGAGGATACCTACACCGAGGCCTTCCCCGACCTGGAGGTCCTCCGCTTCCGCTTCCACCTGATCCAGTTGAACCGCCTGGACTGGCGCGACTACCTGCGCAGCGCCAACCCCGTGGCCGCCGCCCTGATGAGCCGGATGCACATCGCCCCGCGCGACCGGCCGCTGGTGAAGGCCGCGTCGCTGCGCAACCTCGTGCGCTTGGGCCTGCCGGAAGGCAAGCTGCGGGTGGCCGCCGAGTTCCCCGAGACCTACCTGCGCCTCGATTCCCAGGAGGAAGAGGTCTTCCGTGCCGAAATCCAGGGTATGGAACCCGAGGAGAGGGTGATGATCATGCAGACCGCCAACCAGTGGATCCTGAAAGGGCTGGAACAAGGCCGCCAGGAGGGCCTCGAACGAGGCCTCGAACGGGGCCTCGAACGGGGCCGTCAGGAGGGCCTCGAGCGGGGTCGCCTGGAGGCCTCGAGGCGCTCGCTCTGCAAGGTCCTGCGTTCGCGCTTTGGCGAGGTTCCGCCAGCGGTCTCGGTCGG
This sequence comes from uncultured Burkholderiales bacterium, assembly GCA_964595195.1. Taxonomy (GTDB): domain Bacteria; phylum Vulcanimicrobiota; class Xenobia; order Xenobiales; family Xenobiaceae; genus CAZQPM01. The sequence continues at coordinate 1,746 of CAZQPM010000139.1, read as the reverse complement.
ACTCGAGCGCCTGACGGACGGTGAAAGCCTCGAGCGATTGCTGGATGAGGCCCTGGCCTGCCAGAGCCTGACTGCCTTTGGCGAAGCCCTGCAACGCGAATCGTCCCGGAGCTGAGGCGCCCGAAGCCATCCGTCCCCTGACCGTGCTCCATGGTCAGGGGACGGAACCGGGTCCCCGTCTGGCCGGACGACCGACGTTCGTAGCCACGCCCCCCGTCCTACCGAGACCGGGTGCCGATCCCCCGCCCGAGCCGCCTCACGCCCTCTCCGGGACGACTCCGCCAGCCACGACGCACGACGAAGAGACCGTGACGTCCCGGCCAGGTGACGGCCGCCGCCTAGATGGCCAGGCCCTCGAAGGCCTGCACCGGGACCCGCATGTGCAGCGGAGAGCACTGGTGCCCCCGGGTCCCGTCCTCCTCCAGGGCCCAGGTGGTGATGGTTCCGGCCAGCTCGACCTGCTGGCTGTTCACGCGATACTTCTGGACGTCCACGTCGGATTCCGCCACGATCTGGTGGTGGTAGAGGTAGACCGAGCGGTAGCCGCTGGAGGTCGGCACGTAGGCCATGTCATCCGGGCTGGGAACCCCGGTGAAGCGCGGCAGGTTGATCTGGCCCAGTTTGTGCTGCAGGACCCGCTCGCGGATTTCCGAGGTGGCGGACTTGAAGGGCGGCTTCATGGTATTCGATCCCCTCTCTGTGTGATGGCCCGTCACCGACTTCAGGGCCCGGCCGGCACCAACCCGACAGGGCCTCGTTCACCCCAGGATCCTACCGCGATGGGGTGACACAGGCTGTCACGCCTTCCGGATCCGCGGCGATGGAGCCGTCCGTCGCCGCTTGCGGCCGACGCCGCGAGGCGCACGTCACCCCCGGACCAGATGCAGCCGCAGGGTGGCGACCCTCAGGGTTGCGCGCACTCCCCAACCGAAGTCCAGACGGTCCTCCTCGATGCCATCGCCGAAGAGGACCCCGTTCTCATTCATCTCCGAGACGACCTCCAGGGTCTGGCCCTCCGGAAGGGAGCCTTCCACCAGGCTGGTCCCGGTCAGGCGGCTGGGGAAGGCCTCCCGCACGAAGAAGGCCAGGCGCGGTTCGGTCGGATCGGGAAGCGCCAGGCTGGTCTGCCGACCCAGGTGGATCGACCGGGCCCAACCCGTCGAGCCCGTGCCCGTAGCGACGATCAGGCCGGAGGAGGAGTGCCGTTCCGAAGAATCCTGGAAGCGCAGGCGGTAGCGCGCCGACTGGTGCGTCCGGTGCCCCACGAAGATCTCGTTGAGGGCCACCAGCCGCTGCCCGTCGTCGACCTCGGCCTCCACCAGGATCCGCGACTCGACCTCTGCGCGCCCCGAGATCGCGGCCGCCAGCAGTCGGCCGGTGGCCGCGGGCGGGTGGGGCACCAGGATGCCGTCGTAGGTCTCCGGGTCCGGGTTGACCCCGATGACCCGTTGACCCTGGAGGTACTTGGCCGTGTTGGCCACCAGGCCATCCTGACCCAGGGCCACCACCAGGTCCTGGGGTTCGAAGACGAAGCGGTCCAGGTCCGTCCGGTCGACGCGGGTGCGCCGCCAACGCCCGGGGATGGCGGCCAGGACCTCCTGCAGCGCCGCTTCGAAGCGCCGGTGCCGTTCTTCCAGGACGTCGAGCGACTGACCCCGGGTCTGGAGGAAGAAGCGCGCCTGCTCGTGAGTTCCGTGGCGGTGGAGCAACCGCTGGTAGTCGCTGGGCCGGGTCACCAGGACCACC
>CAZQPM010000138.1:0-10241 GCA_964595195.1 uncultured Burkholderiales bacterium | reverse complement strand
CAGGCAGAACCGGCCCATCTCGATGCTGCCCGGAGGCAGCATCAGGACCCCCCTCGGGTCCGCCTGCCCGATCGGCTTGCGGTCCAGATACACCTGGGCCCCAGGCACCGTCGAGATGGTCACCTCGGTCAACCGGACCAGGACCGTCCTGAGCGTGACGCTGCCTTGCGTCTCATCCAGCAGGAGGGTGCGGGTGCGTCGGCTGTGCAGGTCGGCCGAAACCTCCAGTTGCAGGAGGCGGCCCCGAGGGATCTCCACCTGGCCCCGCCCCGCCGGCAGGTCGGCTTCGGCCACCACCTGGTCGCCATCGCGAACCTTCAGGCGCGCGGTGGTCGAGGGTGGACGAAGCCCTCGCACCTCCACGCTCAGGATTCCCTGGCCCGGTTGGCCCCGCACGGCCGAGGCCGGGTCTTCAAGGGCCGTGAAGACCACCTCATCGGGAACCTGGGCGGGTTCCCCGGGGGCCCGCGAACCCAGGACCAGCCACCCCAACCACAGGGTCAGCACGATCACTCCCCCCAAGGCCGGCCACAGCAAGCGCGCAAGGGGAGCTTCCGGGGGCGGGGCAGGGGCCTGCACCTCGGCCCACAGGCCAGCCAGGTCGGGTCGGGAGGACTTTGGCGGGCGGTCAGGAGTGGGCTTCGTCTGGTCCGCCAGCCAGGATTCCAGGTCGGCCACCACCTCCCCCGCCGAAGCATAACCCGAGGGGGTTCCCGCCCGGCGCAGGCGCGAGACCATCCACTCCAAGGGCGGGGGCAACTCGGGACACAGGCGTCGGAGTGCCGGGCCGTCGGGCGCCTCGTCCCGAGCCGTCAACAGGAAGGCCAGCAGGTCGCCCAGGTCCTTCAGGTCCGTCTGGGCTCCCCGGTCGGCTCCGGCCTCCAGGCCCAGCAGTCGGATTCGACCCGTCTCGGCCTCGATCCAGGTCGACTCGGGTCTCAGTCGGCCGTGGCCCAGCCCCACGGCCTGAGCGGCGGCCAGGCCCTCGGCGATCTGCAGGATCGTCTCCGCGGCTTCCACGGCCCCCAGGGGCGTGCCGTGGAGGTGCTCCGCCAGGGTCCACGAGCCCGGGTCGGGCAGGACCAGGTAGAGGGAGTCTCCCTGCTGCCCACAGGTCACGGGGCGGGGTATCGACGGGTGCTCCAGCCCTTCCAGCCGTGCGCAGCCCCGGCGCAGGCGCTCTCCTTCGGCGCCGGGCCAGGCCGGGTCCGGGTAGAGGCGCACCAGGACGGGGCCCTGGGGGGCCGTAGCCCGCCATAGGGAACTCCGGTCGCCCTCCTCCAGGAGCCGGGCATCCTGGAAGCCTGTCACCGGGAATCGGGTGGGCACGGCTCAGTCGGCGCTGGCCCGCCCCTGGACCTCGGCCAGGCGGTCGCAGGCCTGGACCAGGAGGCGGGTGCCCGCGGTCAGGTGGAGTGGCCGGCCGTCCCTGGCAAATTCCTGCAACTCGGCCAGGGCCTCGCGGAAGTCGGCCATGCCCTGGCGCAGGTCCTGCACGGCCTCGCGGGCCTCGGGCCCCATCTCGCCTTCCTGGGGCAGACGGGTCAGGCCGAGATCGGCGGACTTGAGGACCTGTTCGGCCCAGACCAGCACCTGTGCGAACTCCTCGGGGTCCAGTCGGCCGGCCTCGGCCCTCTGGCAGGCCTCCAGGATTCTCTCCAGGTGCGCGGGACCCGTGGCGGTCGGCTCGGGGGTGGAAGCGCCATCCTCCACGGCCCGCACCAGGGTGGCTCCGCAGGCGGAACAGACCCGGTCGGTGGCCGGGTTGACCGTCCCACAGCGCGGGCAGGGGGATTCGCTCTCGGCCTGTTCCAGTTCCACCAGGACCTGCCAGGCCTGGAAGAGCAGGTTGGCCCCCGTCTCCATCAGATCCAGACCCCGGGGAAGCAGGTCCCGGCGGTTGACGCCCAGGCGCAGGAGGGGCAGCGAGCGGTTCAGCCGGTCGAATCCTTCGCGGGCCACCGGGACCTGTTCGGCCATCAGGGCGGGCCCCTCCAAGGCTGAGGTGGCGCATTGCTCGAAGCGGAAGTAGCTCTCGGCCAGTTGGGGTTCGAACCAGACCCGAGCCCTCTCCAGGATGGTGCCCTCCAGGCCTTCGAAGACGGCCCGGGCGGCGTGGATGACCCAGTTCACCTGGGGCGACGGGGTGGGACTCTGGATCAGGGCTTCGCCCACGCTGTCCTGGATCTGTTCGACCAGCAGCAGGCAGCCCTCCCGGAAGCGGACGAATCCCCTCTCGACCACCTCCAGGTCGTGGCCCTCGAAGTACTCATCCATGTCCTGGACACCGGCCAGGGCCAGACGGCAGGCCTGGGCCCCTCGGATGGCCCGAGCGGGGTCCGAGTCCTGCTCGAAGGTCTCGATGCCCTTGGTGAAGTGGTCCCACAGGCGGTCCAGGATCTCGTCGAAGCGGTCGTCCTCCATCTGGTCCTGGCGCAGGGCAGCCACGACCTTGCGCATCAGGTTCAGCGCCGGGTGAGGTTCGTCGCCGTAGCCCAGGTAGGCCCACTCGTAGGCCAGCAGCGCGTGGTGCAGCCCCAGATAGGCCTGCGCCAGGGCCTCGGCCGCGGCGTGCAGGACGGCGGGGTCCCGCTGGACCAACCAGGTGCGGGCCCGGTCCAATCCGTCGCCATAGGCGTCGAAGGCGTCCATGACGGCCTCGATGGCGTCCGGAAGCGCGGCCAGCAGGCCCTCCTCCTCCTTGACCTGGAAGTAGAAGGCCTCCTTGGCCTCGGCCAGCTCCGAACTGCAGGCCACCAGCGACTGGCGCAGGCTCTCGGCGTCCAGGCGACCCGCGGCGGCGTCCAGGCAGATGCCGATCAGCCGGTTGGTGTTCTGCGACGGCGTCGGCCCGGGATCGAGGTCGAGTTCCTCGGAAGGGTGGGTTTCGTACACGGGATCCATCACGCCTTCTGGTCGGTTTCCCGGGACCGGGGCAGGGGAGCCGTCGCCCCGGGCGCGGTCGTGGTGTCGACCGGCCTCAACTGACGAAGCGCCGCACGGCTTCGGACTTCAGGCCGGGAACCGGGACGCCCAGGGCCCCGGGCTGCGTGGCCTTGGCCCCCAGGTTCTGCATGAAGACCTTCCCCTCTCCCGTCCGGGCCCTTTCCAGGTCGGAGAGTTCCTTCATCCAGTCCTCGCTGGTGCGATCCTCCTCGGTGGCCTTGAACAGGGCCCCGATGCTGCCGCCCATCGTGGCACTCAGCGAGGTGCCGATCAGCGTGGCCGCCGCGGGTCCGACGCCGGGAACCGCGCTGCCCAGGATGGCGCTGGCGATTCCGCCGATGACCCCCATGACGGCGCGGCCCGAAGGGGGCGGCAGGCCCGGTTGCGAGATGGAGGGTGCGGTCGGACCGATCAGCGGCTGCATGGCAGGCTCCTGGTTCTGGTGTCACCGGGTATCCGTGTAGGGACAGGGTTCGTCAGGCCGGGCTCATCCCCTGGTTGCCGGGAGGATACCGCGCAGCGCCGCCAGAGCCTTCCCGGTCCTGGGGGCCGACCCGGGATGGGCGGGCCTCAGCTCCTGGCCTGGATGCGCTGCACGTCCATCTTGATCATCTCGTTGTTGGGGTCCAGGGTGCCGGCCTTGTTGAAGGCCTCGCGGGCTCGGGCCAGGTCGTCAGCGGCCAGGCTCCCGTCGTAGCGCCGTTCGTAGCAGTATCCCAGGTAGCGCCAGGCCTCGGCGTCTTGGGGGCCGACCCGACAGGCCTGTTCCAGGGTGCGGATGGCTGGCTCGAGGTTGCGCATCTGGAAGTAGACGGCCCCCAGGTAGACGTAGGCCTTGACCATCCCGGGGTTGGCTTGGATGGAGCGGTTGTACAGCTCGGCTGCCCGGACCAGTTCGCCCTGGCTGCGGAGCGCCTCGGCCTCGTCGAAGAAGCCCTGGGCCCGGGAGGCCTGCTCTGGCGTCAGGCCGGCCGCCCCGGCGCCGCTGAAGGGGGGAGCCGTACTGGAGGATCCCGTGTCGCCAGGCACGATGTGTGCCGAGGACAAGGCCTGCAACAGGCGGTCCAACTCCTGACGGGCCAGCGTGTTCTTGGGATCCAGGCGCAGGCTCTCCTCCAGGTGTCGGCGGGCCAGGGCCTGCTCCTCGCGACGCAACTCGATCAGGGCCATCCGATACAGGCCCTCGGCCTTGCGGTAGCCTTCCTTGACCAGGGTATCGTACAGGACGTAGGAGTCGACCAGGTTGCCGGAGTCGTGGACCACCGAGGCCTTGTAGAAACGGACGGCCTGGTTCTTGGGGTCCATGACCAGGATGTTGTCGATCAGATCCATCGCCGTCTGGAAGTTGCCCAGGCCCAGGAACATCTGGGCCATCTCCAGGCGATAGTTCGTGCTGCGCTTGACGGACAGTCCGGCCATGTCCGCCACCACGGCGAAGCGGATCGCGTCCTCCACCTGGCCGTTGTCCAGCCCCCAGCGGATCCGCTTCTCGACCCGTTCGAAGAAGCTGTTGTCCAGGATGTTGCGATTCTGGTCGAGGATCTCGCGCCACTGCATGGTCGAGGTGGCGAAGAGTTTCTTGAGCATCAAGACCTGCAGGGATTCGTCCGCCGCGCGGGCGGGGCCGGCTGTGGCCAGCAGGAGTCCCAGACAAAGCAGGAGCACTGGAATACGCTGGAAGCGTGACATGGGGGAGACACCACCGAACTGGATTTCCGCAGGTTTTCTCCCCGGAGGGAGGCGTTCCTTCCGCGCAGGGTTCTCGGGGCCCGGAGCGGTCGGGCCTGCGGGGGACCGGTCGACGGCCCGGCGTCCCCGGGGGCACCGGCTCCTAGTCGTCCAGCGAGGCTCGGTAGAAGCGGCGCACCAACACCGGGTGACCGAAGTCTTCCAGGGCCTGGCCCACGGTGCCCGCCCCCAAGGGCAGTTCCAGCAGGCACAGCCCCGCTGTGCGCCGTGCGGCCAACTGGGCGGCATAGGCCTCCCGATCCTCGTCCGGGATCCCCCGGCGCAGGGCCTCCACCCGGCATTCCCCCAGGATGCGCTCGGACTCGCTGGGGGGGATGCGGTCGCGTCCCAGATACTGGGGGGTGTGATCCGCCAGGACCTGGCAGACGGCCCGAGCCAGGTCACGGAACCCTGCGGAGGCCGAGACCTCTCGAGATTGGCAGCGCAGGTCGAGAAGCCCGCCTGCCCTCCCGTCGGGATGCGTGACGGTGGTGATGAAGCCGTGTTCGAAAGCGCCCTGCATGGTCTCCGGCCTTCTTCTCGGGGCCGGCATCCCCTGCGCCCCGGGTCCGGGGGTCGCGTTTCGGATGGCTGAGCTCCGGGGTACAAAGGCAGGGCTATGAGACACACCATCCATATCCTCACGCTGGTCCTGCTGCTCGCCTTCTCAACGGGGGCCTGGGCGGATACGTCCGGGATCGGGGACGTCCAGGCCCCCGTTGATGGCTGCCAGGCCTCAGGCCCGTGCGCCAAGGCCTGTGCCGATGGCTGCCAGGCCTCACCGGACGGAGGGCAGGCCGACGCCCTCCAGCAGGTGGCGCCGTTCACCCTGCCTCCTCTGCCCTACGCCGCCGAGGCGCTCCAGCCGCATATCAACGCCAGGACCATGGAGGTCCACCACGGGAAGCACCATGCCGCCTACGTCGCCAACCTGAACGCAGCCCTGGAGGGTCACCCGGAACTGAAGGGCCTGTGTCTGGAGGAACTCCTCAGCCACCTGGACCGGGTGCCCGAGTCGATCCGCACGGCGGTGCGCAACAACGGGGGCGGGCACGCCAACCACTCCCTGTTCTGGCGGGTCATGAGCCCTCACGGTGGGGGAGCCCCGACGGGCGATCTGGGTGCAGCCATCCAGCGCGACCTCGGCGGCTTCGAGGCCATGAAGCAGCGCTTCAGCCAGGCGGCGGCCACCCGGTTCGGTTCCGGCTGGGCCTGGCTGGCCGTCCGCGGCGGCAGGTTGGAGGTCCTCTCCACGCCCAACCAGGACACGCCCCTGATGGAGGGGGCTCGCCCCATCCTGGGCCTGGACGTGTGGGAGCACGCCTACTACCTGGACTACCAGAACCGTCGGGGCGACTACATCTCGGCCTGGTGGAACCTCGTCGACTGGTCCCGGGTGGCTCGGAACTATCGGGAGGCCACCTGTCCACACCCTGCGGTTGAGGTTCGCTGAGGGGGGCCGGGCTCGGGGTGAGGGCCTGCCCGGTCCTCGCTCCGAGCATCCACCGGCCTTGGGAGGGCAACCGCGGGCGGGCGACGCCGCAGCCCCGTCTTGAGTCCCGCTGCAGCCTGGCCCTAGCCCTGGTCCTGGCCCGGATGTCGTCCAGCCAGGGCCAGGGCCGCCTCGGCGCCGACGCTGGCGCCCAGACGGTGCCCCACCACCGAACCCACCACCAGCCCGACCGCCCCGCCGATGGGACCGGCCACCTGGTAGCCCGTCCAGGTCAGGCCCAGGGGCAGCCCGACCCCGCCGACCACCCCTCCGACTCCGGCCGCTGCCATGGCGGCGGCGGTCGTCTTCTTGTCGGCTCCGGCCGCCGTGGCCTTCTGCAGGCCGCGGTCAGCTCCCAGGAGGGCCAGACCGGCCGGGGCCAGGGCGGGGTGGTGGAAGGCCAGGGCGAAGCCGGTGGCGGCTCCCGTCTTGAGCAGGCCGGAGATGGCCTGGCGGCCGTCGCCTCGGGCCGCCCCCTCGACGACATCGGTGATCCCGGTGACGCCCGTGACGGCGATGGCCACCTGGCCCGCCACCTCGGCACCCCAACGCAACCAGGGGGTGACCTCCAGCATCTGGCCCAGGGCCTTGCCGCTTTCCCGGAAGGCCGGTTGGTCGACCAGGGCCTCCAGCGGGTTCGGCCGGTCCATCTCCTCCAGGGCTCGGGCCTTCTCGGGGGCCACCTTCTCCAGGCGCTTGGGAGTCAGGCGATGGTGGGCGTAGCTCTCGGCGAAGTCCTCCTGGCGCATGGTCGAGGCGTAGTCGGTCACGTAGGGCGGTCTGCCGAAGGCCTCGTGGGACGAGTTGGGACCCAGGAGAACCTGGGGGACCCGGTCCGGCATGTCGACGGTGTGGCCGATCTCGTGGACCAGCGTGTTGCGGAATTCCCCGATGGTGTCCATCCCGTAGCCGGACCGATTGAGGTTGATGGACCCGATGGCCGGCCGGGCGCAGCCCAGCAGATTCGGATCACCCAGGTCGGGGCTGACGGTGATCGTCGAGGCCGTGCCCACGTCCTTGAGGGGAAGCGAGTCCAGCACCGAGGTGATGACGGCCCTCTCGGCCTGGGTGGCCCCGAAGATCGAGGGATAGACGAAGTTCGGCAGGGCCGTTTGGGGGACGAAGGCGTCGCGGACCACCTCGATGGCCGTGTCCAGCCTGGAGGGCCGGGCCGCCTTGGCGCTGGGGTCCTGGGCCGGAGGATGTCCCGCCAGGGCCTTCAATCCGTGGGCATCGGTGATCACGGCAATACTCCCGATCTCTGAGGTCCAGGGCGACCCGAGGCTGCGGTCCCCCTTCATGACGATACTGCTGGCGGATCCTCTCAGGGGTTGCGGCGATGTTACCAGGTGGCGCTCCGGTCGGGATGCGGCGAAAAGGTCGCAGGTTCAGGAACGCTTCCTGTCCATCCAGGTGAACAGGCCCATCATCGTCATGGTGCAGACCAGCATCAGCGTGGAGATCGCGTTGATCTCCGGGGTGACCCCGAACTTCAGCATGGAGTGGATGGTCAGCGGCAGGGTCCCGGCCCCCACGCCGGCCGTGAAGAAGGTGATCACGAAGTCGTCGAAAGACAGGGTGAAGCACAAGAGGGCACCCGAGATGACACCGGGCAGGATCTGCGGCAGCGTCACCAGGCGGAAGGTCTGCCAGGGGGTGGCTCCCAGGTCGGCGGCGGCTTCCTCCAGGGAGGGGTCCATGCCGGCCAGGCGGGCTCGGACCGTGATGATCACGTAGGAGACGCAGAAGGCGATGTGGGCCAGCATCACCGTGTAGATCGACAGGGTCTGGCGGATCGTCAGGAAGAAGGTCAGGATCGACAGACCCATGACGATCTCGGGAACCACCAGGGGGATGAAGACCAGGCCTCCGACCAGGCCCCGACCCGGGAAGCGATGGCGGGACAGACCGATCGCCGCCATGGTCCCCAGGAGGGTGGCCACCAGGGTGGCCACCAGTCCCACCTTCAGGCTGTTGCCCAGGGCCCTGTGCACCGCCTCGTCGCTGAACAGGCGCCAGTACCAATGCAGGGTGAAGCCCTTCCAGGTGGCGTTGCGCTGGTCGGAATTGAAGCTGAACAGGACCAGCACCACGATGGGCGCATAGAGGAACGCGTAGACCAGCAGGGCGTGCACCCGCAGCAGCCACGTCGGGCCTCGGCTGCGGCCCGTCCCCAGAGGGCTCACGCCAGGGTCTCCTCGGAACCGGCCAACCGCAGGAAGGCCATGATCGAGGCCAGCATCAGGACCATCAGGACCAGGGACAGGGCCGAGCCGAAGGGCCAGTTGTAGGAGGCCAGATACTGCTGCTGGATCAGGTTGCCGATCATCTGGGTCTCGACGCCGCCCAGGATCTCGGGGGTCACGAAGTCCCCCATGGCCGGGACGAAGGTCAGCAGGCATCCGGCGACCACTCCGGGCAGCGAGAGGGGGAAGACCACCCTGCAGAAGGTGGTGATCGGACGGGCCCCCAGGTCCGCAGCCGCTTCCAGCAGGGTTCCATCCAGGCGGTCCAAGGCCACGAAGAGCGGCAGGGTGGCGAAGGGCAGGAAACCGTAGGTCAGGCCCAGGACGACCGAGAAGGGGGTGTTCAGCAGGGGCAGGGGCTCCCGGATCAGGCCCAGGAACATCAGCAGGCTGTTCAGCATGCCTTCGGTCTGCAGGAGCGTCATCCACGAGAAGATGCGCACCAGGTAGGAGGTCCAGAAGGGCAGCATGACCAGCAGCAGGAGCATGGCCTTGTGGCGACCACCGTGACGGGCGATGAACCAGGCCAGGGGGTAGCCCGCCAGCAGGCACAGGGCCGTGGTGAGCGCCGCATAGCGGGCCGAGCGCAGCAGGATCGGCAGGTTCTCGGCATCCAGGACCTGGCGATAGTTGTCCAGCGTCCAGGCGGGTACGACCTGGTAATCCTCATCGACGCGTTCGGTGGAGAGCAGCACCACCGAGCCCAGGGGCAGGACGAAGAAGGTCAGGACGTACAGCAGGAAGGGCGCCACCAGCAGCAGGCCCACCCAGTGGGAGGGCCACCCGCGGCGGGCTCCGGCGCTCATGGCATCCTCCCGCCGGCCGGGCCGACGCTGCGGAACTTCACCTGCTCCCAGATCTCGTCCCAGACCCTTTCGCCGGCGCCCAGGTCCTTCTGGAAGACGGTCCGCTCCAGCATCTCCTCGGGGGGGTAGCCCAGGGGGTTGTCCACCAGTTCGGGGCGGACCAGGTCGCGGCACTGCGCGATTGTAGCGGGAAATCCCGTGGCGTTCGTCACTGCTGCCAGGTTCTGGGGCTGCATCAGGAAGTTCAGGAATGCGACGGCCTCCTCGGGGTGGGGAGCCTCCCGGGGGATGCACCAGGAGTCGACGAAGACGAAACTGCCCTCCCGGGGCAGGAAATAGGCCACCTCGGGATTCGAGGATCGGGCTCGGGCCACATCTCCACTCCAGGCCAGGGCCAGCCAGACCTCGTTGCGGGCCAACCCGTCGATGTAGTCGTTGGTGTACTGCTTCAACAGCGGCTTCTGTTCGTCCAGGGACCGGGCCGCCGCCAGCAGTTCCGACCGCTCCATCGAGTTGCCCGAGAAGCCCAGGCGCATCAGGGCGGCGCCCAGGGTATCCCTCTTCTCGTCGAGCATGGTGATGTGCCCGGCGCAGGCCGGGTCCCACAGGGCGTCCCAGGAATCCAGTCGGCCCGGGACCCGACGGCGGTTGTAGCCGACCCCGGTGGTCCCCCACAGGTAGGGCACCGAGTAGCGCAGATCCGGATCCCAGGGAGGGTGGCGGAAGCGCTCCAGAAAGCCGTCGCGATGCCCGAAGCCCTCCACCGGGGCCAGGATCCCCTGACGCAGCAGGCGACGCAGCATGTAGTCCGAGGCCACCACCAGATCGTAGCCGGCGCCCAGTTTCAGCTTGGCGAACAGGACGTCCTGGGACGAGAACTCGTCGTAGACCACCGAGACGCCGGTCTGGGCCTGGAAGCGGGCGAGGGTGTCGCCAGCCATGTAGTTCGAGTAGTTGTAGATGTTGAGGGAACGTCGGGACGGCCGACCGCAGGCCGCCAGGCTGGCCGCGGCGACGGCGGCG
>CAZQPM010000137.1:0-10241 GCA_964595195.1 uncultured Burkholderiales bacterium | reverse complement strand
ACTGGTTGAAGTGCGCCAGTCCTGGCGCTTCGCGCCATGCCTGGCGCACACAAGAAAGCGAGCGGGTTGCGGCAGACGCCGACCCGCTCGGTGCCACGCCGACCCCCTTCCGTCGGCCCGGGAAACACCGTTCCCCCCCCGCTGGGGCTGGTGTCTCGACCGGCCGGCCGACCTGAAGGGCCATCCCGTCGCTGCCCCCCCAGGCAGCCCCCCCGTGACAGGGGCATTATAGCGCACCCAGCAGAAGAATACTAGTATCCCTGGACTATATCTGCTACAAGTAGGACTATCCAGGCCCTGACCCTGCTAACCCGCACCATGCACATCGCAAGCCAGAACCCTCCAGACTCCGCAAGCCGGACCGGACAGACACCGGATCCCTGCGGGGAATGCTAGTCCGACCGCCACGTCAGGCGACCGCCGAGCGGTTGGCCCTGGCCGGCCTGCTGGCGCTGACCTGTGCCCTCTACCTGTGGCACCTGGACTCCAACCGTTACGGCAACCCCCTGCAGTCGGCGGCCGTCCTGGCCGGCTCGGGGGACTGGACCGCCTTCCTCTTCGGCTCGATGGACGGCGGCAACGCGATCACGCACGACAAGCCCGCCGCCGGGTGCTGGATCATGATCCTCTTCGTCAAGATATTCGGCTTCAGCCCTTGGTCGCTCCTGATCCCCCAGGCCCTGATGGGCGTCGCCACAGTGGCCACCCTGTACCTGAGCGTGCGCCGGATCGCTCCCTGGCCGGCGGCCCTGCTGGGAGGCACCATCCTGGCGCTGACCCCGGTCTCGGCGCTGGTCTTCCGCTACAACCAACCGGACGCCCAGATGATCCTGCTGATGACGCTGGCCGCGTCGGCCACCCTGCGGGGCCTGGAGGACGGGAGCACCCGGTTCCTGGCACTGGCGGGCGTGGCCGTCGGCCTGGCCTTCCTGACCAAGCAGTTGGAGGCCCTCTTCGTGCTGCCCGGTCTTGTGGCAGGCTGCCTGGTCGCCTGGCCCGGCAGGCCGGGCCAGCGCTTCCTGGCGGGGCTGGCTGCGGCGGGTGCGATGCTGCTGGCGTGCGGTTGGTGGGTGGCACTGATCGAGTTGACCCACTGGGGACCGGACAGGGTCCTCGAGACGCTCCCCGACGACTCGGCCGAGGCCTGGGAGGATTCGACGAACCCAACCGCTCGACCGCGGTCCTTCACCCTCAGCGACCGACAGGCGAGCCTGCTGGCTCCCGTCCTGGCCCAGGACTCCAACAGGTACCGCTGGGTGGCCGCTACCCCGGGCCTGATCAACGCGGCCCGCCTGCAACTGGCGTGCCAGGCGCCCGTCATGGGTGTGGGCGGATTCAACAAGACCGATCCCTTTCCTGAACCCCAGGCCTTCCGCCGCTACGTCTCGGAGGGTGCCATCCACTACTGGTTGGACGGTGGAGCCTGGCACGAAGGCCCCCGGCCGACCTGCGCCCGCGAGATCGAGCACTGGGTGCGACGCACCTTCGAGTTCCGGTATGTCCACGGCTTTCGGCTCTATGACCTGACCCGGCCGCGGCTGCGCTCCGAGAGGCAGCAGGCGACCTCTTCCCCGGGTCCCCTCAAGGTTTGCGGAAGGTGAGGGCGTACATGGAACCCTCGCGCGCCATGCGCCGGTCCACCGGCTCCAGACCCAGATCCTGCATGTCGCGGACCGCCTGGTCCTCGGAGACGTGCAGCAATCCCGGCTGCGGCTTGAAGTCGACCAGGACCAGGTGTCCCCCCCCCCTCAGGGAGTTGACCAGTTTCTGCATGACGTGGACCGTCCGGGGGCCAGGTCGCCCCGAGACCCCCAGATCGATCCCCGCGATCACGTTGTAGACGTCGACCAGGACGATGCGGTCCACGCTATCGCGCGGCAGGTTCGGCGAGTTCCGGGTGGCCTGGACCGTCTGCACCTGTGCCATGCCGCGCCGGGCCGCCACGAACGCGATGAAATCCAGGACTCCGCGGTCGATGTCCACCGCCAGCACCCGCCCCCCGGTTCCCGCTCGGCGGGCCATGGCCCAGGTGTAGCACCCCACACCGCAGCCGAAGTCCACGACCGTCTCGCCGGGCCGGATTCCCGAAGGGACCGCAGGGTCGAAGACGTCGTCCAGGCGGTGGCCGCGCTCGGCCCCGAAGTAGCCCATGGCCAACTGCGGGTACAGCTCCGAGGGCGTGTTGGCCGCGTTGGGACGCTGGACGCTGAAGCGCTGCTGATGGAAGCCACAGGACAGGGCATCCGACTCGCGGGTGTAGGGTCTGCCACCTACCGGACAGCGCGCCCAGGGTGGCAGCTCAAGGGGCGGAGGATCCCGGCGCGTCCCGGGCCACAAGCGGTCCATCCGCCAGGCGCAGAGGGTCCGGCCCCAGGCTTCCAGGGAACGGGCCGTGGCCTGCGGGGAACCGAAGAGATACTCGTAGGCCAGGGCCTCCTCCTCCGAGGCCGAGGGTCCCGGGTCGCGCCCCTGCAGGGCCAGGCGCAGGCGCTCCAACAGCGCAGCGGCAAAGATGGAAGCCCGCCGAGCCCCGTCCGTCACGGGCTTCTCCAACCGCCTTTGCCCAAGGTCGAGAAGGAGTCTGCCCAAGTCATCCCAATCGGCCTCCTGCACCGAAACCGGGGAGGCCACGGGAGACGGAGAGACCGAGGGGATTGAGGGAGCGCCGGGCCCCCGAGCGCAGGAGGGGGCCAGGAGAGCCAGGGTCAGCAGAACCCCGGCCATCGGGACCAGGGACGGGCGAAGCCTCATCTGGGGGGCTTCCACAATCGCGTGCTCCCCCCTCCAGACCGGATTCGGGCGGCGGCAGGGGCTGCCCGCCGGTCCGGGAAGGTTCGGGGTGTGGCAGACCTGAAGGAACCGAACAAGGCCCGGGTCGGACGGTCGTGCGGGACGAAGGGTGGGTGGCGAGGCCTGCTGGTCGTGCTGGTCGCCGCGGGCCCGCTGGTCGGACTGGCCGAGTGGCTTGTGCCTCTCTTCCTGCCCACCTCGGTTCCCCTCCGCGAGTATTCGGGGTTCTTTCCGCCGCTCGCGACGATCGGATACCTGACCTGCACGGCCCTGGGCTTCTTCCTGCTGGTGCTGACCTGGCGCTGGGCAGCGGGACGCCCGCGCCGACCCGTGGCCGAGGCCCTGCTCACGGCCCTGCTCTTCCTGCTCTGCCAGGAGTTCGCGGCCCGCCACTTCCTGGAACGGCTGCCACGCTCGGCCTACGCCCCCCACCCCCTGCTGCGTTGGGACCTGCACGGATTCGAACGCAGCGCATCCGGACGAGCCGAACCGCCCCCACCTCGCCGCGACGGCGAGTTCCGCGTGCTGTGCCTGGGCGATTCGGCCACGCACGGGGTCGGAGTCCAGGCCGACCAGTCCTGGCCGCTGCGCGCTCAGGCCGAGCTTGAACCCCACACGTCCCGGGATCTCCGCTTCATCAACCACGGCGTCCCGGGCTACAGCACCTTCCAGGCGATGGCCTGGCTGGAACAGGAGGGGCGGGCCCTGCAGCCGGATCTGGTGCTCTTCGCCAGTTGCCACAACGACTACTCGGACTCGGACGAGGCCGACCCCGACTGGATCGGCCTCACCCCGACGCTACGGAGTCTGCGCCGGGCCTGGATGAGTCCGACGCTGACGCAACTCCTGAGGAGCCTGATGCTTCCGCCTCCCCGCGACCCGGGACTTCCAGCCCGTCAGCGCGCGGGATTCCGCGTTTCGTTGGAACAGCGGCGGGCAGCGCTGGATCGGGTCGGCGAGGTCTGCCGCGAGGACGGGATCCCCCTGGCCCTGGTCCTGATGCCCCAGGCCCTGAGGCCCTGGCCGGCCGACGCGTACATCCGGGACTTCCGTCGCTATGCCCGGGACCGCAGGATTCCCCTGGCGGACGGGCAGCAGGCTGCCGAGGAGTCCGAGCACTGGGGAGCCCTCTTCCCCCCGGGCGACATCGTCCATCCCACGGCCGAGGGTCAACGGGAGGTGGCCCGGGCCGTCGTTGGCCTGCTGCGGGCCGAAGGGCTGGTGCCCGCCCGGTAGACGGAAGCGGGAGCCCACGGCTGGCAGAGGGTTCCACGCCACGTCTCGGGAAGTCGACCGGCATGCGCATGCTCATCCACTGGGCCATCAACGCCAC
Source organism: uncultured Burkholderiales bacterium (assembly GCA_964595195.1). Classification (GTDB taxonomy): domain Bacteria; phylum Vulcanimicrobiota; class Xenobia; order Xenobiales; family Xenobiaceae; genus CAZQPM01. Next base: position 6,118 of record CAZQPM010000137.1, on the reverse strand, counting down.
CGCCATCTGGGCGGCCTTCCGACTGGTTCCCGGAATCCACCCCCAGGGTCAGAGCGTCGCCGCCCTCCTGGTCCTGGCGGCCGTCTTCGGCCTGCTGAACTCCTTCGTCCGCCCCCTGCTCAAGCTGCTTTCCTGCCCCTTCCTGATCCTGACGCTGGGTCTGGGCTCCCTGCTCCTGAATGCCTTCATGTTCTGGCTCACCGGATGGGTGGCCGAGGCCTTCGGGGTGGGTTTCCAGTTGAGCGGCTTCCTGCCGGCCTTCATGGGAGCCCTGGTGGTCACGGTGGTCAGCGCCCTGCTCCAGGTCCTCCTGCCGACGGGCGAGGCTTCCCGGAAGGACAAGGGCGCCTGAACCTGCGGACGGGAGTGTTCCCGGCCCTCCACCTGTCCCTCGTGGACGACCCACCCGTCCACCGCGGTCAACCGGGAGCGGATCCGATCCGGACGGGCGGTCCGAGCTTCCAGGACGAACGGGTCGGCATCCGAAACGCGCAGGTCCGTCCAGATCCCAGCACCGCGCGGCACCAGATCGGTCACGGTCCCCCGTTCGGCACCGCCCTCGGCTTCCTGCGGCCCGGCGCGCACCCGAGAACGGTTTACAAGGCCGCAACGATGATCCGCCCGGCCGATGGTGTATAGTCGAAAAGCATCCCGGCACCAGGCCGACCGCACCGACCGGAGGTCTCATCTCTTTGCCTGCCACCCATTACCTGGCCCTCTTGTTGGAGAACCGTCTTCGTTTCCCGGAACGGGCGGCCTACCGTGTCTTCCGCAACGAAGAGTGGCAGGAGGTCACCTGGACCGCCTTCATCCAGCGCATCCGCCGAGTGGCCTCGGCCCTGCTGCAGCATGGGGTGGCCGCAGGCGAACTGGTGGCGATCTTCGCGCCGAACTCGCCCGAATGGACCGAGGTCGACCTGGGGTGTCTGGCGGTCCGCGCCGTCTCGGTGCCGATCCACGCCACCTCCTCGGCCGACGCCCTGCGGCAGATCCTCACCGAGACCTCTCCCCGCCTGGCGTTCGTGGGCGACGCCGAGATGGCCGCCACGCTGCTGGCCACGGCCACGGTGCCGACCGTGGTGCTGCTGGAGGGGAAGCACCCCGGCTGCCTCACCCTGGAGGAATTCCTGGACGTCCCGGACCGGGCGGACTGGGACGCCCGGACGGCCGCAGCCAGCGCGCACGACCTCTGGACGATCATCTACACCTCAGGAACCACCGGAGAGGTCCGGGGAGCCATGCTCACCCAGGGCAACATCCTCTTCCAGATCCAGGCCCACCGCTCGCGGTTGCCTGACCTCTCGGACTCCGACGCCTCCTTCTGCCTGCTGCCCCTCAGCCACATCTTCGAGCGCGGTTGGACCTACATCCAATATGCCTGGGGCATGACCCAGCACTACTGCAGGGTCAACCCCCAGGCGATCCACCTGCTGCGCACGGCCCGACCCTCGATCCTGTGCGTCGTGCCCCGCATCCTGGAGAAGATGCACATGGTCATCCAGGAGACCGTCCGCAAGAAACCGGCGCCCCTCCAGGCCCTGATCCAGCACCTGGTGAAGGTGGCCCTGGACGTGACCCGTCTGCGCCGCGAGGGCGGACAGCCCACCGTCCTGCAGAAGGTGCAGCACGCCCTGGCCGACGCCGTGGTCCTGCGGAGGGTCCGGGAGGTCTTCGGAGGCCGGCTGAAGCACTGCGTGGTCGGCAGCGCCGCCCTGTCCACCGAGGTCCATGACTTCTTCAGCGCCGCCGGAGTCTTCATCAACTGTGGCTACGGCCTGACCGAGACCACCGCCACGGTCTCCTCGACCCCCCTGGGCTGCAGTACCCCCGGCGCCGTGGGCCGGGCCATGGAGGGCCTGGAGGTCCGTCTGGGCGACGAGAGTGAGATCCAGGTCCAGGGCCCGACGGTCATGCAGGGTTACTACCGCAAGCCCGAGGCCACCGCGGAGGTCTTCACCGCGGACGGCTTCTTCCGCACCGGGGACGTGGGCCGGGTGGATGAACGAGGCTACCTGCGCATCACCGACCGGCTGAAGGACCTGATCCGGACCTCCACGGGCAAGTTCGTGGCGCCGCAGTACCTCGAGGCCCGCATGGCCACCTGCCCGCTGATCGAGCAGGCCGCCGTGGTCGGCGAAGGGCGCTCGTGGCTGGGTGCCCTGCTGGTGCCCGACTTCACGCGACTGGAGGAGTATGCCCGGCAGATCGGCCTGGCCTTCAAGTCCCGCGAGGACCTGGTGGGCCGTCCGGAGATCATCGCCTTCGTCAAGAAGACGCTGGACGACCTGCTGCGCGACGTGGCCCGACACGAAAGGGTGCAGCGCATCGTCCTCCTGGCCCAGCCCTTCACGATCCAGGCGGGGGAGCTGACGCCCACCCTGAAGCTGCGCCGCAAGATCATCGCCGAGCGCTACCGTGAGGCGATCGAGCGCATGGACAACTGGTGCCAGGACATGCAGAGGGCCACCGAACCGCGCCGCGCCGACGCGCGTTCCTGAACCCGGGAACCTGCCGGCGACTCCCTCCGGATCAAGCCCGAAGGAGCGCCCGGCGGAGAGTTGGGTCAGCCCGGCAGGTCCAGGGCTTCCAAGTCGGTGAAGAAGAGGCGGCGGCCCAGGCGCCCGACCAGAAGCGCGCTGAGCAGGGCTCCGACGAAGACCAGGACCAGGATGGTCCACTGCATCTCGGCCGCCTTCACAGGGCTCTGTCCCCCCAGGAGCATGCCCAGCATGGTTCCCGGAATGTGGACGATGCCGGTTGTCTTGAGGCTGTTCATGGTCGGGATCAGGGCAGCCTGCAGGCTGAGGTCCGCCGAGGACCGGGTGGCCGTGTCCGGATCGATGCCCAGGCTGAGCCAGGCCTCCACCTGGTCGCGCCGGGCCCGCAGGTCCGATTGCAGACGCTCCAGGGCCAGGGCGGTGGCGTTCATGGCGTTGCCGATCACCGTCCCCGAGATGGGGACCAGGAAGCTGGTGCGCAACTCGAACACCCCGGTGCACACCATCGGCAGGATCACGGCCACCGTCGTCAAGGCCAGACACCCCAGGGCGAAGCGCAGCGTGGCCGGCCGGGTGTTGGCCCGGCGGGCCGCCGTCCAGGCCGCCACGACCACCATCACCGCCAGCAGCGCCAGGGACAGGGCCAGGTGGTCCGCCTGGAAGACGAAGAGCAGCACCGACCCCATGACGGCCAGTTGGGCCAACCCCTGCAGGACCGCCAGCAGGGCCTCCCGGGCCAGGGCCAGCCGCAGGCGATTCATCAGCAGCAGGGCGAGGCCGACGTAGACGGCCAGGACGCCCAGTTTCCAAGGGTCGACGCTCATTGGAGGCTCCCCTCCTGCAGATGGAGCTGTCGGGAGGTCAGGCGCACGGCCTGCCCCGGTGCATGGCTGACCAGCACGAGACCCACCGGGGCTCGTGCCAGCACGTCCTCCACCTGCGCGACGCGAACGGAATCCAGGGCCGAGGTCGGCTCGTCCAACAGCAGCATGGCCGGCTGGATGGCCAGGGCCCGGGCCAGGGCCAGGCGCTGGCGCTCGCCCTCGGACAGGGCTTCAGCCGGGCGCCCGGCGGCCCCGACCAGGTCCACGGCCTCAAGCAGCCCGGGCACGTCGGCCTCCAGGCCGTGGTAGCGGGCGGCAAAGGCTACGTTCTCGGCCACCGTGCCGGGCCACACGGCGGGGCGCTGGGCCAACAGCACCAGGGCCCGCCGCCACAGCCGGGGACCGATCTCCTCCAGCGAGCGCCCCCGCCAGGACAAATGCCCGGAGAACCGGGGTTCCAGGCCGACCAGGGCCCGCAGGAGGGTGGTCTTCCCGGCCCCTGAGGGCCCGACCAGGGCCACCCGCTCGCCCTCCTGCAGCGTCAGGGAGATCCCGTGCAGGATCTCGACCTCACCACGGTGGACACGCAGGTTCTCGACGACCAGACCGCACATGACGGCCTGGACTTACGTGCCCGCCGGTAGAATCCTCCAGGCTTCCAGCGGCCGCCAGGCCACCGTGCGGTTCCCCTCAGGAGCCCGCTTGACGGGAGGTCCGAGCCACGATCCGCTCCATCTCGGTCAGGATCCGGTCCATTTCGCGCGTGGCGGCCTGGATGGGCTCGGGTCGGGTCAGATCCACCCCCGCTCCCTTCAGGAGTTCCAGGGGAGGCTTGGACGACCCACCCGAGAGCATCTCCAGGTAGGCCTGGCGAGCTGGTTCGCCCCCGGTCTGGATCCTCTCGGCCAGGGCGATGCCGGACGACAGGCCCGTGGCGTAGGAGAAGACGTAGAACTTGTAGTACAGGTGCGGGACGTAGGCCCACTCGATCCCGTCGTTGGGCCCCAGGGTGAAGTCGGGACCGTAGTATTCCCTGATCAGGTTGCGATAGGTCGTGTCCAGGAAGTCGGCGGTGATCGGGGTTCCCTGGCCCGCGGCCTCGTGCACCCTGAGCTCGAAGTCGGCGAAGAGCGTCTGGCGGTAGATGGTGGTGCGGATCCGGTCGACCATCTCGTTCAACAGGAAGAGCCGCTCGCGATCGTCCCGGGCGTTGGCCACCAGGTAGTCCGACAGCAGCTTCTCGTTGCACGTCGAGGCCACCTCGGCGACGAAGGGCACGTAGCCGGCGGTCGCATAGGGCTGGGTGCTCGAGGAGAGATGGCTGTGCAGGGCGTGGCCGAATTCGTGGGCCAGGGTGGACATGTCGTCCGATTCGTCGTAGTAGTTCATCTTGACGAAGGGATGAACCCCGAAGACGCTGGACGAGGAGGCCCCGCTGTCCTTATCCTGGTGGGGATAGACGTCCACCCAACCCTGCGAGGGTTCCAGCCCCTGACGCAGGACCGCCAGGTAGTCCGGACCCAACGGGGCCAGGGCCTCGGGCAGCACGGCCCGCGCCTGTTCGTAGGTGACCTTCCGCTTGCCCCCCGCGACCATCGGTGTGTAGAGGTCGTACAGTCGGAGCTCGTCCAGGCCCATCAACTTCTTGCGCAGCCGCACGTAGCGGTGCAACGGGGCGGTGTTGGCCCGCACGGTGCTGACCAGGTTGCGATAGACCGCCGGGTCGATGTTGTCCCGGTCCAGATAGGCCTGCAGCGGCGAGTCGTAGCCCCGGGCCCGGGCCAGGAAGGTGCTGAAGTTCACCTGCCCGGCCATGGTCGCCGCGAAGGCGTGCCGATAGTCGTTCAGGGTGGCGAAGAAGCTCTCCACGGTGTCCCGACGCACCCGCCGGTCCTCCGATGCCCGGTACTTCCCGTAGTTCGAGAAGGTCAACTGCACCGACCGGCCCGACTCGTCCTTCAGGGTCGGCAGACGCAGATCGGTCAGCAGGGCCTTGAAGGTCTTCTCGAAATCCGACGGCAACTCGTTCAGGTCGATCTCGGCGAACTGGTTGTCCCCTGCCTGGGCCAGCAGGCGCTCCTCTCCGGCCGGTAGGACGTGGTTCCGGCGGCGGCGGATCTCCTGGATCCAACCCCGGTGCTGGACCAGCGATGGCTGCTCGCGGTAGGCCCGCGCCAGATCCGCCTCGTCCAGGGCCAGGATCTCCTGGCGCAGGAAGCCGGCCCCGGACATCAGGTCGTTCATGGCGGCCAGGGCCCGGTCGTTCCGGGCCTGCAGCTCGGTGTTCTGGAGGTCCGTCTCCAGGCTCAGGGCGGCGAAGAGGGTCAGCCGATTGGTCACGAGGCGCGTCCGGAAGTATTCCTCGAGGCAGGCGGCCATCCGGTCCGGGCGGGCCAGGCTGCCCCGATAGGTCTCCAGACGCTGGCGACCGGCGGCCGCCTCGACCAGGCCGGCCTCGAAGGCCTGGGCATCCTGAAATAACGGCTTGAGGTTCCAGCGGTACTTCTCGGGAATCGCGGCCCGCGACATGTTCCCGTCAGGGGTCACCTCCGCCGCCGCGACGGCGGGAACCTTGGCTTCCGATTGACAGGCACCCTGACAGACCCCTTGACCGCCGGATGGCCCGGCCAGTGCCGGGGCCGAAGCCGCCAGCGAAAGGGCCAGGGTTGCGTGGAGCAGATGTCGTCTCATGGCGTGCCACCTTGGGGAGAAGATTCGTCAGTCCCGCAAGTTCGCCGCCAGGAGGCTTTTCCTCTGCCCGACGCGGCAACCGGACCTGCTCGGGCCGTGCTACTC
>CAZQPM010000136.1:0-10279 GCA_964595195.1 uncultured Burkholderiales bacterium | reverse complement strand
GGGAAGTCGGTGCGGGCCAGCAGACCCTCGGCCAGGGCGCGCAGGTCGTCGGCCCCCTCCAGTGGGCGCGAGCAGGTGCGACTGCGGGTGATCGTGGTGAAGTCGCTGTAGCGCAACTTCAGGGTCACGGTCCTGCCGACCACCTCGTGTCCCCTCAGGCGGTCGGCGACCTCAGCAGCCTGGTCGGCCAGTTCCTCCAGCAGGGTCCTGGTGTCGGCCACGTCCCGGGCGAAGGTGCGCTCGGCCGACAGGGACCTGGGCTCTCGGTTCGGAACCACGGGGCGGTCGTCCTGGCCCCGGGCCAGGCGCCCCAGTTCGAGGCCCCAGCGTCCGAAGGTCAACTCCAGCCAGGTCGGCGACTTGCGGGCCAGGTCCTCGATGGTCCGCACGCCCAACTCGCGCAGTCGCGCCGAGGTGACGGGGCCGACACCCCAGATCCTCTCGACGGGAAGCGGATCCAGGAAGTTCCGGATCCGGGCGGGGGGGACCAGGACCAGACCGTCGGGCTTCTCCAGGTCCGAGGCGATCTTGGCCAGGAACTTGTTGGGGGCTCCACCGGCTGAGGCGGTCAGGCCCGTGCGTTCCCGGACGCGCAGCTTGATCTCCCGGGCGACACTGGCCAGCGAGCAGCGCCGCGAGGTGCAGTGGGCCGTCAGGTCCAGGAAGCACTCGTCCAGCGAGAGGGGCTCGACCAGGTCGGTGTAGGCCAGGAAGACCTCGCGGATCACGGCGGAGACCTCTCGGTAGTGCTCGTGTCGGGGAGGCAGGCGGACCACGTCGGGGCACAGGCGCTCGGCTGCGGCCGTGGCCATCGCCGAACGGATGCCGAAGGCCCGGGCCTCGTAGGAAGCGGCGGCCACGACCCCGCGGGCCGAGGAGGAGCCGGCCACGATGAGGGGGCGGCCCCGGTACTCGGGATGGTCGCGCTGCTCGACGGACGCGAAGAAGGCGTCCATGTCGACGTGCAGGATGCGGCGGCAGGGCAAGGGCGGCATCTCCGACAGGGAAAAGAACAACGGCCCCCCGGGCCAGGCCCGGAGAGCCGTCGAAGAGTCCGGTGTTGACTCTACTTGGCCTGAGCCTTCAACCACTCGTGGAACGGAACCACGTGCACCCAGCGGGTGCGATGGCGGTCGTCGGAGCGGACCTTCACGTGCGAACCCACGCGGACGCCGTCACAGGACGGGGTGATGTCCGTCTGGTTGGGGTACAGGTAGAAGTTCATGATGTCACCGCTGCCCTCCTGGGCAATGGCCATGAACTTGTGGTCGATGTAGCGGACTTCGCCTTCGAAATCCTTCTGCCACATCGTGCCCTGATCCGGGACCCCGAACTCCAGGCTGCTGGGGCCGATCCAACTGTAGTACCACACGCCCGGAGCCATCTCGTGGTTGGGCTGGGTGTTTTCATCGGCTGTTGCCACGCCAGCGGCGCTGACCATGAGGGCCGCGAACAGAACGGCACAAACGAGAACGCGGAGAGACTTCATCTTTCTTTCACCTCCTTTGCCGGAAACTCGACCGCCAAGGGCTTCTGGCCCGCAGCGGTGGGCCGATCCCTTGTTCGAGAACCGGCATTCGCGAGGTCCATTCGCCTCGGTCCACAGACTTCCTTCCCTCTGGACTTGATCATTCTTCGCGGATTCCCGAGCCCTCCCGGGCGCATCGGGAGCAGGAAGCCCAGGGGCCGGGGCTAACCTTCCCGGGTGAAGCTGATTCCGAGAGCCGTGGTGATCCTGGCGACCCTGGCGGTCTGGCTGACGGGGGGATGCGGACCGGCCTCCCCCGACGGGACGGTCCGGGTGCGCCTGTCGGACTCCGGGACGCCCAGCGCCCCGAACATCCCGCCGCCCGCCTTGACCCGCCGCTTCCGGATCGAGATCCTGCACCCCGAGACCCGCGAACCCGTCCTTCCCGCTCAGGAGGTCGACGACTCCGGGTCGGGAGGGTTCGAGGTCAAGATCGAGGAGGTTCCGGTCGGCTCCTGGGTGGTTCGCCTGAGTGCGCTGGACGGTGCTGGGAACGTCCTGGCCCACCTGCAGGAGTCCGTTCGCGTCAACAGGGGCTCGAAGGTCGAGTTGGAAGGCTGGTTGCAGCCCGGGCCGGCCGCCGAGGGCCTGCTCTTCGTGGCGAATTCCCTGGGATCGTCCCTGTCGATCATCCGCCTGGTGGACCGTCAGGTTGAAGAACTTTCGCTGCCCCAGAATCCCCAGTACCTGTTCGCCTCGCAGGGCCTGGTCTACGCGACTTCGTCCTCCAGCCAGATCGTGGTGGTGGAGGCCGACCGGCGCACCTTCGAGGTGCTGCCCGCTCCCTTCGGGGCCCTGTTCGCGGTGGGCGGGACCAGCGCAGTGTTCTCCTATGCGACCGAGGGAGGCGTTCGGTTCCTGGATCTCCAGGACCGGGAGTTCTCCGGCTTCTACCGGACGGGCGCGCAGGCTGCTGGGATATCCGGCCAGGTCGGCTCGGTGGCCTGGGTGGTCAATCCCGGGGACTGGACCCTGACCGAGGTCGACGTCCCCGCTCGCCAGGTGCTCAGGACCCTGAACATCGGGTACCCCGGGGTGCAGGTCGAACAGAACCCCGCTGGGGACCGCCTCTACGTGGTGGGCGACGGGCGCACCGGTGGGGTCCCGCCCTTTGTTCGGGTCCTGGAACCCTCCGGCAACCTGGTTCGGCACTTCACCCACCAACTCGGGCGGCCCGCCTCCGTCCTGGTGCAGGCAGGCCAGGCCTACGTGACCGATTCCCAGCGCGGTGAACTGGTGGTCTATCGCGATGGCCCCGACCCTTCCGAGGTGGACCGGTTCCAGTTGGGCGTCGGGGGGCCGACGACGCTGCTGTCCGACGGACACAGGCTGTACATCGCGATGGAGACGGCGGGCGAGGTGGCCGTCGTGGACATGGCGACCCTGTCGCTGGTCCGACGGATTCCCGTGGGCAAGGCGCCCAGGGGGCAGGCCCTGGTCCCGTAGTCCCCAGGAAGAGGGGATCCGTGCGTCGGGTTCCCGGGATCCTGGGCTCCTGTCCTGGATCATAGAAGCTGCCGGGGCTCCCGTGACAGAATCTGGGCGTGGATCTGGAGTCGCCGCTCCGACCCCGAGTACAGCCCCGCGGAGTCGCTCCCATGAGCAGCCAAGCGCTCTCTCCCTATCGTTGCCTGGTCAACGAGGTGCATCATCGGATGCAGCGGCTGTATCGATGCGCCCTGTGGATGCTGGAACGGGGCCACGTCGACACGGCCCGCGAGTTGCTGGGCGCGCTCACCAGGGAGTTCGAGTTCCACCACGGCGTGGAGGAACGAAGGCTGCACCCCGTCCTGGCCCGCCTCCATCCCTCCCGTTCGGCCCTGGTGGCCCGCCTGGAATCGGACCATCGCCATCTGGAGGAGGAACTCGAGCGTCTCGTGAAGTTGCTGGACCTGGGCACCGAGGTTCCCCTGGTCTACAAGCGAGCCGAGCGTCTCCACCAGTTCCTGGTGGATCACCTCAGTCTGGAGCAGCAGCAGGCCTTCCTGCCCCTGGAAACCATGGTGCTCGTGAACGCCGAGGCGGTTGCGCCCGGTACCTGAATCGGCAGGGGAACCCGCCAGACGGAGGGATCGGGTGGCAGAACCGGCAGGGACGAGTATCGTCGGCGAGGGGCTGGATCCTGAGGGCCCCTCCCTGGCCCAGGTCCAGGGGATCCTGGTCGGGACCCCGCTGTTCCGGGATCTGCCCGCCGCGGATCTGGACCGGCTCCTGCAGGATGCCAGCCTCTTCCGGATCGAGCCCGGGGGTCGGGCCTTCCACCAGGGCGACCCGGCCCGGACCTTCCAGGTCCTGTTGAAGGGAAGACTGAAGCTGAGCCAGGTGACCGCCGACGGGCAGCAGGTCACCCTGCGCTACATCACTCCCGGCGAGATGTTCGGCGGAATCGCCTCGCTGAACGACCAGCCCTTCCCGGCCAGTGCCGAGGCGGTCGCCTCCTCGCTGGCCCTGCGCTGGGACCGCGACGTGTTCCAGGTCCACATGCAGGCCCTGCCCGGCCTGGCCTTCAACCTCCTGCGAGTGCTTTCGGCCCGCTTCGCCGAGGCCCAGGCCCGTTTTCGGGAACTGGCCACCGAACGCGTCGAGCGCCGGGTCGCGCGCACCCTTCTGCGCCTGGCCCGTCAGGCCGGGCGCAAGTCCGAGGAAGGGGTGCTCGTGGATCTACCGTTGTCCCGCCAGGATCTGGCCGAACTGACGGGGACCACCCAGTTCACGGTCAGCCGGATCCTCAGCGACTGGGAGCGCCGCGGTCTGGTCGAAGCCGGCCGGGCCCGCGTGCTGCTGCGTCGGCCCCACGACCTGGTGATGCTGGCCGAGGACCTGACGCCCTAGGAGGCCTGGGGCTTGTTCCAGCGCAAGGAAGCGCTGCGCCGAACGGCTGTAGGGTGGAGGGCAGAGCGGCTGGAAATGGAGACGGGTGGGCCATGGACGAGGCATGCATCTCCTGGACGACGACGGCGGAGGAACTCCAACAGAAGTGGCCCGTGACGGTTGCCGTCCTGCTGCGGCGTCGGATGGCCTGCGTCGGCTGTCCGATGGCTCGCTTTGACACGGTCCGGGACCTGGCCGTGAACTACCGGGTTCCGGAGCAGGAATTCATGGACGACCTGACCCGGGCGGCCCTGGAGTCGGGGGAGGCATCCGAGCCCGCGGCCGGCTGAGGCCGCCAGCGCCCGGAGAACCGCCGGATTCTCGAGGTCTCACTTCATCAGGCGGATCAGGACTCCCGTTGTGTCGTCCCGGTATTTGGGGGGAAGTCGGGACTGGAGTTCACGCACCACCGCGTCCAGGGCCTCGTTCAGGGGGCTGTGGGCATCCTGCCGCAGGAGTCGGCCGATCTCCGGCCCGGGGAGTCCGTCCGGAATCAGACCGTCGCTGGCCAGGAAGATCTGGTCTCCCGGGCGCGCCGGCCGGCGCATGTCCTGGTAGTGCTCGTCGGGAAGGATGCCGGCAGCCGTGCCGCGTTCCAACAGTTCCTCGACCTGTCCGTCGGCCCTCAGCAGGAAGGGAGGGTCGTGTCCGGCCACGGCGGCACGCCACTCGCTGCGCATGGGGTCGAATTCCAGCGCCACGATCGTGACGAAAAGCTCGAAGTCCCGGAACATCTCGTGCAGGCGCCGGCTGATGATCTCCAGGATCGCCGAGGGCCCGAAGCCCTCCCGAGCCAATTCGCCGTACAGCCCCGTCACGAAGGCCGCGGCCAGGGCGGCGCGGACGCCCTTCCCCGACACGTCCCCCAGGACGATCCCGAAGCGGTCGGGCCCCACGGGCTGGTGGCACACGAAATCGCCGCCCAGGGTCTCGGAATAGCGGATCCAGGTGGCCATCGACAGCGTGTCCCATTCCACCAGGGTTCGCGGCTCCAAGGCCTTCTGGACGTGGTAGGCCACCTCCAGGCTGCGCGTGAGCTCGGCGCCGTGGGCTCGGACCATCCGGAACCGGTCGGCCAGCAGGACTACGATCAGGACCGTCGAGGCCCCTCCGATCAGGAAGACCGCCGCGGCCGCCAGGCTTCCCTGCAGGCGGTATTGCAGGGCCACCAGCGGCGGTAGGAGCCAGAGCCTGCGGACTCCCTTCAGGAAGCATCCCGCCAGGATGGGGAGCATCAGCGTCAGCGAGGAGGTCTCGGGCAACCACACGGCCAGGGCCACGCCGGAGAGGGCCAGGGCCAGCACCAGCAGGGACATGGCCTGTCTCTGGCCGGGCGAGAGTTCGTGCAGGAAGGCCGCTTCCAGGGACGCGTTCAGCCGCCTCCACAGGCCTGCTGAGGCGGCTGGAGCGGGAGGGGTCATCGTTCACCCATGGCGGGTCCGGCCAGGTAGACCGCGGCCTCCAACTCCTGCTCTCCGACCCGGACACGGACGTGGCGGCGCTCGTACAGGCCGTCGCTGGTGTGCTGGTAGTCGTCCAGGATCCAGTAGTCGGCGGGGTGGACGTTGGTGATCAGGACTCCTGCCACCCGCGAACCCGGGTCCTCGACCAGGTAGGCGTAGCCCTGGGCGTGCTCGACCCGGTACCCCCAAAGTTCGGCGTCGGCCGCTTCCGGGTGGCGGCCGACGACTGCCAGGTAGGTTCCGGAGTCCGCCAGGCTTGCGTAGGTGAACAGTGGGACCATGTACGACCTCCCGGTCCTCTTCACTGAGCGCGGGAGTTCTCCCTGCCCGTCCACCAGGAACCCGCGTACTCCAACCCTTCGGCGACCGCGTACAGCAGGGTCGCCTGGGCCTGGAGCTGTTCGCCGGGTCGATGGATCGGCTGCGGATGACCTCCGTTCAGGGCCACGACGTAGACCCCTGACTGGCGCTCGGAGCGGGTGCAGAAGGCGGCCGCGCTGCCTCGGGGGGATAGCACCAGGCGGTCGGGGTCCAGGCCCAGGTCCCGGGGAGACAGCAGGACCCGGGCGCGGTGCCGCTGCAGGTCGAAGTCCAGGACCCTGCGGGTCTCCTGCAGGAGCACCCGGGCCCCGTCCCGAGGCCAGAGCGGGGTAAAGGCCAGGGGGCCGGAGGCGGTGCGCATCCGGATCGGCAGGGGGTCGGGGCCGTCCTCGATCAGGTACAGTTCGCTGCTGTCGCCCAGCCAGGCGGCGCCCACCAGGGTCCCTGAGTCGGGTGACCAGGCCACCTCCAGGTGGCGGGCGCCGGCCACGGAAACCGTGGTCCAGACCAGTTGGCCCTGTTCGCGGCGGAAGACCCAGATCCCCAAGGGCCCCGTCTGGGAGGGCCCACGCATGACCAGGGCCACCCGCTGGTCGTCCAGCGAGACCCTGGCGCTCTCGATGTGGACCGGTTCCGAGGCCGGGCTGGGGATGGCCACCAGCCGGGAGAAACCGGTTGCCGAGGGGCGCCACTCCACCAGTTCGAGGCCCGACGAGCCATCCTTGGCGGCCAGGGGACGTTCGAAGAACAACTGGTTGTCCCCGTGCCCCACCAGGCGCATGCGCCGATCCGGAAAACGAACCTGGCGCCCTCCGCTGCCGTCGCTGGCGATGTCCAGGAAGAGCGGACCCTCGGGCTGGGGGTCCAGGGCCTCCAGCAGGATGCGTCGGTCCTCCTCCAGCCAGGCGATTACCCGGAAGCGACCCGGGGGCAGGCCCGCCAGCAGGCGCCGCTGGTCGCCGAAACGGCCGGCGGCCCAGAGTTGGCAGCGAACCGGTTGGCCCGGCGTCTGGACGGAGGTCTCCACCCGCAGCCAGGCCAGGTCCGTTCCCAGGGCCGACCAGGTGGGCTGTTCGAAATGGGCGACGGCGCTGGAATCGACGCTGTGCTTCCAGGTCAGGAGCCACGCGCCGGTTCCGGCCGTCAGGGCCGCCAGGAAGAGCAGGAACCCCAGCGCCAGGCCCAGGCTGAGGTCCGCGCCCTGGTTGGGAGCCGGTGCCGGAGTCTCGGGCGCGGGGTCTTGGGGGGATTTCTCGTTCAAAAAGGTGGGTCCCGGACGGTGGCTACTTCGGCTCTTCGTCGAGGGTGGCGGTCGGACGGTCGGCCCGGGTCTGGCGCAGGGCCCGGGCGGGGTTGACCAGGATCGTCCAGATCTCGACCATGACGTACAGGCCGTTGGAAAGCCCGAAGGCCAGCACGGCCAGGACCATTCCGTGCAGCACCAGGCCGGGGACGGCAAAGCTCGACACGTCGTACAGACGGCGCATGCCCAGTTCCAGACCGACGGCCAGGACCGAGTCCAGGGCGTAGGCGGCGAAGGCCAGCAGGTAGACCAGTCGGGCCAGGAGCCTGGGGACGAAGCCCAGGAAGCTGCAGACCCGGTGCAGACGGGAGCCCGTCCAACTGACCAGGCCGGCCAGGCTGAAGACCGCAGCCACGCCCAGGTTCACCTGGAAGGCACGCTCCTCCCAGCCTCGGCCCAGAAGGCCGCCCACCCGGTCGGCCGTGCGGGCCAGGCTGTCCAGGATCCAGGCCGAGGCCAGCCCGTAGGAGGGCGATTCGGCCGAGCCCAGGTGCAGGCTGAGGGCGTACACGGCGGCCAGCACCCCCACCAGCACGAAGAACAGGCCTCCCAGCCTGAAGCGCTTCTCGGTCTTCTCCTGCAGGGTCTCCACGGGGTGCCTCCACAGAGGGTCTCGAGGTTCGGACTTCGCCGTGGTCTTCCGGCTTCCCTGGAAGCGGGGGGGCCGGCTGGGAAATGAAAGGCCCCCGGCGTGGGCCGGGGGCTTTGTGGCAGGAAGGCCCGGTAGGAAGGCGGAGGCCACTATCTCCATCGATCCGCCTGCAACCTCTGCACCCGGTTGCTCGACGGTCTTGTCTTTCCTGGGCGCAACCTCGATTCTGTGACTTCAGACTAGCAGGGCCCCAGCCGGCAGGTGTGAACCCGTTGTTACAGAGGGGGCAGCAGATCGCGGAGGGCGGCCTCCAGGTCGCCGGGAGAGTCGACCAGCCGATCCGGCGCCGCCCGGCGTACCCGCTCGGCGGCGCACCATCCGTAGGTCACGGCCACGGTGCTCAGGCCGTGGCGCTTTCCCGCCTCGATGTCCAGGGGGGTGTCTCCCACCATGATCCCGGCGTCCATGCCGATCCGCTGCATCGTCTGGCGGATCTTCTCGACCTTCTCGCTGGTGCCGTCGTCGCCACCGGTGATGTGGGTCATCAGGTCCGCCAGGCCCTCGGCTTCCAGGCGGGTCCGGATCAGGGCCGCAGGAGTCGTCGAGACGATGGCCAGGGGGTAGTCGGCCGACAGCCGGCGCAGGGCCTCGGGGATCCCGGGATAGAAGGGAACCCGGCCGTAGTCCAGGTGTTCCCGACTGAAGCGCATGACCTGCTGCAGTTCGTCGGGGGTGAAGCCCATCTGGAAGTAGTTCTGCTCCCAATGAGGGTTGTACCAGTGGCGGAACTCCTCGGTCGTGGCGATGGGCAGGGTCCTGCCCCAGCGGAGGCAGACCTCGCGGTACAGGTCCAGATACAGTCCGACGGAGTCCACCAGGACGCCGTCCCAGTCCAACAGGATCGCTCTCATGGGCGGGCCGTTCTCGGGTCTGCGGGGACGGTCCTGCCTGCAGCCTCCTTGCGCCCGCGCGGCCCGGTGGTGTACCTTCACAGCATGCGGCGTGACACCCGACAGCGCAGGATCCTGCGTCAGATCCTGGATCAGGCGGATCGCCCCCTGTCGCCCCAGGAGATCCTGGAGGCCTCCCAGGGGGTGCTCTCGGGCCTGGGGATCGCCACGGTCTATCGCAACGTCAAGGCCATGGTCGAGGAGGGCACCCTGCAGGCGGTCGAGTTGCCTGGCGAGGGACTGCGCTACGAGGTGGCGGGCAAGCACCATCACCACCACTTCCATTGCCGGGGATGCGGCAAGGTGTTCGAGGTGGACGGCTGTCCCGGTGACCTGGGCCCCCTGGCCCCGCCAGCCTTCCAGGTCGAAAGCCACATGATCGTGCTCTACGGGCGCTGCGCCGACTGCACCCCGGAGGAGCGCCTGCAGCGGTTGGCCCCGGCCACTCCACAGGAAGCGGCCGGGACGGCTGCGAAGGGCTCCCACCGATGCTCCACCCACGGCTGTCCGGAGTCCTGCGGGCACTAGGACTGTACCTGGTCCTGACCATCCTGGCGCTGGTCGCCACGGTGCCCTTCCTGTGGCTGGTCTCCACCTCGCTGCGGTCGGGCGACGTGTTCACGGCTCGGGGCCTCCTGGACCTGGTCCCCCGGGACCCGACCCTGGAATACTACGTCCGGCTCTTCCGGGTGAATGAACAGTTGCCGCTGCTGCGCTTCTTCTGGAACACGCTCCTGATCTGCCTGTGGGGCGTCCTGCTCGAGGTGGGTCTGGCCGCCCTGGCCGCCTATCCCCTGGCCCGGATGGAGTTCCCTGGCAAGGCCCTGGTCTGCGCTGGCCTGCTGGCGACGTTGATGCTGCCCACCCAGGCCAACATGATCGTGAACTTCGTCACCATCCGCTGGGTGGGCCTCTTCGACACCCTGACGGCCGTGGTGCTGCCGACGGCCACCAGCGTCTTCGGGATCTTCCTGATGCGTCAGGCCTTCCTGGTGATCCCCCGGGACCTGGAGGACGCGGCCCGCCTGGACGGCTGTGGCGAGTTCGGCATCTTCTGGCACGTCATGCTGCCCCTCAGCCGGGCCGCCCTGGGCACGCTGGCCCTCTTCGCCTTCGTCGCCCACTGGAACTCGTTCATGTGGCCCCTGGTGGTCCTGAAGTCGGCGGAACTCTATCCCCTGAGCGTCGGCATGGCCTACATGGCCGAGACCTTCGACTCGGACTTCCGCCTGGTGGCTGCCGGATCCGTGG
>CAZQPM010000135.1:0-10279 GCA_964595195.1 uncultured Burkholderiales bacterium | reverse complement strand
CGTGGTCTCGGTCACAGTTCCCGTGCCGCCTTCGGCCCCGGTGACTCCCGCCTGCGCTGCTCCAGAAAGAAGCCCCCCCATCAGGATTGCGGCCGCCATGACATGGCTGAACTTCACAGTATGCGCTCCTTTCTATGCTGTCGACCGGCGGCTGGAGGCAGCCGGTATTGTCTCCAGGATACACCAAGCTCGCGCGCCTGGGAACGGTTCGACCCGCCCTTCCTGTAAAATTTTAGCTTTTTTTCAGGAACTGAAGTTGCGGGTTGATCCTCCTATCAGGTAACCTGACGGAACAGGCATCTTCATCGCCGGACTACCACGGACAAGGAGCATCCCATGCGGACCCTCTGGGCTGGAATCCTGTTTCTCGCACTGAGTCTTTCTGGCACCGCCGGTTGGGCGGACGTCTCGCTCTTCAGCCGGTCCCAACTGCTGGCCCACGGCATCGACAGCGAGACCTTCTCGATCGTCGAGTTCTCTCCCGACGGCCGGTCCCTGCTGGGGTATCAGCAAGCCCCGCCGAGCGACGTCCACCGCGGCATCACCTGGCGGATGTTCCTGCTGCAGTTGCGTTCCGACGGCAGGGTCTCGGACGTGCGCACCTACAACCTGGCGGTTCCGCGACTGGAACAGGCGGCCTTCACCCCGGACGGCCGTGAAGTGGTGATCGTCACGGCTTCGGGAGCGGCCTTCGTGGTCCTGGACCTGGCCAGCGGCCAGGTCCGCACCCTGATCGCCCACGAGCCCGGCAAGGCCGGATTCCGGGCCCACCCTGCGGTGCTGTGGCGGGCCGACGGCCGCCTGCTGGCCCGCGGTTACTTCTACGACGAAGAGGACTACAGCGGCGAGGATGCCATCGCCGAGGTGGACACCTCCAGGACGGGCCTGGAGGCCTTCAAGAAGGCCGGCGAGGTGGCCGAGGCCCGGAAGACCCTCAAGGACGTGGCCATCTACGCCTTCACCGGGCCACAGACCGGGTACTTCTGCACCATCCAGAAGGGCCGGCAGAAGCTGCACCGCTGGGTGGCTGGAACCCCTCCGGTGGCCTTCGATGAGGCCGCCGAGGTCCTCGGCTTCATGCCTCACGGCGACCAGTTGGCCTATGCGGTCAAGAGGGCCCAGGGCAAGTTCGAAGTCCTGCTCTTCGACGGGGCCACGGGGACCCGTCAGGTCCTGGGCACCTCTCCGACGCCCTTTGACTATCTGACCTTCTCCCAGGACGGATCCTCCGTCCAGGTCAACCAGGTCCGGGGTGACCGGCTGACCCTCTTCTCCGCCAGCGCCAGGTCGGGATGGACCCTACGCCCGGTGCCCGGCCTGCCCCGCGCCCCGGCTGGCGACATCCGCCTGAGCTCCGACGGGAGCCGGATGGCCCTGAGGAGCAAGGACGGCCTGCAGATCGCCGACATCCCCTGACCTGCACCCGCCCCCCAGAACGGCCGGGTCGGGATTGGAAGGCCACCCTTCCAACCCCGCCCGGCCGACTCGTCCGCTACAGCTTCATCTTCTTGAAGACGGACTCAGGAATCGCCCGGAGCACCGCCATGATCCCTGCCCAGAAGCAGGGGGCGTAGACCACCTCGGTCCCCCGCTCGATAGCCCGGAGGATCGACCGGGCCACCGACTCGGGGTGGCCCGTCAGGAAGCCCCCGGGGAAGCCCAGACCGAAGGTCATGGGTGTATCGACCGGGCCGGGCTTGACCGTCAACACCCGGATCCCCTGACCGGCCAGACGACCGCGAAGGCCCTGCATATAGGCATGCAGACCCGCTTTGGCCGAGCCGTAGGTGTAGTTTCCCGGTCGCCCCCGGTCGCCGGCAACCGACCCCAGGGCCACCAGGATCCCCCCCTGCCCCTGCTCCTCCAGCAGGGCCGCGGCGTGCGAAAGCACCGAGGCGGGGGCCGTGTAGTTCATGTCCATGACCTGGCGGGCATAGGTGAAGTCCCGGCGACAACGTTCCTGGTCCCCCAGGATGCCGAAGGCGACCAGGACCCCGTCCAGCCCCCCCAGGCACTCTGTGGCCTGGGCCAGGAAGTCGGCATGCGAGGCCAGGTCCATGGCCTCGAAGCGGCTGAAACTCACGGGGTTCCCGCCCCGGACCTGCAGGTCCCGGGCGTCCCGCTCGGCCTCCTCCAGATCCCGGGCTCCCAGGTGCAGCCGGGCTCCCCGGACCACCAGTTGGCGGGCCAGGGCCCGGGCGATGCCCGAAGTGGACCCGACCAGGCACAGGCGCCGACCGCGAAGACGGTAGAGATGGCTCATCGCGAAGTGACCTCCTTGGACTCCAGGCCCAGGCGCCGGGACATGGCCGAGCGGAAGCGGTCGCCGGGATCCACCCTGCGCTTGACCTCCAGCCAACGCGGAAACTCGGGATACATGGCCCGGAAGGTGGCGGGGCTCATCCGGGCATCCTTGGCCAGGTACAGCCTCCCCCCCGCGGCCAGGACCAGCCGGTCCAGTTCGTCCAGGAACTCGAAGAGTCCGGGGGTGACCGGAAAGTCCAGGGTCAGGGTGTACCCTTCGAAGGGGAATGACAACCACCCCATTCCCGGACCGAAGCGTTTCAGGACGCTCAGGAAGGAGGCCAGGCCACGCCCGGCACACGACTCCAGGACCCGGACCAGCGTGGCCCGGGCGGTGGACGCAGGCACGACCAGTTGATACTGCACGAACCCCGCCTTGCCGTACATGCGGTTCCAGTCATCGACGATGTCCAACGGGTAGAAGTAGGGATCAAGAGCGATCAGGGACTGGCCGGCCTTGAGCTTCTGCAGGTTGTAGTAGGCCGTGTTGAAGGCCCCGATGGTCAGCGTGTTCAACAGGCCGCCTGGAGCCTCGACGGGCACCCGGGCCCGCAGGCCGGGGCCCCGGCGCAGAGGCTCCCGAGCGAGGCGCGACGGCAGGTCGCTGACCCGGGCGTGCTCCCCCAACAGCAGCACCCCACGCCCCAGACTCCGTCCTCGGGCCACGGTGTCCAACCAGGCCACCGAGTAGGGTACCCGGGTATCGTGCTCCTCCAGGAGCGCCATCAGCGAGTCCAGGTTGCCGGCCGGCATGACCTGCTGACGGATCATGGTCGTCTCCACCGGGACCAGCCGCAACTCGGCCTCGAGGATCAGGCCGGTCAGGCCCATCCCACCGATGGTGGCGTGGAAGAGGTCGGGGTCCTGGTCCGCCGAGCATTCCACCTCTTCGCCCGAGGCCAGCAGCATCCTGAGCCTTCCGGCGTGGCGGCCGACGCTGCCATCCCGATGGTGGTTCTTGCCGTGCACGTCGCAGGCCAGGGCCCCGGCCAGGGTCACATGCCGGGTCCCCGGGGTCACGGGCAGGAACCACCCGCGGGGCAGGAAGACATCCGCGATGGCCCGGAAGGACAACCCGGCTTCGGCCCGCAGCCAGCCTGTTGCCGCGTCGAAGGAACAGATGCGATCCAACCGCTCGGTCAGGATCGTGCACCCCTCGGGGTTGAAGGCCGGGTCTCCATAGCTGCGCCCCAGTCCCCGGCCCAGCACCGAGTCCCAGGCGTCCGCCACCGCGGCCAGCCTGGCTGCGGCCAGCTTCTCCGGCCGCACGGCGGTGCCGTCCGCCGTCGGATGACGGCCCCAGCCCGCCAGTCTCCTGGTTTCGGAGGGGATCGCTCGGGTCGTGGTGCTCATCGCGGCTTCTCCAGGTTCAGGAATACAGGACGGCCATCACCACCAGCATCCACAGGCCGATGTTGACCAGCAGGGGACGATCGCCCAGCAGGGTGTTCTCGGGGGAACCTCCGGCTCCCGCTGCACCTCCACCCTTCATGTGGATCAAGTACAGATAGCGGAAGACGCCGTAGAGGACGAAGGGCACCGTGAAGACCATGTTCTGACTGCCGAACTTGGCGGCAGTCTCGGGAGAGGTCGTGTACAGCGTGTAGGAGAGGACGGTCGCGGCGGTGACCACCGAGATCAACTGGTCCAACAGGTAGGGGCTGTATTCGGCGAGCACCTCGCGATGCGAGGCGGCATCCTCACCGGCCAGGGTCAGTTCGTGCCGTCGCTTGGCCAAGCCCAGGAACAGCGAAATCATGGTCGTGCAGATCAGCAGCCAGCGGGAGACGTCCACCTGGATGGCCACGGCCCCGGCCAGGACCCTCAACACGAAGCCGGCGGCAATGCAGAAGACGTCGAGGATCACGACGCGCTTCAACCACAGCGTATAGAGGACCTGGAGCAGGACATAGGCCACGACGACCACCAGGAAGGCCGGGCCGACCCACCAGCCCAGGGCCAGACAGGCCCCCACCAGGGTCACCAGCTCCCCCCAGGCCAGAGCGGGCGACAGCCGCCCGGAGGCCAGGGGGCGCAGCCGCTTGAGGGGGTGCTGGCGGTCTCGCTCCAGGTCCCAGAGATCATTGAAGAGATAGACGCCGCCGCTGGCCAGACAGAAGACCAGGAAGGCCACCAGGACCTGGACCAACTGGGTCGCGTCCACCAGGTGCTGGGAGAAGACCAGGCCGGCGAAGACGAAGAGGTTCTTGGTCCATTGTCGTGGTCTGAGCGTCCGCCACAACTCGCCGAGGACGCTCACCGGGGCATCGGCAGGTCGGGTGGTCTGCTCAGGGCGACGACGCCCTCCGCTCTCACGGGGATTCGTCGCCCAGCACCTGGGCCAGGACCACGCAGAACAGCCCGTGGCCCAACAGCCACAGCCGGCTGAGGAAGGCGGGGACGAACTGCACCAGGGCCGCGCCGGTCAGCGCCTCGAAGAGCAGATGGCCCGCAAACCCGGCGGCCAGACCGGCCACCAGGGCCCTCAGGAGCGGGCGATCGCCCACCACCACGGACAGGACCATGGGCAACAGACAACTGTAGAAGAGCGGATTTCCGTGGGCCGCCGCCCCCAACAGGGGGATGTCCCAGGCGGGCAGGCCGGTGGTCAGGAACGCACAGAAGGGCACGTCCTGGGGCAGGACCAGCGGCAGGAAGAAGGCGCCCGAGGCCCCCAGGAGGACTCCGGGCAGGACGGCCGCGGACCGGGCCGGATGCCCACGGCGCAGCAGGGCTGCAGCGGCCAGAAGGCCCACCGCCAGGCCCAGCATCAGCCGCCCGGCTCCATAGACGAAGCCGGCCCGCCAGGTGGCCCGGCCGACGTCCAGGACGCCGGCCCCGAAGCCCCTGGCCTGGCCCTCGGCCCCCTTGCTGCGGGCGGTGGCCTTCAGAAGGGCCCGGGCGGCGGTGGGACTGGTCACCCCCTGGGAGGCCAGCAGGGCCGCACCACCGGCCACGTGGGGTGCGGCCATGGAAGTCCCCTGGAAGAAGAGGTAGTCCTCCTTCTCGGGATGGCCGATCTGGATCGTGTTCTGCAGGACACCGTCCGGCTTGCCGTCCCCGTTGCGGTCGGCCCGGGTGTCGCCCCCAGGGGCGGCCAGGTCGATGTCGGGCCCGTGGTTCGTGTAGAAGGTCAACTCCTCCTGACAATCCACGGCCGACACGCTCAGGCTCTCGGGGAAGGCCGCGGGGTAGGAGGGCCTGGGCCGGCTCTCATTCCCTGCAGCGGCCACCACCAGGGTCCCGCGCCGATGGGCGTAGCGGACCGCATCCGCCAGGACGCTGGAGGGCATCGGCCCTCCGAGGCTCATGTTGATCACGTTGGCCCCGTGGTCCGCCGCGAAACGGATGCCGTCGGCGATGTCGCCCAGCGTTCCGTAACCCCGACCTGACAACACCTTGATCGGCATGATTGCGGCCTCGAAGGCCACGCCCACGACGCCCTTGCCGTTGTGGGTGGTCTGGGCCACCGTCCCGGCCACGTGGGTTCCGTGGGCATGGTCGTCCAGGGCGTAGCGGTTGCGATTGACGAAGTCGTAGCCCGGCACGAAGCGCGTGCCGGCCAGGTCCTCCACCCGACGGAACCGTTCGTGGTCGGTCCAGGCCACCCCGGTGTCGATCACGGCGACCACCGCGTCGCGGCCCGTGCTCCAGGGCCAGGCTTGGCGAACCCGGATCTGCTCCATGTGCCACTGATACTTGAACAGCGGGTCGTTGGGGAAGGCGCCGGTCGGGCCGGGCACGGCCGGCATGTCCAGGGCTTGGAAGAGGTAGTCCGGCTCGGCGGCCTGGACCTCGCGGTCGCCGGAAAGCCGGGCCAGCACGGTGCCGATCCGGTCCTCGGGGACCCGGGCCACCGTCAGGGCCGAGCCCAGGGACTGCGGTGAGTTGTAGCGCAGGTCCAGACCATGCCGGGCACCCAGGGCGCGCACGCCGTCGGGGCTCAGACCGTCCACCAGGTCGACCAGGATCACCCCCTCCAAGCGGGCGGCCCCCCCGGGCAGGGGCCCCGGCCCATCCGGATCCCCGTAGGTGATGGCTTGTCCCGCACCCTCCCAGACCATGGCCGGGGGCGCCGTGGGTTCGGGGGCCAGGCCACCCAACCCGGCCAGAAGACCCAGACCCGCCAGGGCCATCCCCAAACGCGTGATCAAGCGACGACGGTGCTTCATGGGACCTGCACGACCTCCTCGAAGAGAACCGGTGGACGGGACTCGATAGCGAGTTTTTTCGCCGCCGCCGCCGGGGTGCCTGCCGCCTAGCCGCCCCCCCCCTCGTAGCGGGGGACCAGGCGGGACAGGATCTCCACGCACCTGCGGTCGTCCGACTCCCGGGCTGCCTGGCGCAGTTCCTCCAACTCGGACCCCGGCCACTCGGGCGGAGGCGGCGGCGAGGTCACCCGGGTGATCTTGGCCGCCTCGGTGGGCTCGGTCTCCTCGCCGGTATTCACCAGTTCCTCGTAGAGCTTCTCGCCGGGCCGGACCCCCGTGACCTGAATCGGGATGTCGGCCTCGGGCTCGTAACCCGACAGGCGGATCATGTTGCGAGCCAGGTCCATGATCCGGACCGGGTGGCCCATGTCCAGGATGTAGATCTCCCCTCCCCTGGCCAGCGCGCCCGCCTGGATGACCAGGCTGACGGCCTCCGGGATCGTCATGAAGTAGCGGGTCATGTCGGCATCGGTCACCGTCACCGGCCCACCTGCCGCGATCTGGCGCCGGAAGGTGGGGATCACCGAGCCCCGGGAGCCCAGGACGTTACCGAACCGGACCGCAGCAAAACCCGGCGCCGCCCGACGGGCCAGCAGAAGCTCGGCCATCCGCTTGGTGGCGCCCATCACGCTGGAGGGATTGACGGCCTTGTCGGTCGAGATCTGGATGAACTTCTCGACCCTGTGCTGCTCGGCCAGTTCCATCAGGAGGGCCGTGCCGAAGACGTTGTTGGAGACGGCCTCGGAGGGATTCGCCTCCATCAGGGGCACGTGCTTGTGGGCCGCGGCGTGGAAGACCACCTGGGGTTGGAAGCGCTTGAAGAGGTCCTCCAGACGCCCGCGGTCGCGCGTGTCGGCGATGAACGAGACGACCGGCTGGCCGCGCAGTTCCAAGGCGATCTCGTAGATGCTGTTCTCGCCCCGACCCAGCATGATGACCTGGCCGGCCCCCAGGCGGACCACCTGTCGGCAGATCTCCGAGCCGATGGAACCGCCCGCCCCCGTGACCAGCACCCGCCGCCCGCGCAGGTAGCCGGCGACCTGGTCCAGTTCAACGCGCACGGGGTCGCGCTCCAGCAGGTCCTCGATCTGCACCTGGCGGATGCTGTTCACCGTCACGTGTCCACCGGCGACGTCACTGAGGCTGGGCACCAGGCGCAGCTTCAGATCGGTGCTGGCACAGGCGCTCACCACCGCCCGCACCACGGCGGGCGGGGACTTGGCCAGGATCACCTCCGAGACCTGGTAATCCCGGGCCACCTCCACCACCTGCTCGGGAGCCCCCAGGACCGGAACGCCGTGGATCCTGACTCGGCGACGGTCCGGGTCGGTCTCCAGGAAGCCGACGGGGTCCAGACCCGTCCTCTGGCGGATCAACTCCCGGACCACGGCCTCGCCCGCGTCGTTGGCCCCGACCACCAGCACGCGCTTGTAGTTCTCGCCCCGCTGCACGCGGCGATGGCTGGAGACGCGCAGGGCGAAGCGCAGCCCTCCACACAGGGAGAGCCACAGGAAGGCCGCGATGATCGGCCCCGTGCGCGGGAAGGTCGAGCCACTGCCCAGCAGGATCAGGACCTCCACGGGCACCACCACGGCCCCCACCGCGTAGACCATGGCCAGCAGTTCGTAGATGCCGGCGTAGCGCCAGACCTTCTCGTACAGGCCGAAGAGGAAGAAGGCCACCACCGTCAGGCCCGAGGCCAGGCTGTAGAACCACAGGTGCTGGGCCGTCAGGTAGCGTTCCATGAAGAACGGGTTGAAGTCCAGGCGCAGGCCGAGGGCCAGGAGCAACCCGGCCATGAGCAGCAGGAAGTCGACGACCGCCAGGGCCAGTTTGAAGCGCAGCCTCAACCAGTCACCCTCAGGGAAGCGGCGTGCCTCTGGATGCGACGAACCGCCCTGGCCACCCGGCGGACCTCCTCGAGGTCCATATGCGAGGCGATCGGCAGGCACAGGACCCGTCGGCTCAGGCGCTCGGTATGGGGCAGATGGACGGCGGGGAGGTCCGCGTAGGCGGTCTGCTCGTGGCCCGGAGGATGGAAGTAGGCCCGGGTCGGGATTCCCTCAGCCTGCAGGGCCTTGCCTGCCAGGTCCCGGTTCACGCCGAAGGCCTCCTCGTCCACCAGGATGGGGAAATCCTTGTAGGACGAGCGGGCGCCTGCGCGGACCTTCTGGAACGAGATCCCGGGTGTGCCAGCCAGTTCCTCGTGGTAGACGGCCGCCACCCGGTTGCGGTGGAGGGCGTAGCCCTCCAGGCCATCCACACCGGCCAGGCCCAGGACGGCGTGGAACTCGGACATCCGGGCGTTCAGGCCGGCAAAACTGCAGTCATAGCTGCCTGGATTGCCATAGTCGCGCCCCTCTCGAACCCAACGGGCAACCTCGGCATCCCGGGTGGCCACCAGTCCCCCTTCGGCGGCCGGCAAGAGCTTGGTCGGCGACAGCGAGAAGACTTCGAAGCGCCCCCAGCCCCCCAGCGGTCTGCCCTGGTAGATCGTCCCCAGGCCGTGGGC
This sequence comes from uncultured Burkholderiales bacterium, assembly GCA_964595195.1. Lineage (GTDB taxonomy): Bacteria > Vulcanimicrobiota > Xenobia > Xenobiales > Xenobiaceae > CAZQPM01. The sequence goes on along the minus strand of CAZQPM010000135.1, from coordinate 1,252 downwards.
CGAGTCCGAGAAGAGCGGAAGGCCCTTCTCGGCGCACAGGCTTTCCAGGGCCGGCCAGTCGGGAGGATTCCCGAAGAGGCTGACGACCATGACCGCCGCCGTCCGCGGCGTGATGGCCGCCCGCACGGCCTGGACGTCCACCGTCAGGGTGTCGGGCTCGCAGTCCACGAACACGGGGGTCAGGTTGCACCAGCGCAGGGCGTGGAAGGTGGCCATGAAGGAATAGGAGGGGACGATCACCTCTCCCTGCAGGCCCAGGGACTGGATCGCCAGCATCAGGCCCGCGGTGCAACTGGACACGGCCACCACGTGGGGGACCTGGAGATACTCCTCCATCCGGGCCTCGAACTGGCGAAGGTTGGGGCCCTTGGTCAGGTTGCCGCTGCGGTACATGGCCTCCAGCCGGGGGGCCAGGGTCTCCCACGGCGGCAGGGTGGGACGCGTGAAGGGAACTCCGTCGGGAAAGGCTGGAGTGCCGCCCAGAAGGGCTGGAAGGTCGTTCATCTGTGCTCCTGTCTGTGCTCCGTGATCGGGTTCTGGAGAGGCCCGGGACCACCCGGGCGGCGGGCCCATCCCTCGCCGTAGATGGCTCCGGAGTCCCGCAGGATGCCGAAGGTCCGAGCGATCAGGACCAGGTCCAGCCAGGGGGTGTAGCTGTCGACGTATCGGATGTCCAGGTCGATGCGCTGGGGCCAGGGCAACCGATTCCGGCCCGTGACCTGAGCCAGTCCCGTCAGACCCGGCCGTACCTCGAGGCGCCGGCGCTGGTAGGGGGAGTAGTCGGCGACCTGGTAGGCCAGCGTCGGGCGGGGCCCGACCACGCTCATCTCGCCGCGCAGGATGTTGAACAGTTGCGGCAGCTCGTCCAGGGACCACCGGCGCAGGAAATGACCCGTGCGCGTGATGCGGGGATCCCTCTCCTCGATCTCATACCCCGCCCCGATCCTCTCGGCGTTTCGCACCATGGTCCGGAACTTCAGGAAGGGGAAGGGACGGCCATGGCGCCCGACGCGCTCCTGCACGTAGAAGACGGGCCAGCCATCGTCCAGGAGGACGGCCAGGGCGCACAGGAACATGACCGGCCAGAGCACCAGCAGGCTGGCGAGGGTCCAGACCAGGTCAAAAGCCCGTTTCACGGGCCCGTTGGGATCGCCCAGTCGGCGCACGGCGTCTCCCGCCACAATGTCCCTCCACGCAGAGTCTCCCGCCACAAGCAGGCCCGCCACCCCCCCAGGCCCGCCAACCCCCCAGG
>CAZQPM010000134.1:0-10367 GCA_964595195.1 uncultured Burkholderiales bacterium | reverse complement strand
CCTCTGGGGCCTGGCCCGCACGGTGGCCGTCGAGCATCCCGAACTGCGCTGTGTTCGCGTCGACCTGGACCCCACGGGGCAGGGAGGGTGGGAGGCCCTCTCGTCGGTGATCCGGGACCCCGGCGACGAGGACGAGTTCCTCTTGCGGGACGGGCAGTGCCGGGTCGCGCGACTGGTCGCCGCCGACCTGCCCCCAGGCGGGGACTGGAAGCCCCGCGCCGACGGGACCTACCTGGTGACGGGCGGGACCGGCGGCCTGGGCCTGGCCCTGGCCGGCTGGCTGGTGGCTCGGGGCGCGCGCCACCTGGTCCTGGTCTCCCGCCGGGGCGCCCCCCAGCCCTCCCAGCAATCGACCATCTGGAGCCTGGAATCGCAGGGTGCCGAGGTCCGTGTGGCCTCCCTGGACGTGTCCGACCGGGAGGCCCTGGGCCACCTCCTGGAACAGATGCAGACGCAGGCTCCCCCCCTGCGCGGCGTATTCCATGCGGCCGGCCTCTTCGACCTGGCCCTGCTGCGGGACCAGGACCCCCAGCGCCTGGAACAGATCATGGCGCCCAAGGTCCAGGGTGCCTGGAACCTGCACGAATTGACGGCGGGCCTGCCGCTGGACCTCTTCGTCCTGTATTCCTCGGTGGCTGGGACCCTGACCTCGCCGGGGCAGGCCGCCTACGCGGCCGCCAACGCCTTCCTGGACGCCCTGGCCTCGTGGCGCCGGGCGGCGGGCCTGCCAGCCACGGCCCTGGCCTGGACGGCCTTCAGCGATGTCGGCATGGGGATCGGCCAGGAAGGGCGATTGGCCCGCCTGGCGGCCAGCGGGATGGGCACCCTCAGGGCCGCTGAGGGCCTGGACCTCCTGGGCAGGGTCCTGGACCGGGCGCCCGCCACCCTGTGCGTGCTGCCGCTGGACCTGGTCCGGTGGCTGGACTACTACCCCCAGGGGGCCACCTCGTCCCTCCTGCGCGCCCATCGCCCCGGGACGCCGACCGCCTCTACAGGCCGCCACCCGGAGGACCTGGTCCGGGACTGCGCGGCCCGCGTGCTGGGCTGCGAACCGGGCCGCCTCGACCCCGACCGCCCCCTGCGCGACCAGGGCCTGGACTCGTTGCGGGCCGTCGAGGTGCGCAACCTCTTGCAGCGGGAGTTGGGGCGGGCCCTGCCGGTGACGCTGACCTTCGACCACCCGACCCTCCGCGCCCTGGCCCGACACCTTGCCGGAGCGACCCCGACCGACCGCGCGCAAGCCCCGCCGACAACCCTCGGGGAGGACCCGCCCCTGGCCATCCTGAGCCTGGCCTGCCGTTTCCCGGGTGGAGCCGACTCCCCCGAGACCTTCTGGAACCTGCTTGCCGAGGGCCGCGACGCGGTAGGCCCGGCCCCCTCGGGAAGGTCGGGACTGGCAGGCGGCCAGGGCGGCTACCTGGACCGGGTGGACCTCTTCGCCGCCGGCTTCTTCGGCATCAGCGCCGAGGAGGCCCGACAGATGGACCCCCAGCAGCGCCTGCTGCTGGAGACGGCCTGGGAGGCCCTGGCCCGGGCCGGCCTGGACCCCCAGGGCCTGGAGGGTCGGCGGGTCGGAGTCTTCGTGGGCCTGACGAACCACGACTATGCCACCCTGGTCGGTGAGCACGGCCACCACGATGCCTGGAGCGGCACGGGCCTGCAGAACAGCGTGGCCGCAGGGCGCATCTCCTACACGCTGGGCCTGATGGGCCCGGCCCTGGTGGTGGACACGGCCTGCTCCTCCTCGCTGATGGCCGTGCATCTGGCGGCCATGAGCCTGCGCGCCGGCGAGTGCGACCTGGCCCTGGCGGGAGGCGTCAACCTCATCCTGACGTCCGCAGGAGACCGGGTCCTGGATCGGATGGGCGCCCTCTCGCCCAGCGGCCGCTGCCACAGTTTCAGCGCCGCGGCCGACGGCTTCGTGCGAGCCGAGGGGTGCGGCCTGGTCGTGCTCAAGCCCCTGGAGGCGGCCCGCCGCGACGGCGACCCCGTGCGCGCCCTGATCCTGGCCACGGCAGCGAACCAGGACGGGCGCAGCAACGGCCTCTCGGCACCGAGTGGCGCCGCCCAGGAGGAGGTCCTGCGGCAGGCCCTGACCCGAGCCGGGGTCCGACCCGCCGACATCGACTACGTGGAAGCCCACGGGACGGGCACCCCCCTGGGCGACCCCATCGAGTTGCGGGCCCTGGACGCGGTGCTGGGGGGCGACCGCCCGCCGGAGCGCCCTCTCTGGGTGGGCACCGTGAAGAGCAACCTGGGTCACGCCGAGGCCGCTGCCGGCGTGGCCGGACTGGCCAAGACGATCCTGGCCCTGGAGCACGGCACGATCCCAGGCAACCTGCACCTGGGCCGACCGACCCCGCACGCCCCCTGGGAGCATCTGCAGATACCGACCGCACCGATCCCCTGGCCCTCCCACCCTCGCCCCCGACGGGCTGGAGTCAGCGCCTTCGGCCTGTCGGGCACGAATGTCCACGTGATCCTCCAAGAGGCTCCCGAGGACCTGGTCTGCGAGCCTCCCGTCCCATCCCGACTGCCTGGGCCCCGCCTGTCCTACTGGTTTGCTCCCGCCGGACCTGCGGTCGACACCCGCCAGGTTGCCTGGACCCCGGCGCCCCCATCGCCGGGACCGGACGCCCCGCTGCACGGCACCTGGATCGTCGCGGGCGGACCCCAGGCCCTGGCGGGTGCGCTGACCCGGGGCCTGACCGAGCGGGGCGCCCAAGCGATGCGCCTGCATCCTTTCCGGGAGCTCCCCCTGCTGGAGCCGGACCTGGCCGGAGTGGTCTGCCTGCATGGCCTGGAGGCCAGCGGTCCGGAAGACCTGGCGCAGGCCCTGGGTGGAGCGCTGGGCCTGATCCAGGCCCTGGGACGGCGAGAGGCCCGCCTGGCGCCGCCCGCCCTGTGGCTGGTCAGCCGCGGGGCCTGGTCCGTGGCCGGCGAGGACTGCCACCCCTTCCAGGCTCCCCTGTGGGGTCTGGGCCGGGCGATCTTCCACGAGAACCCCGAACTGGGTTGCCGCCTGGTCGACCTGGACCCCCAGGCCCCCGACCAGGATGCCAGGACCCTCCTGGTCGAGTTCGAGGCCCGCGACGAAGAGGCCCAGGTGGCCTGGCGACAGGGGCGGCGCCACGCCGCCCGACTGGTGCGCGGCGCCCTGCCCGCCGCGGGTCCGCGGCCGCGGATTGCCGGGTCCTGCGTCCTGGTCACCGGAGGACTGGGGGCCCTGGGCCGGCGGGTGGCCTCCTGGCTGGCGGCAAAGGGGGCCCGTCTGGTGCTGGCCTGTCGACACCAGCCCACCGGGGAGGACCTGGCCTTCGTCCGCCAGTTGGGACCTTCAGCCCGCGCGCTGGCCTTGGACGTGGCCGACCCCACGCACGTGCGCGAGGTCCTGGAGCGTCTGCGCGCCGAGGGCACGCCGGTGCGGGGCCTGGTGCATGCGGCCGGCGTCCTGGACGACGCACTGCTGGGCGATCTGGACACTGACCGCCTGGGGCGCGTCCTGGCCCCCAAGCTGGCCGCCTGGCACCTGCATCGGGAAGCGGCCGACCTGGATTTCTTCGTGATGTTCTCGTCCCTGGGGGGACTCCTGGGAGCGGCCGGACAGGCCAGCTACGCGGCCGGCAACGCCTTCCTGGACGCCCTGGCCGACCACCGCCGGGCCCGGGGCCTGCCGGCCCTGGCCCTGGACTGGGGCCCCTGGTCCGAGGGGATGGGCAGCGCCGACCGCCAGCATCTGCGGCGCCAGGGTCTGGCCGAACTGGACGCGGCCACCGCCCTGGCGGCCCTGGACGACGGGTTCGGCCAGCAGGGCCAGGTCGCCCTGGCGGCCGTGGACTGGCAGGTCCTGAGGCCGTGGTTGCCCCGACCGCTCCAGATCTTCACCTCCGAGGTTCCGCCTGCCACGCCCGACCGCGTCGCCCCCCATGGGGACCTGCATGGTCTCGTCCTCCGGCACGTGGCGAACCTGTTGGACGTCGAGGCGGCCCGGGTCGACCCCCAGGTCCCCCTGCGCGACCAGGGTCTGGACTCGCTGCGCGCGGTGGAACTCCGCAACCTCCTGGCCCGCGAACTGGGCCGGACGCTACCCGCCACCCTGGCCCTCGACCACCCCACGGTCGCAGAGCTGGCAGCCTGGCTCGACGACCGGATCCGATGCCACTGCAACATTCCCGTCCAGGCCACCGAACTGCCCACCGACCCGCTCGGGCCCACTTCTCCAGGCCCGACCGACGACCCGGGGCTCGTCGCGATCGTCGGCATGGGCTGCCGTTTCCCAGGCGGCGTGGACGGCCCGGAGGCCTTGTGGGAACTGCTGATCAGCGGGCGGGATCCCATCGCCGAGGTGCCCGCCGAGCGATGGGATGCCGGGGCCTTCTACTCGGCCGACCCCGAACAAGCGGACCGGATGGTGAGCACCCAGGGCGGCTTCCTGGTCGGGGTGGACCTCTTCGACGCCGACTTCTTCGGCCTTTCGCCTCGCGAGGCCCGGGTGATGGATCCCCAGCAGCGCCTCCTGCTGGAGACGGCCTGGGAGGCCCTGGAACACGCCGGGGTGGCCCCCGAAACCCTGGCGGGAACCCGCACCGGCGTCTTCCTGGGAATGTGCACGATGGACTACGGCATCATGCTGCGCGAACAGGGCCAGGTGGACGCCTGGTCGGCCACCGGCAGCGCCCTGGCCGTGGCCGCGGGACGGATCTCCTACGCGCTCGGACTGGAGGGGCCCAGCATGGTGGTCGACACGGCCTGCTCCTCGTCGCTGGTGGCCCTGCACCTGGCGGCCCAGAGCCTGCGCGCCGGGGAATGCCAGGTGGCCCTGGCCGGCGGTGTGAACCTGGTCCTGGCGCCCGAGACCTCCGTGCTGATCTCCAAGCTGCGCGCGCTGTCCCCCTCCGGCCGCTGCCGCTCCTTCGACGCCGCGGCGGACGGCTACGTGCGCAGCGACGGGTGCGGCGTGGTGGTCCTGGAGCCCCTGGCCCGGGCCCGGGCGCAGGGAGACCGGGTGCTGGCCGTGATCCGGGCCTCGGCCGTGGGCCAGGACGGCCGCAGCAACGGCCTGACGGCCCCCCGGGGACCCGCTCAGGAGGCCGTCCTGCGCCAGGCTCTGGAGAAGGCCGGCCTTCCCCCCAGCCGCGTGGGCTACGTCGAGGCCCACGGGGCCGGGACGCAACTGAGCGACCCTTTGGAACTGCAGGCCCTGGACGCCGTGCTGGGGCCCGGGCGAGGGCCGAACCACCCCCTGGTGGTCGGGGCCCTGAAGTCGAATCTCGGACACACGGAGGGGGCCGCCGGCGTCGCCGGCCTGATCAAGACGGTCCTGGTCCTGCAGCACGGGACCATCCCGCCGAACCTGCACTTCCACACCCCGAATCCCCTGGTGCCCTGGAGGGAACTGCGCCTGCGCGTGGCCGACCGCGTCCTGCCCTGGCCGGCCAGCGCAGGCCCCCGCGTGGCCGGCGTCAGCGCGTTCGGTGTCTCGGGAACCATCGCCCACGTGGTGCTCGAAGAAGGTGCAGACGCAGAGACCCCGGGACCCTCCCGCCCCTGGCACCTGCTGCCCCTCTCGGCCCGGACGCCTGAGGCCCTGCGCCAGGCTGCCAGCCGCCTGGCCGCCTTCCTGCGCCGCCACCCCGAAGTCCGCCTGGCCGACGCGGCCCACACCGCCGGCGTGGGACGCAACCACTTCGCGCATCGCCTGGTCCTGGTCTGTCGGGCCCCCGAGGAGGTGGCCCGAGACCTGGAGGCCTGGCTGGCCGGATCCCCTCCCGCGGAACTGTTCACCGGCCAGCCGAACCCGGGGGACCCGCCCCCCCTGGCCCTGATGTTCACCGGCCAGGGCTCGCAGTACGTCGGGATGGGCCGGACCCTCGACGTCCAGGAGCCCGTCTTCCGGCAGGCCCTGGACCGCTGCTCGAGGCTGCTGGCGGAAGTCTGGCCCTACCCCCTGCGCGAGGTGCTCTTCGATGGACACGGGGACCTCCTGGAGCAGACCGAGTATGCCCAACCGGCCCTCTTCTGCCTGGAATACGCGCTCTGGGAACTGTGCCGGGCCTGGGGGCTGCAGCCGAAGGCCCTGATCGGCCACAGCCTGGGCGAATTCGTGGCCGCCTGCGCGGCCGGAGTCTTCAGCCTGGCCGACGGCCTGCGCCTGGTGGTGGCCCGGGCCCGCCTGATGCAGGCCCTGCCCCCCGGCGCCATGGTCGCCGTCTGGGCCTCCGAGGCCCGGGTCCGCCACCTGATCGAGGGCCGGGCGCTCTCCGTGGCGGCGGTCAACTCGCCGCTGAACGTGGTCGTCTCGGGGTCGATCGAGGCCGCGGATTCATTGTGCCTGCAGCTACAGGAGGAACACATCCACTGCACCCGCCTGCCCATCTCGGCGGCGGGCCACTCCCCGCTGTTGCAGCCGATGATCGAGCCCTTCCGCCAGGTGGCCGCCACGGTCACCTTCGCCCCACCCGGTCGAACCCTGGTCTCGGGCGTCAGCGGCCGGCCGGCGGGCCCCGAGGTCGCGACTCCGGATTACTGGGTGGGCCACCTGTCGGCTACGGTCCGCTTCGCCGAGGGGATCCGGACCCTGGCCGGACAGGGAATCCAGGCCTTCCTGGAACTGGGCCCCCAACCGGCCCTGTCGGCCATGGGCGCCGTCTGCCTGGTCGGCGGCAGCCACCTGTGGCTACCCACCCTGCGCCCGGGCCAGGACGAGGCGCGCACGCTGCGCTGCAGCCTGGCCCGCCTGTACGCGAGCGGGCACCGGGTGGACTGGCAGGCCCTGACGTCGCCCGACCATACCCGCAGGCTGTCCCTGCCCACCTACCCCTGGCAGAAGGAGCGTTTCTGGTTCACTCCCCGGACCCGCGTGCCCGAGGCCGCGCCCACCGCGCCCGACCCCTTCCTGGTGCTGGAATGGGAGTCCCTGCCCCCGCCGGCCGCGTCCTCCCCGCCCCTCGGCCGCTGGCTGCTGCTGGGTCGACCCGACCCGACGCTCGAGAGCCTGCGGAAAAGGTTGCAGCAGCACGGATTCCGGATCGAGACCGACTCGGACTGGCCGCCGCACCCCGCCCTGGCCCCTGAGGACCTGCAGGGAGTCCTCTTCCTGACGGCGCCGACCACCACGGAGGTGCCCGTCGCGGCCCGCCACGGGTGCGCTGGCTTCCTGAAGCTCGTCCAGACCCTGGCGCGAGTCGCTGCCCCACCGCGACTGGTCCTGCTGACCCGAGGGGCCCTGGCCGCAGGCGACCTCCCGGGGGACCCCGGTCAGTCCCTGCTGTGGGGGATGGCTCGGGCCGTGGCCGTCGAGCATCCCGAGCTGCGCTGCCTGCGGGTGGACCTGCCTGCGGACGGCCAGATCCTGGACACGGGCGATCTGATCCGTGAACTGTGCGCTCCGCCCCGCGAAGACGAGGTCGCCCTGCGCCCGGGTCTGCGCCTGGCCGCCCGCCTGCGCCCGGGCGGCGCCGGGGTGGCCCCGCCGGGCCCGGCTGCGATCCGTCCGGATGGGACCTGGCTGGTCACCGGCGGGACGGGCGGGTTGGGCCTGGCCGTGGCGCGCTGGCTGGTCGGCCAGGGTGTCCGCGAGCTGCTCCTGGTCTCCCGCCGAGGCCTGGCGACACCCGCCCAGGCCAGCGTGGTCGCCGGACTGCAGCAGGCTGGCTGCCGCGTGACGGTGGCCGCCGTCGACGTCGCCGACCGAAGGGCCCTGGCGGCCCTGTTGTCCCCGGTCCTGCCCCGCCTGCGCGGGGTCGTGCACGCCGCCGGGCTGGCCGACCTGGGCCTGGTGGCCGAACAGGATGAGGCCCGCCTGGCAGCGATCCTGCGCCCCAAGGTGGAGGGGGCCTGGAACCTGCACGAGTTGACCCGTGCAGCCCCACTGGACCACTTCATCCTCTACTCCTCGGTCGGCAGCGTCCTGGCCTCGCCGGGCCAGAGCACCTACGCTGCCGCCAACGGCTTCCTGGACGCCCTGGCCGGGCTGCGCCGGTCCCAGGGCCTGCCCGCCCTGGCCGTCGGCTGGACGGCCTTCACCGACGCGGGGATGGTCGTCGGTCAGGAGGCGCGGGCCGCCCGCCTGGCCTCCAGCGGCATGGGCACCCTGACCACCGGGGAGGGCCTGGCCCACCTGGGGCGCCTGCTGCAGGGCGGCCGGGCCCAGGTCCTGGTCCTGCCCCTGGACCTGGACCGCTGGTTGGCCTACTACCCCACCTGGGCCGGCAGCTCGCTTCTGGCCGGACTGCGCCCCCGGCCCCCCGAGGCGCCGGCCGCCAGGTTGCAGGCGCAACTTCTCCTCGTCCCTCCGGGCGAACGGCGCCCGGTACTGGTGAACGCCGCGCAGAGGCTGGTGGCGACCTGCCTGGGTCTGGCCTCGCCGGACCGGGTCCAGACCGCCCGGCCCTTCCAGGAACAGGGCCTGGACTCCCTGATGGCGGTGGAACTGCGCAGCCATCTGGAGAGAGAGTTGGGAGTGGCCCTGCCGGTCACCCTGGCCTTCGACCATCCCACCGTCGAGCGCCTGGCCGACCGTCTGATGGAACTCTTGCATCGGTCCGACGCCGGAACCTGGCCCCTGGCAGGCCCGACGGCTGCCGACCCGGCCGACGCGGTAGCTGGCCCGATGGGGCCTCCGGCGACCGCTCCGCCGCACCCGCCCGCCGAGGAGCCGGTCGCGGTCATCGGCCTGGGCTGTCACTTCCCCGGTGGGGCGGACGGCCCCGAGGCCTTCTGGGAGCTGCTGGCCCGGGGGCGGGACGCCATCACCGAGGTCCCGCCCGAGCGCTGGGACCTGCGCGAGTGGTATGACCCCGACCCCGAGGCCCCGGACCGGATGTACAGCCGCTTCGGCGGCTTCCTGCCCGATCTCGAGCGCTTCGACGCGGCCTTCTTCGGGATCGCCCCGCGCGAGGCGCGCCGGATGGATCCCCACCAGCGCCTGCTGCTGCAGACCGCCTGGGAGGCCCTCGAACACGCCGGGATTCCCCCCGACCGGCTGCAGGGCACCTCCACCGGGGTCTTCGTGGGAGCCTGCAACTCGGACTTCGCCACGCTGGCCCGGGAGGCGGGCGAGATCGACCCCTGGAGCGGCACGGGCGCCATGATGAGCGTCGCGGCGGGCCGGATCTCCTACTTCTTCGGCCTCCAGGGCCCCAGCATGACCGTGGACACGGCCTGCTCGTCGTCCCTCCTGGCCGTGCACCTGGCCTGCCAGGCCCTGCGCTCGGGGGAATGCAGCCTGGCCCTGGCGGCCGGCGTCAACCTGGTGCTGAGCCCCCAAGGCAACGTCTTCCACTCGCGCCTGCGGGGCCTGGCCGCCGACGGGCGCTGCAAGAGTTTCGACGCTGCGGCAGACGGCCTGGTGCGCAGCGACGGCTGCGGGGTGGTGCTGCTCAAACCCCTCTGGGCGGCCCGACGCGACGGGGACCGCGTCCTGGCCCTGGTGCGAGGCTCGGCCACGAACCAGGACGGCCGCAGCAACGGCCTGACGGCTCCCAACGGACCGGCCCAGGAGGCGGTGATCCGCCAGGCCCTGACCCGGGCCGGCCTGCCTCCGGAGCGGGTGGACTACGTGGAGGCCCACGGGACCGGAACCCCCCTGGGCGACCCCATCGAGCTTCTGGCCTTGGGGGAGGTCTACGGGCGGGCGCGCCCGGGCGACCGCCCCCTGTGGGTCGGCACGGTGAAGACGAACCTGGGCCACACCGAGGGCGCCGCCGGGGTCGCCGGCCTGATCAAGGTCGTGCTGGCCCTGCAGCACGAAGCCATTCCGCCCAACCTTCACTTCCACCGGCCGACCCCCCTGGTGGCCTGGGAGGAGTTGCACCTGCAAGTTCCTGGGCACCTGCAGCCGTGGCCCGCCAGCGCCGGACCCCGCACAGCGGGGGTCAGCGCCTTCGGCATCTCGGGGACGAACGTCCACATCCTGGTGGAGGACGCGCCGCCCGGGAGCGATCCGGGGCAGCCCGTTCCTGGGCCCCACCAGGGCGCGGCGCGCCCATCCCCGACCGACGCGGAGGAACGCCCCCGGCTCTTCCCCATCTCGGCCCGGGACGCCGGGGCGCTGCGCCGGCAGGTCCAGCGCTATGCCGCCTGGATCGAGGCCCACCCGGAGGCGCCCCTGGGGGACCTGTGCCGCACGGCCGCGGTCGGGCGCACCCACTTCGCCGAGCGACTCGCCCTGGTGGTGACCTCCCGCCAGAACCTGGTGGACGGGCTGCGCGGCTTCCTGGAGGGGACCTGCCCGCCAGGTGGCGGCCTCCAGGACCCACGCCTGCAGGAGGAGGCCCGCCGCTTCGAGGCTGGAGCCGACCTGGACTGGGAATCCCTGGCCGGACCGGGTCACCAGGCGGACCTGCCGACCTACCCCTTCGCGGGCC
>CAZQPM010000133.1:0-10367 GCA_964595195.1 uncultured Burkholderiales bacterium | reverse complement strand
TGTGGGAGCTTGGGAGGCGGGCAGCCAGGCTCGCCCGCCTCCCCGGCTACCCGATCTGCAGACAGGTGCGCCAGCATGTCGTCGGGCGATCAGGGGGTGGCGGCAGCCGCCACCGGATGGTGGACCGGGACGGCGCTGCGCAGGCCGGACGCTGGCTACTCGTGGCGCAGGGCTTGGATGGGGTCCAGGCGCGAGGCCTGGAGGGCTGGATAGAAGCCGAAGAAGATGCCCACCATCGCCGAGAAGCCGAAGGCCAGCACGATCGACCCCTGGGAGATCACTGGCGGCCAACTGGCCACCTTGGAGATCCCGACGGAGATCCCGACACCCAGCAGCACCCCGATCAGGCCACCCAATAGGGAAAGCACCACCGCCTCGATCAGGAACTGCACCAGGATGTCCGCGCCCCGAGCGCCCACAGCCATGCGGATGCCGATCTCGCGGATGCGCTCGGTCACCGACACCAGCATGATGTTCATGATGCCGATGCCGCCCACCAGCAGGCTGACCGAGGCGATACTGCCCAGCAGGAGTGTGAAGATGCGGGTCTGCTCCGCCAGCATCTTGGAAATCGAGGCCTGGTTGTAAGAATGGAAGGCGTCCTCGTCGTCAGGAGACACCCGGTGGCGCTCTTTCAGGAGCATCATGATTTCGTGCTCGGTGGCCTGGACCCGGTCGCTGCGGCGGGCCGAGACCACCAGGCCGTGGATCTTCGTGGTGCCGACCAGCTTGCGCTGGGCCGTTGTGTAGGGGATGACCACCAGGTCATCGCCGCTGACCCCCCACGCTCCGGCTCCCTTCTCGTCCAGGACCCCGAGGATCGCGAAGGGGACGTTCTGGATGCGCAGCGATTCTCCAACCGGGTTGGCGGCTCCGAAGAGCTTGTGGGCGGTCACCCGCCCCAGGAGGGCCACGTTGGCCGCTGAAGCGACCTCGGCCTCGGTGAACATGCGGCCCCGGTCAGGCTCCCAGTTGCGGACCTGCCTCCACTCGGGACTGACACCCTGGACGCCGGTGGTCCAGTTCGAGCCGCCGCCCACCAACTGCCCCTGGGCCCGCAGGATCGGGGTCGCGGCCTGGACCGACCGCAGGCGCCGGACGGCCTCCATGTCCCCCACGGTCAACTCCAGGCCGGTCCCCGAACCGCCCCGGATCCCGCCGCGTCGGCTGCTACCCGGCTCGACGCTGATGACGTTCGAGCCCAGCCCCGCCACGCCGGACTGCACGGCCACCCGGGCCCCGTTGCCGATGGAGAGCATGGCGATCACTGCGGCCACGCCGATGATGATCCCCAGCATGGTCAGCAGGGTCCGCATCTTGTTGCGCCACAGAGCGCGCCAGGCAGCCTGGAAGACAACCCAGAGCGTCACGGGCCCGGCTCCGGATGGGAACGTGCCCGGTCAGGCACCCGGGGCATCGACCGTTTCCTCGACGTCCACGTAGACCTTGTCTCCGGGCTTGAGTTCGCCCTCGAGCACTTCAGAAAGCTCGCCGTCGGTGATGCCGATCCGCAGGTCCACCTTGCGGGGCTTTCCATCGGCGCCAGGCACCCAGACCGCTCCTGGACGGCCCTTCTGGTCGCGAGGCCGGGCGTTGCGGTCCTGGTCGCTCTTCTCGTCGTCCTCCGGAAGGTCCGGAGGGATGAAGCGCAAGGCCTGGTTCGGAACCAGGAGCACGTCGGGGCGGTGTTCGACGGCGATTTCGACCGTCGCGGTCATACCCGGTTTCAGAAGCAGGTCGGGATTGGGAGCGGCGACCAGGACCCCGAAGACCACCACGTTCACGGTACCTTCCTTGCCCTCCACCGGGGCCGGTCGGACCTGAGCGACCTGGCCCTGGAAGCGCCGCTCGGGGTAGGCGTCGACCTTGAACTCCACGGACTGGCCCTGACGTACCCGCCCGATGTCGGCCTCGGCGATGTCGGCCCGGACCTGCATGTGGTGCAGGTCGCCAGCGATCGTCAGCAGTTCCGGAGCCTGGAAGGTGGCGGCAACCGTCAGGCCGACATCCACCTGGCGCTGGATGACCACCCCGTCGATGGGCGAGCGGATGACGGTGCGCTCCAGATCCACCCGGGCCTGCTCGACCGTGGCCTGGGCCTGGCGGACCTGGGCCCGGGCCGAGCGGACCTGGGCAGCGGCGGCGACCTGCCGGGCCCGAGCAGCCTCCAGGCGAGTCTGCGCGGCGACCAGTTCGCTGCGGTTGCCCTCCACCCGCGAGGTGGCCTGGCGCTGCTGGGCGGCCGCCTCCTGGCGGGCGGCCAGGGCCGTGTCGAAGGCCGCCTGGGCCACACGCCCGGCCGTGGTCCGGGCCTCTCCCTCGCTCTGGGCCACCAGGTCCTGCCGGCGCAACTCCTCGAAGCGGCGCGACTCGGACAGGGCGTTCTCCATCTCGGCCCGGGCGCGCCGAACCGAGGCCTCCGCCGTGGCCGCCGAGGCCTGGGCGCTGCGGACCTGGGCCAGGGCCTGGTCGACGTTGGACTGAGCGGTCAGGACCCCCGCCCGGGCCTGGGCCACGTCGGCCTCGGCACTGGAATGCTGGGCAACGGCGTTCTGCTCCGAGGCCAGCGCGGATTCCAGGGCAGCGGTGGCCTGACTTGACCGGGCCTGGAACTCGGAGGGGTCCAGGACCAGCAGGACCTGCCCCCGGCGGACCGGGGAGTTGTAGTCCACCGACAGGCTCTTGACCTGTCCCGATACCTGGCTGCCGACGGTCACGGTCGTGGTGGCCTCCAGGACGCCGGTGGCCGAGACCAGACTGGTCAACTCGCCCCGCTTGAGCTCTGCCTCCACCAGGGCCGCCTTGTTGGTGCTGCGCCCCCAGTAGGCCCAGGCCCCCAGGCTGGCACCCAGCACCAACAGGAGGATCAGGACCCTACGCCTCCGGGCGGAAGCCGGGTTGGTTCGGTTGATGTTCACGGGGCGGAGTCTTTCCGTCTTGGGGTCGGGGGACCTGCCGTCGGGCCTCGAAACCGGCCGGGCTCGAACGTACGTGCCGAAGGCCCGCCGGGGGAGGCGAGCCTTCGAGGTTCCGGGCGACCAGGCCTACGGGTGCTCGGAGAGGCGGTGCAGGATCTCCTGGTCGGACGGGGCCGGCGCGAAGAAGTGGCCTTCGATCTGTTCGCCGAAGTGGCCGACCTTGGCCGTGTAGTCGGCCTGGTCCCCGTCGCGGTCGATCATGACGTCCACCTTGGAGCGCACCAGTCCACCGGTCTCGCGGCCCTGGTAGTGCTTCACCGTGGGCAGTTCAGGGGAGTGCTTGACCTCCTTGAAGTCGCCGAAGCGAGGAGGGTAGGCGACCTCGTCCATGCGGTGCAGGATGGTGGCATCATCGGGGGCCGGGGCGCAGAAGTAGGCGTCCACGGTCGGGCCGAAGAAGCCGTTCTTCTCAGAGGCTTCGGCGGCCCCGTTCTCCTTGCGTTCGATCTGCGCCTGACCTTTGGCGCCTTGCCGCTGGTATTGGGCCACTCCGGGCCGATCGCTCTGAACGGGTTGCCACTGAGCCTTCATCGCTGCGCCTCCAAAGATCGAGTCCTCTGACTTATACCACTGCGCGCTGAAAAAATCCAGAAAGGCAGTCCCGCCTATCCCTTCCAGTAGGGGGTGGCCTGCAGTGCCGGGAGGTGCGGTTGGATGGTGTCCAGCATTCCCCGGTGCAAGCTCAGGTTGCTGGAAACCATGTGACGGCACTCCAGGTCCAGGGGGCGTCCCGCAAAATCGGTCACGCGACCTCCGGCCTCCGTGACGATCAGGGAGCCAGCGGCCAGGTCCCAGGGTGACAGGCCCAATTCCCAGAAGCCGTCGAAGCGCCCGCAGGCAACGTAGCACAGATCCAGGGCGGCCGCGCCGTCGCGACGGATTCCCCGAGCCTTCAGCACGAAGTCGCGGAAGAGGTCGAGGTGGATGTCGGGGCACGAGCGCACGTCGTAGGGAAATCCGGTCACCAGGAGCGCGTCGTCGATCCGGGTGCAGTTCGTGACGTGGATCGGCCGGTCGTCCAGCCAGGCTCCCTGGCCTCGGATGGCCCAGAAGGTCTCGTGCCGGGTAGGGTCGTGGACGACCCCCACCTCCATGCGGCCCTCGATCTCCAATCCGATGGAGACGGCGAAGAAGGGGTATCCCTGGGCGAAGTTCGTGGTGCCGTCCAGGGGATCGACCAGCCATCGGCACGGGCCTTCTCCACCGATTTCGCCGCCCTCCTCTCCCAGGATCCGGTGGTCGGGGAATTCCGACGTCAGGGTGCTGCGGATCAGGGCCTCGCAGGCCGTGTCCACCTCGGTGACCAGGTCGATCCGGCCCTTCTTGTCGACCCGGATCGCGGACCCCAATCTCTGGCGGATCAGGTCTCCGGCCCGCAGGGCGGCCTGACGTGCTGTCTGCAGATAATGCGTGGCGTCTTGACTCATCGTGCTGGCGCGTTCGCCTCGGCCTGGGGGGCTCCTGCGGGGACTGGCGGGGCCCTGGCCCCATCTGGTAGGATTGCGGACAACTGAACGTGGAGAAGGCCTCATGACCGATCAGCCCCTGGAAGCCCTGCGTCGGGAGATCGATGCGCTGAACCTGGAGATCCTCCGACTGCTGAGCCGCCGGGGCGAGGTGGCCCTGGAGGTCGGTCGGCGCAAGACCGAGTTGGGTCTGGAGGGCTTCGACCCGGTGCGGGAATCCGAGATGCTGGCCAGCCTGGTCGAGCACAACTCGGGGCCCTTCCCGGACGGGACGATCCAGAAGCTCTTCAAGGACGTCTTCCAGGCCACCCTGGACCTGATGGAGGTCCGCAACCGCGAGGCCCTGCTGGTCTCGCGGCGCCATCGCCAGGAGGACACGATCGTCGAGGTCAATGGCGTGCGCCTGGGCAGCGACCGGGGAGTGCTGATCGCCGGCCCCTGCTCGGTGGAGGACCCTGAGCAACTGGACCGGGTGGCCCGCCACCTGGCCTCGCGCGGGGTCCGTCTGCTGCGCGGCGGCGCCTTCAAGCCCCGCAGCTCCCCCTACGCCTTCCAGGGCCTGGGGCGCAAGGCGCTGGCCCTGCTGAGCGAGACGGCGGCGCGGCACGGATTGGCGGTGGTGACCGAGGTCCTGGACCCCCGCAACCTGGAGATCGTCCAGGAGCACGCCGACATCCTGCAGATCGGCGCCCGAAACATGTACAACTACCCGCTCCTGCGCGAGGTTGGCAGGACCCGCATGCCGGTCCTGCTCAAGCGGGGTTTTGCGGCCACTCTCGAGGAGTTGCTGTTGTCGGCCGAGTACATCGTGTCCCAGGGAAACTCCCAGGTGATCCTTTGCGAGCGGGGGATCCGGACCTTCGAACGCTGGACGCGGAACACCCTGGACATCTCGGCGGTCCCCCTGTTGAAGAAGGAGAGTCACCTGCCGGTGGTCGTGGACATCTCGCACGCGGCCGGTCGGCGCGACATCCTGGTGCCCCTGGCCCGAGCCGCCGTAGCTGCCGGGGCGGACGCCCTGCTGGTCGAGGTCCACGACAACCCCGCGGTGGCCCTCTCGGATGGCGAGCAACAACTCGACCTTTCGGGCTTCGACGGGATCCTGGAAGGGCTCAAGCGGCCTGTTGGCGCCTGAGATGCAGGAGGAACCGATGGCCCTGCGCGGGAACCCGGGCCAGATGTCATCCCCCCCACCGGCCTTGCGCCCATGATCGATCCCGGGACGCTGGTCGAATTCTCCCACGGCAAGAGGCTGGCGGTGGCCCTGTGCCTGAGGCAGGACAAGCCGGGGCGCGTCTTCGTGCGCACCGACGAGGCGCGCGAGGAGAAGCTCCCGGAGGAGAAGGTCCTCTTCGCGACGCCGGGCTTCCTGGCGCCGGGATGGTCGCTGGAGGTTGCGGACCAGGCCCTTCGCCGGGCAACGGCCCAGCGCCAGGAACTGGCCGGCTCCATCCCGCTCCAGGACCTGTGGGATCTGTTGCAGGACGAACCCCCAGGGCACCCCTGGAGCCTGCGCGACCTGGCCGATCTCTACTTCGGGGCTGCGGTCGGAACGCTCGAGTCTTCTGCGCTGTACCGGGCCCTGGAGGCCGATCGGATCTATTTCGTGCGCAAGGGGGAGCACTACCTCCTGCGCCCGGCCGAGCAGGTCCAGGAGACGCTGCTGCGCCAGCAGGTGGAGGCCGCCAAGGAGAAGGAACGCGTCCTGCTGGTGCCCTGGCTGTCGGCCCTGTGGCAGCGGCCACCGGAAGGCGCCGAGGTGGCCTTCCCCCAGGGGCTGCATGACGCTTGCCGGCGGACGTTGACCTGGATTCGGGAGGTCGCCCTGCAGGGAGCCGAGGCCAAGCGCTTCAAGGAGGTGCAAGCCCTGCTCAAGGACGCGGGCATCTCCCGCAAGGATGCCCCCTTCCAGTTGATGGTCAAGGCGGGCCTGTGGACCGAGCACGAGAACCTGCTGCTGCATAAGTTCCGGACGGCGATCGACTTCTCCGAGGGGCTGGTGGAGGAGGCCCGGCGCCTGGCCGAGGAGGCCGCCCCCCTGCGCGACCCGACGCGCGAGGACCTGCGCGATCTGGATTGTTTCACCATCGATGATGTCTTCACCACCGAGATCGATGATGCCCTGAGTTTTCAGGAACTGCCCGACGGAGGCTGCCGTGTGGGCGTCCACATCTCGGATGCCTCGGCCTACGTCCTGCCCGACAGCCCCATCGACCTGGAAGCCCGCATCCGCGCGACGGCCATCTACCTGCCGGACCTGAAGGTGCGGATGATCCCGACACCCTTGTCGGATGGCGCCTGCAGCCTGGTGGCGGGTCAGGATCGTCCGGCCTTCTCGTTCCTGGTGGAATACGACCCGGAGTCGCAGCAACGGTCGGCCCGGATGGTCCCCTCCCTGATCCGGGTTCGCGAGCGGTTGACCTACGAATCGGCGGATGCCCGGATGGAGGCCGGCCAGTGGTCCCGCTTCCTGACCCTGGCCCGCACCCTGCGCGACCGCCGCCGGGCCGACGGAGCCGTGACGGTGCCCTTCCCGCGGGTCAACGTCAGGGTCGACGCCCAGGGAACCATCGTCATCGAGCGCGAGTCGGCGAATGCTCCCTCCCAGGTGCTGGTCAGCGAGATGGCGATCCTGGCCAACCGTCTGGCGGGCGAGTTCCTGGCTGGCCGGGAGGCTCCCGCCCTGTACCGCAGCCAGGAGCCCCCGGACAAGCCCATCGAGGATTCGGTCGAGTTCGAACCGGCCAAGGCCTACGCCGCCCGCCGCTTCATGCGCAAGGGCGTCCTGGGGCTGGTCCCGGCCCGGCACCACGGCCTGGCCGTGGACCATTACAGCCAGGTGACCTCTCCCATCCGCCGCTACAACGACCTTCTGATGCAGAGGCAACTCAAGGCCCTGCTGGCGGACCAGACGCCCTGCTACGAGACACCGGACCTGCAGCAACTGCTGGCGGCCGGCCGCCTGTCGGTGGAGCAGGCCGACGCGCTGGAACGGGATCGGCGCACCTACTGGATCCTGCGCTACCTCGAGGAGCGTCTGTGGCGGGAACTGGATGCGGTGGTGGTGGCCAACCACCCCGACAAGCACGTGGTCCAGTTGTGCGACTGCCTGTTCGAGACCGACTGTCCGCACGTTCCGGGCCGGCCGCTCCCTCCGGGCAGTCGGATCCCGGTCCGGGTCGAACTGGTCTGGCCTCGGGACGTCGTGGTGCGGGTCAGCCCGGTGATCTCCGAGGAGGACACGGACTGACTGCGAAGTGTTGTTCACGGAGACGAGGAGGGCGACCATGAACGAGCTTCCCCCCTGGCTGGAGCACCTGGTCCAGAATCGCAAGGTGTCGCGCAAGGACCTGCAGGCTGCGCTGATGCGAAGCGCCGAGGCCGACCGGCCCGTCGAGCAGGTCCTGGTCGACAGCGGCAGGCTCACCCGCGAGGACTACCTGGAGGCTCTGACCTGCACCACCGGCGTCCACTCCCTCGACATCCGGTCTGCCCGGCTTCACTACTCGACGGCCCAGATCGTCCCGCAGTCCATGGCCCAGCGCTTCAACATGTTGTGCATCGGCCGCGAGGGTGGGAGGATCGTGGTCGCCATGGCCGACCCCCAGGACACCTTCGCCCTGGAATACGCCCGCATGCGCACCGGACTGGAGATCGACCCTCGAGGCGCCTATCTCCCTGACCTTCTGGAAGTCATGGAACGGGCCTACGAGGTGAAGATCGACCACATCACCGCTGAGACCCCGATGGGCGGAGGGGCTCGCGAGAGTCGGCCGGCCGAGTCGGAGTCCCGCTTCGTGGTGGCCTCCAAGGACACCACCCGGATTCGCCAGATGGAACTGCTGTGGCGCGACCTGGCCGCAACCCAGGCGCCTCGGGTGATCCCCCTGGCCCAACCGGTGCTGCGCAGCACGGTACCCTCTCCCGAATCCGACGAGTCAGCGGCCCTGCGGGCTCTGGTCGAGGTGGGGGCCGAACTGTCCGCCACCCTCGACTCCGAGAGGCTGATCACCCGGATCCTCCAGGTCTGCCTGGAGTTGACCCGCTCGGAGGCCTGCTCGCTGATCCTGATCGGCGAGGGAGGAAACGAGCTCTACTTCAAGGGGGCCATCGGGGCCAGGGCGGACGAGGTCCTGCAGGTCCGCTTCCCCTTCGACGAGCACTCGGTGGCCGGCTACTCGATCAAGAACCGCAAGAGCCTGCGGATCAGCGACGTCGACCAGGATCCCCGGCACAACAAGGATGTCGACAAGGCCGTCGACTATCGGACGCGTTCGCTGCTGGCCGTGCCGGTCCTGTGGCAGGGAGAGCCCCTGGGGGTCCTGGAGGCCGTGAACAAACGGGAGAACCGGTCCTTCACGGAGATCGACCAGAAGTATCTGGAGCTCCTGGCGGCCCAGGCCGCGGTGGCCCTGAACAATTCGGTCCTGGTGGGTCGCCTGCAGAACTTCTTCCATGAAGCCGTGGAGCTGCTGATTGAGACCCTGGAGATCGGGGACGTGATCAGCCGCTCCCACCTGCTGGAGGTGGCCCGCTTCGCCGCCGAGATGGCCCGCTACCTCAAGCTCTCCGACCCTGAGATGGAGCGACTGACCTACGCCGGGATGCTGCACGATCTGGGCAAGATCCGTGTCTCGGACCCCGAGGACCCGGCCCACGCGGAAGCGGGTGGTCAGATCCTGTCGCGTTTCCGCATCTTCGCCGACATCGCCCCCATTGTCCGACACCACCATGAGCGCTATGATGGCTCGGGTTATCCGGAGGGCCTGAAGGGTGACCAGATCCCTCGTCTGGCGCGCCTGCTGGCCCTGGCTGAGGCCTGGGTCGAGGAACTGGCCCAGGCCGGGCCTGAGGGGCGGTCTGGGTTGATGGTCAGCATCCGGGAGCGCTTTCGGACGTGGTTCGACCCCGATCTGCGGCAGGCTTTCGAATACGCCACGGAGGTCCTCCGGCCCGGGCCGACCAAGGCCAACGAAGGCTGAGGGGGAGGGCGGTGACGTTGTTAACGTGTCTGCAACAACAACCGTTCAGCCAGGGACTAGTCTTGGGGTGAACCGCGGCACGCTCGTGGAGGTGGATTCGTGATGGACATCCAGTCGGTGCATTTTGGCTACAACCAGGCTATCGGAGGCCGTGGACAGGTCCACGCCAAGTTCCTGCAGGCCCTGGAAGCCAAGGGGTTCAACCGTCCGATCCGCTCCCTTGCCGATCCTCGTCTGCGGCTTCCGGAATTGCTGTTGATGGAAGGTTGGGAACGCACGGCTGCCGAGGATGGCATCACCTACACGGCCCGCGCCCGGGATGACGAGGATTACGGCCAGCAGATCACCTTCTCCGGTGACAGGGCCCGCGAGATCCGCACCTTCGCCGAGAAGGCGACGCACATCCTGAAGGTTGACTCGCGCGGTCACGTGGAGGATTATCGGGTCACGGATAGAAGATACTAGACCTGCACACACCTAGGGGTGTAGCTCAGTTGGTTAGAGCGACGGTCTCCAAAACCGTAGGCCACGGGTTCGAATCCTGTCACCCCTGCCAAGAAAAGCCCGCAAAATGGCGGGCTTTCTGCTTTGTCGGAGTCGATGCATCAACAGGCAAACGAAGGCAAAAAGAGGGGTTTGGAGGGTCGCAACCGGCACCAAAACAGCCACCAGAAGATTTTTCAAGTTTCGGCTTGAAGCCCGTGGTTGCAGGCTTCTGCGCATCTCTGAGACTTCGTGCGAGGTCGTCATTTCGCTTCCAGGGGCTCCAGGACGCCGGCCGGCAGGTGACGATGAACCAGCCGTCGATCGGGCTCCTCCAGGTTCACCTGCGGACACGGAACCGCATGAAAAGCGGCGTATGAACCGTGATTCATGCGGTTCCGTGCGGCGCGCGGTGGGACGGGTCAGTCGTCGTCCTCGTCGTGGTCGCCGTCGAAGTC
>CAZQPM010000132.1:0-10375 GCA_964595195.1 uncultured Burkholderiales bacterium | reverse complement strand
GGGCGGCGGGTGGGCCGCATGCCGGGTCTCGGGTGGCCCAGGCGCCGTCAGCCGGAGGTTGCGGGCATACCGAAGCCTGGCCGGCGTTCGCGGGCCTGGTCAGTCCAGCCAGTCTTCCTATCCGGGAGGTATCTGGTTCGCGTCGTCCCCGGGTGGCTGGAGGGCCGGGCGGGGCGGCTGCAGCGGCGATCATGACCACGTTCTTCCGCCGCCGCTACGTGACCGGTCAGGACTTCCAGGCCGAGGCGGTGGCGGATCACATCCTGGGCCTGGTCCTGGAGGGGTTGCTCCGTGGATGGCAGCATAGGGTCTTCTCGCGGAACGTTGCCTCCTGACCCTCCTCAGGATCCACCCGGATCCCGCCACCCGCGCGTTCCACGATCTGCTTGCACAAGGCAAAGCCGATGCCCTGTTGATACTCCGTCGGGGGCTGACGCCGGCGGACCCCGTCCCACTTGGGGGAAACGCCCCCGGCAGCGCGAACGGCGGGTCCATGCACATTCGCGTCCTTCTGGTGGACGACCACGCCGTGGTCCGGCAGGGTCTTCGGATGTTCCTGGCCCTGGACCCGGACCTGGAGATCGTGGGCGAGGCCCGCAACGGCCGTGAGGCCCTCGAGCAGGCCGAACGGCTCCGTCCCGACGTGGTCCTCATGGATCTCCTGATGCCCGAAATGGACGGCATCACGGCTATTCGCCACCTTCGGGAGAGGCGGCCGGAGATCGAGATCGTGGCCCTGACCAGCGTCCTCGAGGACGCCTCCGTGGTCGGTGCGGTCCGGGCCGGTGCCATAGGCTACCTCCTCAAGGACACGCAGGCCGAGGACCTGTGTAGGGCCATCCACGCCGCCGCCGCGGGCCAGGTGCAGCTCTCGCCCGAGGCGGCCGCCCGGTTGATGCGCGAGATTCGCACCCCCCGGAGCCCCCTGGACGACCTGTCCGAGCGGGAGCGCGAGGTGCTGGGACTGCTGGCCCGTGGCCTGTCCAACCGTGAACTGGCGGAGCGGCTCTGCATCACGGAGAAGACCGTCAAGAGCCACGTCAGCAGTCTCATGGCCAAGCTGGGCGTTTCCAGCCGGACCCAGGCGGCCCTCTGCGCGTGGCAGGCGGGGCTGGTGGGCGGGCCTTGAACGCCCTGGGCTCGGGCGAGCTGCCCCCGGAGCTCTTCGTCCAGGCCTTGACCCAGACCCCGGTCGGGATGGCGCTCCTGGACCCGCAGGGCCTGGTCGTCTTCGTGAACCCCGCCTTCGAACGCCTTACGGGACGGGCAGCCTGCGACCTGCTGGGCCGGTCTCCGCTGGAGGCCGTGCATCCCGAGGATCGCGAGGGGCTGAAGGGTTGGCTCGAAAACCCGGGGGCCCCCCGGAGCCGCACCCCCGCCCGCTGGATCTCGCCTGCCGGCCAGGTGTGCGAGTCGGAGTGCCTGCCCATCGCTGTCTTCTCCCGAGGGCAGGCCTTCACCATGCTGACAGCTCTGGATGTGACGCCCTCTCGCAAGCTGGCCTACCGGATCCAGTCGCTGGCGCGCTTCGCCTCGGCCCTGGCCCTGGCCACCACGCTGGGCGAGGCCCTCAACGTGCTGGCCCGCAGCGTCGTCGAGGCCACGTCGGCCCGGGCCTGCGCGGTGCTGGTGCTGGGGCGACCCGTCGTTTCGGGGCAGGGCGCGCCCTCCATCCGCACGGTGGGGACGGCCAACCTTCCCCCCGGCTGGGCCCGCCTGGTGGAAGCCCTGTGGCGGACGGGTGAGCCCCTCCCTCCGCGGGACGCCCTGGCCACCGGTCGCACGGTGCTGGCCGACACTCTCCCTGACGCGATTCGGGCCTATGCTGAGGACGCCGGTGTGGGGGCCGTGGCCAGCGTTCCCATGCGTTCCCAGGGCCGGATCGTGGGGCTCCTCAACTGCATCTACCCCGTCGCGGCCGAGATCGACGAGGCCGAGCTGGCCTTCCTGGAGACGGTGGCGCCCCTGGCCGGGGTGGTGGTGGAGAACGCCCGACTGTACGAGGAGGTCCGCGAGCGCGTGAGCCTCCAGGAGCGGCAGCACCTGGCCCGGGAGCTCCATGACTCGGTAAGCCAGGCGCTGTATGGCATAGGGCTGGGGGCGCGGACGGCCCGGAAGCTCCTCGACCAGGACCCGCCGAGGGCCGCCGAGCCCCTCGATTACGTGCTGGGCCTGACTGAGTCCGCCCTCAGGGAGATGCGGGCCTTGCTGTTCGACCTGCGCCCCGAGAGCCTCCAGCGCGATGGCCTGGTGGCGGCCCTGCAGGCCCGGGTCCGCGCGTTCACCTCCTTGCAGGTCGACCTGGATCTGCCGGAGGAGCCGGACCTCCCCCTTGAGGTCAAGCACGGCCTCTTCCGGATCGCCTCCGAGGCGGCCCACAACGTGGTGAAGCACGCCAACGCCACCCACCTTCGCTTGTCCCTCCGGCTCGAGGAGGGGGCGGCGGTGCTGGAGGTCCACGACGACGGCCAGGGCTTTGCCATCGGGGAGGGGGCCTCGGGGCACATGGGTCTGGCCTCCATGCGGGAGCGGGCGGAGGCGCTGGGGGGCACGCTGCTGGTTGACTCCCGACCCGGGGGCGGGGCCAGGGTGGTGGCGCGGGTGCCTATGGGCTGACGGGCGAATCCGACTTTGGTCGGAGTCGGAAGCTCCCTTTGGCCCGATGTGAGGCCGGTGGCGCCAGGCTACGATCAGGCCGATGAAGGCTCTGATCGCGCTCCTGCTCCTGATGGTCCTGGCCGCACCGGTGGCGGCCCAGGCGCCCGGTGCTCCCCTGGACCTGCCGACGGCCTGGAGGCTCGCCGCGGAGAGCAGCCCCCGCCTGCGCGAGGTCCGCAGCCGCGTCTCGGAGGCCGGCTACCGCGTGGACGAGGCCTCCGCCCCGGCTTATCCGAACCTGCAGTTCTCGGCGGGCTACACCCACCTGGACCCGGAGATCGAGGTGCCCTTCGGTCCCCGGGGCATACAGATCGTGGCGCCCGACAACTACCAGGTCGGGCTGGCGGTGCAACAGAACCTGCTGACCTTCGGTCGGCTGGAGTGGGGCACGGAGGCGGCGGAGCTCTCCCGCAAGGCCGCGGAGTCCGATCTGCGGGCCGCGGAGCAGGGCCTCCGGGAGGAGACGGAGATCCGCTACCGGGAAGCCCTCTCGGCCCGGGAGGGGGTCCAGGTGGCCGAGGGCGCCCTCGAGGCGGCCCGAGCGCAGCTCCAGGACAGCGAGAACCTGGTGGAGCGGGGGGTCGCCGCCCCCTTCGACGTGATCCGCAGCCGCTCGCAGGTGCTGCAGGCCGAGCAGGATCTCCTGGAGGCCCACCAGCGCCGGGACGCCACCAACCTCCGGCTGGCGGCGCTCCTGGGGCTCCCCAGCGACCCGCCCCTGGTCCTGGCTCCCGCGCCGGCGGCTCCGGCGCCCCCGGACGCCCTGGCCGACGCGGTGGCCGTGGCAAGGCGGGCGAGGCCGGAGCTCGAGGCCCTGCGCTACGCCGTGGAAGCCGCCGCCGCCCGGACCCACTTCGCCGGGGCCCAGGACAACCCGAGCCTCCGACTCAACTCCGAGTACCTGCGCCGCAACGCCACGGGCTTCGCCCATGACTACCAGTGGTCCACGGGCGTGCAACTGATCGTCCCGCTCTTCGACGGAGGCCTGACGCAAGCGCGGGTGGGGCAGGCCGAAGAGGCTGCCACGCAGGTGCGGGCACGCCTGGAGGAGGCTGAGCGCGGGGTCCGGGTGGAGGTGGAGCGCACCTTCCTCGAGTTGCAGACGGCCTGGAACCAGGTCCGGGTGGCCCGCCAGAAGGTGGTCGAGCTCCAGGAGGCCCGGCGGCTGGCGAACCTGCGCTACCAGAACGGAATCTCCACCAACGTCGAGCGCCTCGAGGCGGAAGCCGCCTGGACCCGGGGTCTCTTCGGCCTCGTCCGCAGCGAGCTCGAGTATGCCGCCTCCTGGACCCGCTGGCTGCGGGTGGCGGCCCAACCTGAAGGAGTGGCACCATGACTGTCCTGCGCCGGGTCCTCGTCGTCGTCGTCCTGCTGGCCGTGAGCCTGGCCCTGTACCTGGGCGCCCGGCGGGCGAGGCCGGAAAAGGGACTCTATTCGGGCGTGGTCGAGACCACGACCTACGACCTGGCCTTCGAGGTGGCCGGTCGGCTGAAGGCCTTCTCGGTCGAAGAGGGACAGGTCGTGGCCCAGGGGGACCCGCTGGCGCGGCTGGCCGAGGGTGACCTGAGGGCCGCCCTGGAGGCCACCCGGGCCCGGCAGGGGGTCGCCACGGCCCAACTGGCGGCTTTGGAGGCGGGCAGTCGGCCCGAGGAGATCGCCCAGGCCGCCGCGCGTGTGGAGCGCGCGCGGTCCGAACTGGCCATGTTGCAGAACGGCGCCACTGCCGAAGAACTGGACCAGGCCCGGGCCCAGACGTCAGCCGCGCGCGAGGGCTACGCGCTGCGGAAGCAAGGCTACCGCCGCGAGGACGTGGCGTCGGCGAAGTCGGGGGTGGCAGCCGCCCGCTCCACGCTGGGGCGTGCCCAGGCGGATGCCGAGCGCTACCGGACCCTGCACCGCGAGGGGGCCGTGCCGACCCGCACTCTGGAGGACTACGAGAACCGCTACCAGGTTGCCCGCTCGCAGTACGAGACGGCGGTGCAGGGCTACGAAAAGCTGGCGCGAGGCTACCTGCCCGAGGAGAGGGAGGCCGCCCGGCAGGAGTACCTGGCCCGCGAGGCCCGCTACCGGGAACTCGAGCGAGGGACGCGACCCGAACTGATTGCAGGAGCCCGGGCCGAGGTGGCCTCGGCGGAGAGCACGCTGGCGCTGGTGCGCCAGGGGCCCCGGGCCGAGGACATCCAGGCCGCCCGGCGCCGGGTCCAGGAGACCCGCGCCGCGGTGGAGGCGGCCGAGTTGAACCTGCGCAAGGCGCGTCTGGCGACCCCCGCGGCAGGGCTGGTCCTGAGTCGGAACTTCGAGATGGGGGAGATGATCCAGGCCGGCCAGCCGGTCCTGACGCTGGCGGACCTGAAAGCTCCCTGGGTCGAGATCTTCGTGCCCGAGCCCGAGATCGGCACCGTCCGGACCGGGGACGCCTTCGACATCACCGTGGACTCCCAGCCGGGGAGGGTCTTCCACGGCCGGGTGACCCGCATCTACGAGAAGGCCGAGTTCACCCCCAAGGCCATCCAGACCGAGACCCAGCGCGTGAACCTGGTCTACCGCGTCAAGGTGACCGTGGAGAACGCCGAGCAGGTGCTGAAGCCCGGCATGCCCGCCGACGCGCGGCAGGTTACTGGAGGCTCCCGTGATGGCCGCTGAGGCCCTCCGGGTCCGGGGCTTGCACAAGCGCTACCGCGGCGGAGCCGAGGCCCTGCGCGGGGTGGACCTGACCGTCCTCACGGGGCAGGTCTACGGCATCGTCGGCCCCGACGGATCCGGCAAGACCACGCTCATGAAGGTGCTGGCCGGGGTCCTGGCCTTCGAGGCCGAGGAGGCCACGGTGCTGGGGCGCCGGGTGCCCGAGGGCCTGGCCGAGGTGCGCCACCATATCGGCTACCTGCCGCAGAGGTTCAGCCTCTACGGCGACCTGACCGTGGAGGAGAACATGGACTTCTACGCCGACCTGTTTCCCCGGGATCCCGAGCGCCGGCGGCACAAGGAGGAGCTTCTGGAGATGATCGGCCTGGACCGGTTCAGGGGTCGCCTGGCGGCCGCCCTCTCCGGGGGGATGAAGCAGAAGCTCGCGCTCCTGTGCAACCTTGTCCATCGCCCCCGCCTGCTGCTGATGGACGAGCCCACCGTCGGGGTCGACCCCGTCTCCCGACGCGAGTTCTGGGGCCTGATCTTCGAGTTGCAGCGGACGGGGCTCACCGTCTTCGCCTCGACCCCGTACATGGACGAGGCCGAGCAGTTCGACCGCGTCGCGCTGCTCAACGAGGGCCTCTTCCTGCGCGAGGGCACTCCGGAGGAGGTGCGCGCCTCTGTCCAGGGGGCGGTGCTCGAGGTGGTCTGCGATCGCCCCTTCGAGGCCGCCCGCCGCTTGGAGCACCTGCCCGAGTTGCAGGACGTCCAGTTGTTCGGCGACCGGCTGCACCTCTTTGTCGAGAGGGATCGGCCCGCGGTCCGCACTTCGATCCAGGAGAGCCTGGGCCAGGCCGGGCTTCGGCTCGAGAGCCTGCGCACCATCGGCTACTCCATTGAGGACGTATTCCTGAGGCTTACGGCATGAGCGACCTGGCCATCGACGTGCACGACCTCACCCGCCGCTTCGGCTCTTTCGTGGCCGTGGACGGGGTCAGTTTCCAGATCCCCCGGGGGACGATCTTCGGGTTCCTGGGCCCCAACGGCGCGGGCAAGTCCACCACCATCCGGATGCTGCTGGGAATCCTCCCGGTGACCTCCGGCTCCGGCACCGTGCTGGGCTATGACATCCTCACCCAGTCCGAGGAGATCCGCGCCCGGGTCGGCTACATGTCCCAGCGGTTCAGCCTGTACGAGGACCTCACGGTGCAGGAGAACCTGGAGTTCTTCGGAGGGATCTTCGGCCTGGCGGATCCCCACCTGGCAGTCCGGGTGCGGGAACTGGTGGCGATGACCCGGCTGGGCGGCTACGAGCACCAGATGTCCCAGGGTCTGCCCGGAGGAATCCGGCAACGGCTGGCCCTGGCAGCCAGCCTGCTGCACGACCCCCAGATCGTGTTCCTGGACGAACCGACCGGGGCTGTGGACCCTGCCCTGAGGCGCTACTTCTGGGAGCGGATCGCCGAGCTGTCGGCGTCGGGCCGCACGGTCATGGTCACCAGCCACTACATGGACGAGGTCGAGCGCTGCCACGACATCTGCTTCATCCACCACGGTCGGATCATCGCCCAGGGATCCCCCGGCCGGCTGAAGCGCGAGCACCTCCAAGGGGAGATGTGGCGGGCCCGGACGCCCGCCCGGGCGGGGGTGGCGTCGCTGCTCTCCCGGACGCCCGGCATCTCGGGCGTGTTCCCCTCGGGCGACGCCGTGCGCTTCCTGGTGGCCCGGGGCGGGTCGGCGGAGGCCGTGGCCCGGGCGCTGGAAGGTTCCGGCCTGCCCTGCGCCCCTCCCGAGCATGCCGAGGCCACCCTGGAGGACGTCTTCGTCTCCCTGTCGACCGCGTTGGAGGAACCGGCATGATCAGCCATCGCCTGCTGGCCATCATCCGCAAGGAATTCGTGCAGATGCGCCGGGATCGGATGACCCTGGCGATGATGCTCCTGTTCCCCCTGGTGCAACTGGTGGTCTTCGGGCTGGCCATCAACACGGACGTCAAGCATGTGCCGATGGCCGTGCTGGATTACTCCAACTCCCCCGAGAGCCGGCGGCTCGTCCAGGCCTTCACGAACTCGGAGTATTTCGAGATTCGCGCATGGCCCAGGAATACGGCTGAGATCTCCGAGCTTATCGACCAGGGGACGCTGAAGGTGGGGCTCATCATCGACCCCGACTTCGCCCGGGACATGCGCTCCGGGCGGCCAGCCGAGGCCCAGATCCTGGTGGACGCCTCCGACCCCATCACCGCCTCGTCCACCCTGGCCAACAGCGCCGGCCTGGCCCAGGCGCAGAGCCTGCCCATCCTGTACCGGAACCTGCGCCCCGGGACCATGTACCGATTCCCGGAGATGCCCGTCGACATCGTGGTCCGGGGCTGGTTCAATCCCGACCTCACGACGGCGAACTACATCGTCCCCGGCCTCATTGGGGTCATCATGGCCATGACGATGATGATGATCACGTCCATGGCCATCGTGAAGGAGCGCGAGACCGGCACGCTCGAGCAGTTGATCACGACGCCCGTGAAGAGCTGGGAGCTGATGATCGGCAAGATCGTGCCCTACGTCCTGATGGGCTATATGCAGATGACGATCGCCCTGATCGTGGGGATGTATGGGTTCCATGTGCCCGTCCGTGGGAGCCTGTTGCTCATGTACGCCCTCGCCCTGATCTACATCGGGGGCTACCTGGGCATCGGGCTGGTCATCTCCACGATCGCCCGCAGCCAGCAGCAGGCGATGCAGATGTCCTTCTTCATCTTCCTGCCGACCATCCTGTTGTCCGGGTTCATGTTCCCGAGGGCGGGCATGCCGCTCATCGTGCAGTACCTGACCCTGTTGCTCCCGCTGACCTACTTCCTCGAGATCCTGCGGGGCATCGTCCTGAAGGGCGTGGGCCTGGCGGCCCTGTGGAACTGGGTGGCTCCCATGACGGTCCTGACGCTGGCCATCCTGAGCCTGGCCATCCTGCGGTTCAAGAAGCAGTTGGATTAGCAGCGATGGTTCGCGCGGAGGAACCTCGGGCGCGCACCTCTGTTGCGGGGGCGATCGCGCGGTGTCAGCGGGTTCGCTGGAACCTGACGCTGGCAGCCGTTCCGTCGCTCCACCAACCCGTCAGGACGAACTGCGCCGTGGTCCCTTGCACCGGCCCGGAGAACCAGCCTGCGCTCGGGCACAAGCCGTTGGCCCGCCAGTCGAAGGTGAATTTCCCGTTCCGCCAGGACCAGGAGATGGGGTGGGGACTGCCATGGTAGCGACACGGTCTCACCCGGCCGTTGTCGTACTCGCTGGCGGAGCCGGTTCCCCCTGGTGAGAGTACGACGGCCGCGCGATACTGCTGGGGGGTGCGCTGCGTGTCGTAACACGTGTACCTGCCCACGAAGTCGGCTTCGGCGGCCGCCTCGACAGCAACGTTCCCCGCAATCCGCGCCCCGACCGAGGCGGCCCGGGCGCTTTCGCCGATGACGACCCGAGCAGTGGCTTTGATGGGCCCCGCCTTGGCGTCCGCGGCGATGGGGAAGTCGGCGCTGATCTGGCGGGCCTGGCCGGTGGTGGCCTGGAAGGTCCCGGACCTGCTGCCTCCCTGCCCGGTCCCGCTGGAGACCTCCAACCCGAAGGTCACCTTGGCGTTGACGACGGGTTCGGCAAAGCCCACGGGCACGAAGGTCACGACCACGAGCGCAGTCCCGCCGGGAGCGACGGACCCGGGGACCACCTTCAGGGACTGGATCACGATCTCGGGCTTCTTCCTGGTCTCCACCGTGATTGCGCTCTCGGCAACCTGGGGGGGATCCAGGCTGTCCTCCACGTGCAGCACGATCCGGGCTGGCGGAGTGTCGGGGGAGGAAGCGGATCCCGTCAGTGAGGGCCCGGTGAGGATCTCTCCAGAGTCCGTGGTCCAGCGGCAGTCATACCCTGGCTTGCCGCCGAGGGGCCTGGCCGTCAAGGTGAACTTCTTGCCGGGCTCCACCTGGGTGGGCCCCACGATCCAGGCTTCCAGGGCAGGATGGACCTGGACCGTGACCGCCGCGGTGGCCGGCTCCCTGGCGTGCCGACCCAGGTCCCACACCTGGACGGTCAGGGTGCGCGGTCCCGAGGAACCGAACCCCCCGTGGAGGGACTCCTTGGCGATGGTCCGGCCCTCGGAGGTGATCCACTCGTAGCGGTAGGGCGGCACGCCCCCAGACGCTGCTGCAGTCACCGTCACCACCCGGCCAACAGCCGTCTCCGCGGGCGCCGAGATGGAGATCTGCAGGTCCGGGGCGGGGGACGGCGACGGCAGCGGCGAGGGCGACGGCGAGGGACTCGGCGACGGCGAGGGACTCGGCGAGGGCCCCTCCGGAGCCACCACCCGCCGCATCTGCTCGCCCCCCAGCCCGGACCGGTAGGCCAGTTCAAGGCCATCCCAGTCCACGTGGCAACCAGACCAGGCGGCGAAGGTGGGGAGGTCCTTCGGCACCGCCATGGCGCCGCTGGCGGGCCCGGCTCCCTCCTCGTACTTGGCTCTGATGTGCCTCCACCTGGCCCGCAGGGCCTCGTCCGTGGAGGTCTCCCGGCGGGCGGTTTCCTCCAGCCTGCGGAGGGGATCCAGCACGTCCCGGAGCATGGCCTCGAAGTAGTAGGTATGCCGCTCGTTCCAGTTCTCGGTCCCGTCCCGGTCGCGGTTGTAGAACTCGATCAGGTGCATGGTCTCGTGCCATGCCGTGGTCGCGTAGTCCCCTTGCTGCCCCGGGGGGATCCTGGAAGGCTCGGCGGCGAGGTACAGGGTGGCCCCATACACCGCCCCTCGCTCGGCAAAGGCCTGGACTTTGCGCCCCTGGCAAGCCTTGGGGTCCACCTTCACGGTGGCCCATTCCAGGGCCTGGCGGAAGAGGGCCGGGTTCCCCATCGACACGTGAGGAGCGAAGGCCATCCCCTGGTAGCGCTGGAAGATATCCTGCTGGAGGAGGGCCCCCAGGACGTCAACCCGGCCCTCCTCGTCGGCATGCACGGTGGTTCCCGCCAGGAAGAACGCGAAGAGCAGCCCGAGCGCCCCCGCGACGCGAGGGGTAAGTAACGTATAGGGGGGTGCTTCCCGGACGGACTGGCGGCACCTG
>CAZQPM010000131.1:0-10387 GCA_964595195.1 uncultured Burkholderiales bacterium | reverse complement strand
CTCGCCCGCGCAGACCCCCTTCCAGGATCGTCGCGCAGATCTCCTGGGGCTTGAGCTCCAGGGCCGCCCGGCGGGCCGCGAAGTAGCCGCCCCGGGCCACGTACTCGGCCAGGTCCTCGGGGTCCAGGAAGCCGCACTTCTTCAGGACCAGGCGGTCCTGGCGGCTGTAGAAGGGGATGTCCTCCATCCGGTCGCAGATGCAGCCGCTGTCGGGGCAACGGTAGGCCAGGCGCTCGACGCAGCCCTCGCCCAGGACCGACTCCCGCACGATCTCCGCCACGTCCTGGCGTTTCACCTTGCAGTACATCAGGCCGGCGGGCAGCACCGAGACCAGGGGACCCATCTGGCAGAAGCCCTGGCAGCCGCTGCCCGAGACCTGATAACCCTCCTGGTGCTGGTCCAGCACGACCAGGGCCTTCTCACCGTGTTCCTCCAGTTGGCGGACGAACTCCTCGTAGACCCCCTTCGAGCCGTTGGCCATGCAGCCGGTGCCCGCGCAGATGATCACGCGCTTGCGCACCTTCCGGGCAGAGGCCTCGTACTTGGACTTGATGGTCTCCAGATTCAACGTTTCACGCATGGACGGCAGTCTCCCTGGCCTGGATGTCCTTGACGAGCTCCACCGCGGCCTGGGGGGTCATCAACCCGTGGACCTCGTCGTTGATCACGACCGCCGGAGCCAGGCCGCAGGTCCCCAGGCAACTGACGGTTTCAAGGGTGAAGAGCATGTCGGGGGTGGTGTGACGCTGGGCGTTCAGATCCAGGTAATCCGACAGGGCCTCCTGGATGTCGGTGGACTTCTTGACGTGGCAGGCGGTGCCGTCGCAGATCCGGATCACGTAGCGCCCCTTGGGCTGCAGGGTGAAGTGCGCGTAGAAGGAGGCCACGCCGAAGACCTTGGCAGGCGGGATCTGAAGCGAAGTGGCGATGAAGGTCATCGCCTCCTCGGGCAGGTAGCGGTAGACCTCCTGTACCGCCTGGAGGATCGAGATCAGTCGGTTCGGGTTGTAGTCGTGCTCCTTGAGGATGGCACAGACCTGGTCAAAGTTCCTCAGGTTCTCCATACGGGGGCTCCTTGTCTGGCGTCTTGCCAGGATGCTGCAGTTGAACGGAAAGGACGGAAAGCGAGGCCAGCAGGTTCTCGTGGCGGACGCGGACGCCAGCGGGCAGGGCCAGGCGGGTGGGAGCGAAGTTCCAGACAGCGCGGATCCCGGAGCGGACCATCAGGTTGGCCACCTCCTGGGCTGACCCGGCGGGCACGGCCAGGATGCCGATCTGCACGTGCATGCGCTGGGCCAGGTCCGACAGGCGGGCCAGGTCCATGATCGGGATGCCGGCGAATTCGGTGCCGATCTTGCGGCGGTCCGTGTCGAAGGCGGCCACGATCCGGAAGCCGGCCTGGGCGAAACCCTGATAGGCCATCAGGGACAGGCCCAGGTGACCGGCGCCCGCCAGGAATACGTCCCGGGTGTTGCGGTAGCCCAGGCACTCCTCGATGGCCTCCAGGGTGGACTCCAGGTGGTAGCCGATCCGGGGCCGGCCGACGGCGCCGGTGGCCTGCAGGTCCTTGCGGACCTGGATGGGGTTCAGGTGCAACTCCTCGGCCAGGGTCGTGCAGGAAACGAACTCCCGGTCCTGGCCGCGCATCTCCATCAGGTGCTTGTGGTAGTAGGGCAGCCTGCGCAGCGTGGGCTCCGGGATGGCCACGAGGGTTCGCTCGTTCGGGCTGGGACTCACGCGGTCACCTCCGCTGGGCCGGTCCGGGGTGGTATCCGGTAAAGATTTATCGATATGGATATATCGTCATCTTCCGAGGCTGTCAACATGGGTCGAATGAACCGGGACGCGTTTTGGATGCGGTTCCGCCGGCGCGCGTGGGCCTGCGCACCGCCGCGCACTCCCGACAGCCGCGACCGACCGACAGCCGCGCTCAACCCTCAACCGGTCCGTCCCTTGTCCGGCCCCCGGGGCTTCGGCTATGATCGCCCGAAGATGGAGGAACGCGGCTTGAGTAGGACCGTCTATCTCGACAACGCGTCCACGACTCGTCCCCTGCCCCAGGTGGTCGAGGCGATGCAGCGGTGTCTGCAGGAAGCCTACGGGAATTCGGCCTCGACGCACCGTCAGGGCCGGCTGGCCTCCCGCCACCTGGAGAGAGCGCGCCAGGTCGTGGCCCAGCGCCTGGGCGCCGAGCCCGATGAGATCATCTTCACCAGCGGCGGCACCGAGGCCAACAATCTGGCCATCAAGGGAGCCCTGCCTCCCGGACCTCCCCGGCACGTGATCACCTCGGCCATCGAGCATCCCAGCGTCCTGGAGGCCTGCGCCTGGTTGGAGGGCCTGGGCCACCGGATCACCCGGCTTCCGGTGGACGGCCAGGGCCGCGTGGACCCCGGGGACCTGCGCCGGGCCATGCGCCCCGAGACTGCCCTGGTGTCGATCATGCATGGCAACAACGAGGTCGGCACCCTGCAACCCGTGGCCGAACTGGGCCGCGTCTGTCGGGAAGCGGGGGTCCTCTTCCATACCGACGCCTGCCAGACATTCACCCGTGCCCCCCTGGACGTGCGGCGGGATGGCCTGGATCTGGTCTCGGTGAACGGGCACAAGATCCACGGCCCCAAGGGCGCGGGCGCCCTCTTCGTCCGCCAGGGCATCCGGGTCGAGCCTCTGCTGCACGGGGGCGGGCAGGAACTGGGGCGGCGCTCGGGCACCTCGAATGTCCCGGCCCTGGCGGGCCTGGCCACCGCGGTCGAGGCGGCGGGTCCCGAGGTCGTCGCCCGCCTGGAGGGCCTGCGCGATGCCCTGCTGGAGGGTCTCGTCCGCCGCCTGGAGGGGGTGGTGGTCCTGGGGCACCCCACGGAACGCCTGGCCGGCCTGGCCAGCTTCGCCCTGGAGGGCGTCTCGGGCCTCGAACTACAGAAGGCCTTGGACCGCCGTGGCCTGATGGCCTCGGCGGGCTCGGCCTGCCACTCGGGCCGGGTCGAGCCCAGCCACGTGATCCGGGCCCTGGGTCTGGACTCCCGGTTGGCCGGTGGCACCCTGCGCCTCTCCGTCGGCCTCGAGACCACCCCCGAGGAGGTCGACTTCGCCCTGGATGTCGTCGAGGAAGCGGTCCGGGAACTGCGCGCCGAGGGAACCGGCCCTTGAGCCCGCAGGGTCGCGCCGACCGAGCGGTCGCCATGACGGTGGACGTCCGGGGGGTCCCCTGTCCCGCCAACGCGTCCCGGGTCCTGCTGCGCTTGGAGGGCATGGAGTCGGGAGAAGTCCTGGAAGCCCTCGTCGACCAGGGCGAGCCCGTCGCGCGCCTGGCCGAGGCCCTGCTGGAGGACGGGCACGCCCTGGTCGACCGGGAACCCGCCGAGCGCGGTTGGCGGTTGCGGATCCGGAGGGAATGACATGAATCAGGTTCAACCAGGGCGCCGGGTGTGTCGGCGCTGCGTGCTGCCCGAGAGTCCTCCGGACATCACCGTGGACCCCGGGGGTCTGTGCAGCGTGTGTCTGGAGGCGCAGTCTGCCAGGCCCCAGCCGGAGGAGGAGCTCCTGGAGAGCGACTTCACCCGTCTTCTGCACAAGCACCGGGGCAAGCACAAGTATGACTGCCTGGTCATGTGCAGTGGCGGCAAGGACAGCACGGCCAGCCTCTACTACATGACGAAGCGCTACCAGTTGAACCCCCTGGCCTTCACCTTCGACCATGGCTTCGAGACCGAGGAGGCCCTGGGGAACGTGCGCAAGGCGGTCGAGAAGCTGGACGTCGATTTCCTGTTCTATCGATCCACCTTCATGCGCGATATGTTCGCGAAGATCGTGACCTCCGGTTCCGGCGCGATCCTGTGCCACCTGTGCTCGATGTGGTACATGCAGGTGGCCTTCGAGACGGCCGCTCGCTACGACATCCCGATCATCATCGCCGGATGGACCAAGGGACAGTCCGCGAAGCAGGGCGTCATGTCCAGTTGCGCCTGCAAGGCCGGCAGCCGGGAGTATGCCTCGATGTCCGAGGCGACCCGCAGGTTCCTGGCGACCTTGAAGAGCGATTCGAAGTACCGGGACTTCCCTCAGAGCATGGAGGAGGTGCTGCAGCGGGCCCGCAAGCGCCACAAGGCCATCGTGCTCTCTCCCCACTGGTTCCTGAATACCCACCCCGACGAGTATGTCGAGTTGATCCGCAGGGAACTGGACTGGGATTACCCCCAACTGAGCTATCCGGCCAGGACCACGAACTGCTCGCTGAACTTCCTGTCCATGTATCTGTCCCTGAAGCATTACGGATATACGCACTACCACGTCGAGCAGAGCAAGTTGATCCGCGAGAACCACCAGACCCGCGAAGAAGCCCTGAAGGTGCTGGAGTTCGACTACTCCCGCGAGTTCCTGGCAGGCCTGGCGGCCCGGCTGGGGGTGACCCTGCCCGATTAGGGTCTTCGCGCGGGAAGGCAGGACAGGACGGGTTCTGCAGGCGTCGAATCCGGGCCGGGTCAACTGGTCCCTCGGTGAGGTCGATTGAACACGCGTCGACTCTTCTTCCAACGTCTGCTGGTGGTGGGCCTGGGCCTGTGCTGTGCCCTGCTGGGCCTGGAGTTGCTGCTCCGGGGGGTGGGTCTGGCCCAGCGTCTGGGGCAGGCTTCCCTGCGCCCTGCCTCGGGACTCCGGGTCGTGCTCTGCGTGGGAGACTCCTACACGGCCTGTCCCGGGGTCCCCCGGGACAAGACCTATCCCGCCCAGCTCGAAAGGCAACTGAACGCCGACCGGCCCTCGCCGCGTTTCCAGGTGCTCAACCTGGGGCTGAACGGTCAGAACAGCAGCAGCCTGGCGGACGAGTTGCCTGCCAATCTCGAGCGCTACCGGCCGGCCGTCGTGGTGCTGCTGAGCGGGGGGGCCAATGCCTGGGACTTCACCGGCTACCAGGCCTTCCAGCAAGGCGACTCCCTGGGCGCCCGTCTGGCCGACCTGACAGGTCGGATCCGCGTGGTCAAGCTGGCCCGGCTGGCCCTCATCGGTCTGGCGGGCGGGAGGCTCGGGGAGAAGCCCCGGCCCGCAGCGTCTCCACCCCAGGCTCCCCCGGCTGTCCGCCCCCGACCGCATTCGCCCCACGTGCGGGAGGGTAGCGAAGCCCTCTCGCGGATGGACTACGCTGCCGCAGAGGCCATCTTCCGCGGGGCCGTGGACGCCATGCCCGAGGACGCCGAGGCCTGGGACGGTCTTTCCATGACCTTCGCCGAGACCGGGCGGGCCGAGGAGGGGATCCAGGCCAGCCTGGAGGCCCTTCGCCTGGATTCCACGTCGGCCAAGTACCATGACCATCTGGCTCGGCTGTATGCGATGACCGACCAGCGCCAGGAGGCGCTGGAAGCCTACCTGGCCGGCCTGGAGCAGGGTGACGACGTCCGGGACCGCGACGAGAAGGTGCGCCTCATGGAGCACCTGCTCAGCTTCGCCACCCGGGACGAGCTGACGGCGCAGGCCGACCGCCTTCAGGCCGTGGTGGCGCCGCGTCCTCAGTTGCAGCCCTTCCTGGCCTACATCCAGGCCTCCTCGGCAGGGCAGCCCCGGATCGGCGATTGGATCGCCCGGGATCTGGGCAGGGCCGTCGAAATCTGTCGCGCGGCCGGCGTCCCGGTCGTGTTGATGAACTACCCCCGGGACCATCCCGTGGGCTTCTCCGCGCTGTACGAAGGGGTCGCCAGTCAACTTGCGGTCCCCTTCGTGGACAACATGCGCAGCTTCAACCGCTTGCCCGAGTCCGACTACTTCCTGCCCGACGGTCACTGCACCGTGCTGGGGAACGCCCGGGTGGCAGCCAACGTCAAGCGCGCCATCCTGCAGGTCCTGGGTCAGGCCCCCGGCAACCCTGCGGCGCAGGGCCGCTAGGGACAGGGAGGAACCGAGATGTTCCAGACCTTGCGTGCCAGGTTCCGGCTCTGGGCCCGGGCCTTCCAGAGAAGGGTCCTGGTCGGGCTGCTGGCCCTGCTCTATTGGCTGGGCTTCGGCCCGGTCTGGCTGGTCCTGGTCCTCTTCAACCGCAGCGTCCTGGACCCCGCCCGACGTCCCGAGGGGGCCTCGGGGTGGGTCCAGGCCTCGGGCTATGAGGCGACCGAGCCGGCCTGCACCCAACCATCCTGAACATCCGCGGACCCGCGGTCCGCCCCAACGAGGTGAGTCGATGAAGAGGATCTTCTACATCTTCCGGGAGATGTTCGCCCTGATCGGGCGACACAAGATGTATTTCCTGGCGCCGATCCTGCTGATGCTGGCACTCCTGTCCTTCCTGGTCTACTATTTTGGCCCCGCGTTCCTGACGACCTTCGTCTACGCGGGCTTCTGAACCGACCCCGTGCGCATCCTGGGCCTCTCGGCCTTCTCGCATTCGGCTGCGGCGGCCCTGGTGGAGGACGGTCGCCCGGTGGCGGCCGTTCGCGAGGATCGTCTGCTGCGGCACGAGCCAGCCGCGCTCTACCCCATGCGGGCCTTGAACGCTTGCCTGCAGGCGGCGGATGTGACGCTGGGTGACGTGGACTTCGTGGTCTTCCACGAGAAGCCGTTCCTGAAGTTCGCGCGGGTGGTCCGCGATTTCCTGGGGACCTGGCCACGGTCCTACCGGGCCGCGCTGGCCGGCCTGCCGCGTTGGTTGGAGGACGGTCTGATCCCGGGTCTGGCCCTGGAGCGGGAGACCGGGATCGCCCGACCCAACCTGTTCCTCAAGCATCACCTCTCCCACGCGGCCAACGCCTTCCTGCTGTCGCCCTTCGAGGAGGCGGCGCTGCTGACCCTGGACGGCGTCGGAGAGGAGGCCTCGGCCAGTTGGGGCCTGGGTCGGGGCACCGAGGTCAGGGTTCACCAGGAACTGCGTTTCCCTGACTCCCCCGGATACCTGGTGCAGGCCATGGTGGAATACCTGGGCCTGGGTCGGGAGGGCCGCGAGGACGGACTTGCCGTCCTCGCCTCCCGAGGCCGGCCCTCCTACCTGGAGGGCCTGCGGGACGTGGTGCGGGTGCACCCGGACGGCAGTTTCCGAGTGGACGAGCGGTGCCTGCCCTTCCGCGCGGGACGGAGCCTCTTCTCGGCCGAGTTCGTCCGGCGTTTCGGGCCGCCGCGCCAGGCCGGTCAGGATCTGGAAACGCGGCACCTGGACATGGCAGCGTCCCTCCTGGCCCTGCTCGAGGAGATCGCGGTGGCCATGGCTCGACACGTCGCGCAGCAGACGGGCTCTTCGCGCCTGTGCCTGGCGGGAGGGGTGGCCGCGACCCCGGGTCTGGCCACACGCTTGCTGGAGGAGGGGGTCTTCAGCCAGGTCTTCGTGCCTCCGGCCCCCGGCTCGGACGGGGCCGCCCTGGGGGCCGCCCTGGCTGTGGGGTGCGCGCGGGGGCAGGCCCGACCCGAGCCCCTCCAGGATCCGTTCCTGGGCCCGGCCTGGCCGGCGGCTCACGTCCGCAGGGTGCTGATCAACGCCGAGTTGGCCGTCTCGCAGGTCGAGGCGGCCCCGGGAGGGCTGGCGGGGTTGCTGGCCGAGCACGGCGCGCTGGCCTGGTTCCAGGGGCGCCTGGAGTTCGCGTCCCGGACCCTGGGCAGCCGGGCGGTCCTGTGCGACCCGGCGCGTGCCGACGTGGTGGCGGCCCTGCGGGGGCGGCTGGGGGGCGGTCCGCTCGGCCTGGCGGTCCCCGAGGAACGCTGCGCCGAGTGGTTCCTGCTGGACAGCGGCTCACCCTTCGGGCACCTGGTTCCAGCCTGCCGGGATCGGACCCGGGAGGCCTGCAGCGGAGCCCTGGCGGACCAGGAGCGCCTGCCGGTCCAGACGGTGGCCCGCGCCGTCCAGCCCCGGCTGTGGGATCTGCTGGAGCAGCGGGAGGCGCAGGTCGGGTGCCCCGTCCTGGCGGTCCTGCCCCTGGCGCTTCCGAATGAACCCCTGGCCTGCCGGCCCGAGGAGGCCCTGGATGTCTGCAGGACCGCGGGACT
This sequence comes from uncultured Burkholderiales bacterium, assembly GCA_964595195.1. Lineage (GTDB taxonomy): Bacteria > Vulcanimicrobiota > Xenobia > Xenobiales > Xenobiaceae > CAZQPM01. The sequence goes on along the minus strand of CAZQPM010000131.1, from coordinate 2,431 downwards.
GACGTGCCTTGTGGCGGAAGACTTCACGGTCGCCCTGTCGGGTCCGACCCCGGCGAAAGGTCCTTGAGCCCCGGTCCCGGAATCTTGGGGATATGCGACGCTTCGCCGGTCTGGTCATCCTGGTCTTGGGGCTGGCGCTGGTCCTGCCGGCCAGCGCCGAACCCCAGGCCGACCCCTACCACAACGCCCGGTTCGGTTTCTCGCTGGCGGTCCCGGCGGGGTTCGTGGCCGGCGAACCGCCGGTCAACGGCGACGGCCTGACCTTCACGCAGCGGTCCGGCACCGCCGTCCTCAAGGCCTGGGGTTGGAACAACGCGCTGCTGGAGTCGACCCGGCAGGCCCTGCACAGGACCCGTGCCGAGTGCGGCCACCCCATCGCCTATCAGAAGCTGGGTGGGAACTGGTTCGTCCTGTCCTGGACCGATGGGAGGACCATCTCCTACCACAAGACCTTCCTGGGCCCCGGTTCGGGGGCCTCGTTCCTGCTGACCTACCCGGTCGCCCGGAAGACCGCGTTCGATCCCATCGTGGCCCGGTTGGAGCGCAGCTTCCGGCCCGGAGACCTGTCCGAGGGGCACTGAAGGGAGGCTCGATCTTGGCCGGCTCGGCCCCTCTGCCCGGCAAGACCGATGGCGCCGCCGTCGAGCGGTGGGCCTGGGGTATGGCCGCGGGTCTGGGCCTGTTGGCTGGGGCCGAGAGTCTGGGCGCCGGGCACAGCGCGTTCCTGGCCCTGGTGGCGGCCCTGCCCCATCTTCCCCTGCTGGCCGGCCCCCTGCTGGGTCTGGCCTGGAGTCTGGTGCGGCGCTGCCGGCGCGCGGTGGTCCTGTACCTGGGCCTGACCGCCTGGATCCTGCCGTGGAGCGGGCTGAACCTGCCGCTGGTCGGGGCCTCGGGGCCGGAGCGGGTGACCCTGGAGGTGGCCACGTTCAACCTGCACGAGCTGACCTTCGGGGCCTCGGCCATCCGCGAGGCCCTGGAGGAAGCCCAGGCGGAGGTCCTGTGCCTCCAGGAGTGGCCACCCGGGCAGGACCTGGAGGCGATCTGTCCGGGGGGCCGGTCGGGTTGGCACGTCGCGACCTGCGGGCAGATGGTCATCCTCTCGCGCCATCGGATCCTCTCCTGGCGCGCCTGGGATCTGGCGGATCTGGAGGGCCTGCACCGGCCGGCCCTGGTGGCGCGCCTGGATACGCCGGGTGGACCGGTCACGGTGGTCAACCTGCACCTGCCGGTCCTGTTCCACCCCCGTTGGCTGCGCTTCGGCCTGGCCGGGGCCACGGCCCGGGTGGCCGCCTCCCAGGGTCTGCGACGGGCCCACGCCGAGAACCTGAACCGCCTGCTGCCTTCCCTGGATCCCCCGGTGCTGCTGGTCGGTGACTTCAATGGAAGCCTGCGGGATCCGGCGGTCCGCCGGGTCCAGGGGGAGCACGTGGATGCCTTCCAGGCCGCTGGCTGGGGGTTCGGATACACCTTCGCCTCGTTCCTGCCCCTGGTGCGCATCGACCACGTGCTGGCCCCCGGGGACTGGACGGTGCAGTCCGCTCGGGTCCTATCCCGCCGCGCTTCCGACCACCGGCCCCTGACGGTGCGCCTGGGGCGCCCGGAGGCGAGGGTGGTTTGGGAGGAGTCCGTTCAGGGAACAACAGTCCGGTCTGGAACAACAGACAAGAGCGGACGATGAGATCGGAGGAGAGACATGAAGATCCAGGTGATCGTCGGAAGCACGAGGCCGGGTCGGGCCACCCTGGGAGTGGCCCGGTGGGTGGCCGCCCGGGCCAGCGAGATCCTCAAGGATGCGGAGGTCGAACTGGTCGACCTGGCCAGTTTCCCCCTGCCCTTCTTCGACGAGCCGGCCCCCCCCCAGTTCAACCCCCAGCGGCGTCCCGAGCCGGCCGTGCAGGCCTGGTTGGACAGGGTCGCCCAGGCGGACGGCTACGTCCTGGTCAGCCCCGAGTACAACCGATCCTTCCCGGCGGTCCTCAAGAACGCGCTGGACTTCCTGGACCTGCAGTTCGCCGACAAGCCCGTGGCCCTGGTGACCCATGGTTCGGTCGGGGGGGCCCACGCGGTGGTCCACCTGCGCAGCGTCCTGGCCGGACTCCAGGCGATCGCGGTGCCGAACGCCACCTTCGTGGTGGGCATGGGTGGGCAGATCTTCGCCGAGGATGGCTCGCCCCAGACGGACGTCCAAGGCATCCTGCGGTCCCTGGAGCGGACGCTCGGGAGCCTGGCCGGATACGCGCGGGCCCTGAAGTCGGCGCGCTGACCGGGAACCCCGGGCGGCCCTCCTATGCTGGGCCGCGAAGCGGGCCAGCCCCTAAAGCCTTGGAAAAAAGTTGTGCATGCATGTTGACTTGGGTGTTTTGGGGTGGTAGTCTAGCGAAGCCCCCGGGGGACCGGGGTGCTGGGAGGGCGACCGCCCGGCCGGTTCGAG
>CAZQPM010000130.1:0-10401 GCA_964595195.1 uncultured Burkholderiales bacterium | reverse complement strand
CCGCGTCCGTCGGTCTCCCGCTGGAAGGACCCGTGATGCCCGGCGATCCGCTCCTGGAGTGGACCGTAATCCTCCCAGACCGCCAGGGCCGTCTGGCCCGAGGCCTGGTCGAAGAGCGTCCTGCGGGCGGCCTCGTCTCCGGGATCGGGACTGGCCAGCAGGTGGACGTGGTCGAAGGGAGGGCGCTGAGTCTCCCACCTTTCGCCCGAGGCGTACTCGAAGTCATAGCGGGTATCCGCCGCCATCCAGTGGTTCAGTTCCACCATTCCCGCGTAGACGTTGGCGCTCTGGGCTTCGTCCTTGGGGGGAGTGGACCCCAGCAGGACCAGGCCTTCGCAACGGCAGGCCAGGCCCGTTCCCTGCACCAACCGTTGGACCATGTAGGCCAGGTCGCAGAACATGCCGCTGCCGGTGCCTCCGCCCAGACTGGAGACCACCAGGACGCGCAACCCCTGGGGGCGTGGGTCCACCCCCAGGCCGGCCCCCGCCAGGCGCCCCAGGATTGCGCCCAGGCGCTGTTCCAGGGCCCTGCGATGCACGAAGAAGGCCAGGCGCCCCAGCGGACGGCTGGCCCGCAGGCCGCGCCCGGGTTCACTGGGGGGAAGGTCCGAGGGAAGCCAGTCGGCCACCGGGGGATAGTCCTCGGGGCGTTTCAGCAGGGCGGCGAACTCGTCGGTCGCCAGCAGCATGCCCTCGTAGGACGGAGACCCTTCGTGGCCGGGCGTCAGCACCGCCTCGTCGGTGTCGATGCCCAGGCCCGACAGGGGGTAGAACCCTCCGCCGGGCGCGCGCCGGGCCAGGACCCGGCTGGACCTGCGCACAGCCAGGGTCCCCAGGCCACCCAGGCCGATCAGCAGGTGAGCGGTAGGGGCCTTGACGAAGGTCATTCCCTGGTTCCTGCAACCAGGCAGTCGACGTGCATCGGGTCTGGAACGCTCCGGTCTGGATGGTGCTGGACGGCCCTTCCGGGTCCGGAGGCACTTCGGGGCGGAAGGTCCGGTTGCCTGTCTTGACCAACCATCCTGTCGTCGTGAAATGCCCCAGGGCGGTAATCGGGGACGCGCACGGCCGTAGCGAGGTGGCTCAACTGGCGACATACATCTTCCGCGTCCTGGATCGCAAGGCCCAGGTGGTCGAGGGGACCATCGAGGCTCCCTCGGCCGTGGTGGCCCGCAGTCGTTTGCGGCAGGACTACCCCAGTGTCCTTTCGGTCGAGGAGAAGCGCTCGGCGGAAGAGATGCGCAAGGCCCGGCGCCACCGCCTTTCTGCTGAAGAGCTCTGTATGGCGGTTCGGCAGATCGCCACCATGATGGCGGCCGGGATCCCCCTGGCCCGGTCCCTGCGGGTGGTGGCCGGGGGAGGCAGCACGGGGCTCAGCGACGTCTTCACGAGCATGTCCCTGGCGGTTGAATCGGGCATGGCCTTCTCGAAGGCCATGCGCCGTCACCCGGCGGTCTTCGACGAGGTCTTCGTGCGGATCGTCGAGTCGGGCGAGGTTTCCGGCCGCATGGATGCGGTCCTGACCAAGCTGGCCGACCTGGAAGAGAAGAGCGTGCGCCTGCGCAAGAAGCTGGTGGCCAGCTTCACCTATCCGGCCGTCCTGGGCGGGACGGCCATGGCCACCCTGTCGGTCTTCGTCTTCTACGTGCTGCCGCTGATGCAGCCCGTCTTCCATTCCCTGAACGTGCAACTGCCCCTGGCGACCCGGATGGTGCTGGCCTTTGCCACGGCCGTGCGCAACCCCTGGATCGTGGGGCCCGGGGCCCTGATGACGGTGGCCCTGGGGGTCGCCGGTTTCGTGATCTACAAGAACCTCTACCGGTCGCAGGACTTCCGACTGCTGATCCACGGGTCGGTCCTGCGGATCCCCATCCTCGGCGGTCTTCTGGAGAAATCCACGGTGGCCCGGGTCCTGTTCACCCTGTCGACGCTGCTGGATTCCGGGGTGTCCTTCGGTCCCGCGCTGTCGGTGGTCGAGAAGGTGGCCGGCAACGAGGTCATGGTCCGGCGCATGGGACAGGCTCGCAAGGCCATGGTGGCCGGGGGAGGCGTCTATGAGTCCTTCCAGGCCTCCGGTGCCTTCCCCGAGCTGGTGCTGCAGATGATTCGGGCCGGCGAGGAAGCCGGAAGCATGGAGATCATGATGCGCCGGGTCTCGGTGATGTACGAGGAGGAGGTCGACCTGGCCCTGGACACCCTGGCCACCAGCCTGGAACCTCTGATCCTGATCGGGATGGGCGTGGTCGTCGGGTTCATCACCATGGCTTCCTTCATGCCGATGGTGAAGCTGCTCTCGGAACTGTAGCCCGGCAGGCAGGTCAAGCAAACGGAGCCCGATCCCGGGCGGGACCAGGCTCCGAGGACCTCCCAGTTCGCTGCTAGGCGGAGGGATGATCCTTCATGGCGGCCTCTTCCGTCGGGTGGATGGTCAGGAGCCGGTCCAGTCCGGTCAGGCTCAGGACCCGAAGCACCGGGCGCACATTGCAGACCAACCGCAGCGAGCCCTGCTGTTCACGGACCCGGCGCAGGGTCCCCAACAGCACGGCCAGACCGCTGGAGTCCAGATAGCCGACGCCGTTCAGGTCCAGCATCAGGTGCAGGTGCCCGGCCCGCATGACCTCGGCCAGGTGGTTGCGCAGGGTCTCGGAAGTGGCCAGTTCCAGGTTGCCCCGGACCCTGACCCGGTGGATCCCGCTGCCTGCATCGTCGCTGGTGACTTCCAGGGATTCTTGGGTGTTGTCCATGCCGATCGGTCTCCCCGCAGGGTTCGAAGGTCGACCAGGAGGCGTCTCCTGTTTCGTCTGGGGACCTTCCAGGTCGGCTTCGCAAAGTCCTGGTTCGGAACCGGAGGATGCTGCCCCTCCAGGCACGGTCGCTGGGCCCCGGGTTCGGAAGCCTCCTGATATAGACCCCGGCGGTCGCCGGAGGACCAGGCCAGCGCCTGGCCGACGAAGGATCTTCCTCAAGGTGGAGAGAATCTCCCTCAAGCCTGAATCATGTCGACACCTGGCTCTCGCCGCTCGCCTCCCCGGACTCGGGGCCGCCGCCGGGGCCCGGCCGGTGACGGTCGGATCCTGTCTGCCTTGGCCATGATGTTCCTGGCGGCAGGTCTGGCGTTCTACCTGGGGTGGGCGGGGGCCCTGCGCCAGGGGGCCTTCTCGGGGCTCGGCCCGGTGACCGACGGGGGCCATCCGGACGCGGGCGCGCCTCAGGTCGAACCGGTCGGGCCGCTCCCGGATTTGGTTCCCACCCACCCATTCCAACCCTCCGAACCCTCCCAACCTGAGGCCCGGCTCGATCTGCACGGAACGATTCTCCCCGGGTTGCCGTCCGAGGGGTCCACGTCCTCCGGGCCCGGACCCGATGCCGAGCCGTCCCGACCGCGCCTCCCCGAGGTCGCGTCGTCGCCCGGGGCCGTGGCCGGCGCTGCGGGGGCCGGCGGAACGGAATCCGGAGCCCGGCAGGGCCCCGAGCCCAGGGGGCGGTTCGCCGTGGTGATCGACGATTGTGGTCAGGATCCGGAACTCGAGCGGCAGTTCATGGGTCTGGATTCCGGGTTGACCCTGGCGGTTCTGCCCCATGTGCCGGGTTCCCAGGACATCGCCCGCGAGGCCTCGGCTCGGGGGTTGTGTGTGCTGTTGCACCTGCCCATGCAGGCCTGCGGGGGGGCGGACCCTGGCCCGGGAGCCATCCTGTCGGACCTGGAGGACGCGGAACTGGCCCGCCGGGCCCGGGCCGCCTTCGAGTCGGTTCCGGGCATCGCAGGCTTCAACAACCACGAGGGTTCCCTGGCCACCACCCGGCCACGCCTGGTGCGGGCGGCCCTCCGGGAGGCGGCGACCAGGGGACTCTTCGTCCTGGACAGCCGCACCTCGGCGGCGACGCTCCTGGCCGACGAGGCCACCCGGCAAGGGTTGCCCGTGCGCAGTCGGGATGTGTTCCTGGACAACCAGGATGACGAGGAGCAGATCCTGGAACAACTGGACCGCCTGGCCTCCCTGGCCCTGCAGAGGGGGAGTGCGGTGGCCCTGGGGCACCCCCGGCCGGCGACCTTGGAGGCGCTGCGGCAGGGTCTGCCGCGACTGCGGCAGGCGGGCCTGGAACTGGTCCCCCTGGCGGCTCTGATGGCTGGGAACTGAGGGCCCGTGCCGGGTGTCTGACCCGGTCGGTGGGTCCGGAACCGCCTCGGTTCCGGGTGGGTCTGAACCCGGACGGGTGGGTCGAGGCGGGCAAGATGAAGGAGGAACCGATGAGGACCATCTGGAGGGCGTGCGTCCTGGGGCTTCTGGGGGGGCTGCTCTGGGCTGCGCCCGGGGCCGCTCGGGAGACCACGGAGTCACCGGCCCCGCCCCGACGGATCGTGATCGGTCCCGCCCGGCCGCTCAGTCTGCAGGTGGGCGCTTCGACCGTGCCCTTGAAGGCCCGTTCCACCGGCGTGGAGGATGAACTGCTGGTGCCGGCCACCGACCCCGCCCTGCCTCGTCTGGCATCCCACTTCGGGGCCGAGCTGCAGTGGCAGTCCTCACAACGCCTGGTCGTGCGCCGCGGCGAGAACAGCTACGAACTGGCGTTGGGCCAGGAGAAGTTGCCTGAGGCTCTGGGGGGGCGGGAGCTGGAGGTTCCCGGGCAGGTGGTCGACGGCGTGCCCCACGTGCCGATCTCGGCCCTGGAGGACCTGCTGGAGGCGCGCTGCACCCTCGCGGCGGATGGAACCCGGGGTTGGTTGGAGCCCCTGATCCGGTCGGTCCGTCTGGAGGGGGATGGACGCAAGCCCAGGCTGGTCATCCGCAGCAGTGCGCCCCTGACCTTCAAGACCTTCCGTCTCCGGCAACCTGATCGCTACGTGGTCGACCTGGCCGGCGGGGTCCTGGATACCCCTGCCCAGGAGGTCACCCACCCCGAGTTGGGGGTGATCCGTCTGGGTCAGTTCAAGCTGGGTTCCGCGGTCACCCGGGTGGTCATCCCGGCCCTGCCCGGCATGAGCATCGTGGCCCCCCCGAGCGCGCCCAGTCGGGAGATCGCCTTCGAACTGGCCCTTCAGGAAGTCGCGGCCCCGGCCCGCGACTTCCCCAGGCAGAAGGTGACCCAGATGCGCGTCGAGCCGATGGCCTCGGGCCAGAGGATCGTCCTGCAGTTCAGCGGTCCGGTCCAGTATGAGTGGACCCGCCTCTTGCCGCCCGACAACCGGTTCTTCCTGGATGTTCCCCAGACCGTCCTGGTGGGGCCCAAGCAGGATGTCCGGGTCGGCGGGGACTACCTTCGCGGCGTCCGGATCTCCCAGTTCGAGGCCGAGCCCCAGCCGGTGACCAGGGTCGTGGTGGACCTCGAGCAGGCGGCCGAGGCCCGCCTGGCCCTGGGCGAGACCCCCCACAGTCTGGTCCTGGAGATCCGTCACCAGACCATCGAGCCGTCGATGGCCATGTTGAAGGGATATGGAACGACCTCCTTCCCGGCCTCCGGCGGCGTCGTCTGCCTGGATCCGGGCCACGGGGGATCGGATCCGGGCGCCGTGAACCCGAGACTGGGACTCACCGAGAAGGAGGTCACCCTGGACCTGTGTCTGCGCCTGGCCCGGTTGCTCAGGTCGCGCGGCTGGAACGTGGTCATGACCCGGGACGACGACCGGGATGTCTCCTGGGCCGGTTCCAGCGCTCGAGAGGAGCTGGGGGCGAGGGTCCGGATTGCCAACGACCTGACGGCCGATGTGTTGATCAGCGTGCACTGCAACGCCTCGGCCAACCCTTCGGTGGGAGGGACCTCGGTGCATGTCTACAAGGGGAGCGACCACGTCCTGGCCCAGGAACTGCACCCGGCCGTGGCCGGCGCGTCCGGTCGCCCGGATCGGGGCATCCAGAAGGATCGCTTCTACGTCCTGGCCCACTCCAAGATGCCGGCGGTGCTGGTCGAGACGGCCTTCATCAGCAACCAGGAGGAGGGTCAACTGTTGGGCAGCCCTGAGTATCGGCAGTGCCTGGCCGAGGCCATCGCCGAAGGGTTGGGTCGGTACGCCGCGCGCAACCTCAGGCAGACCACCGCCGGGCCCTGAGCGCCTGGCAGTCCGGACTACCCCAGCTCGACCAGTTCGACGGCGCCCTGCGCGGCCAGGGTGGATCCCTGGATGGCCACGGCTCCGGTCACACCTTCCGTGCCCATGGCGAACTCCACCGCGCGCTCCAGGTCTGCGGGCCCTTGCACCAGGTTTCCCGCAGCGGTGGCGACGGCGTCGGCCAGCAGGACGTCCGGTGCCAGGACGGTGACCGCGTCGGCCCTTCCGTAACTGAAGGAGGGCCCCACGGTGCCCGAGCTGGTGCAGACGCCCAGGGGCATCTGCGCGGGGAGGATCCTCAGGGCCAGACGGCCCGAGAAGGGGGAGTCTCCCGCGAAGAGGCCGACCCTGCGGGGCCGGGTTCCGGCCAGCCAGAGGTCTCCTCCGTTCTCCACCAGGACCTCGGTCGACCGGGTCCGGAGGAAGAGCCCGACCGCCCTGGCGAAGGCTCCTGCCACGGAAGCCATGGGACCCACTCCGGCCCGGGCCGCGGCCTCGGCCATCTGCAGGGCGATTCGGGGGGCCGGAAGGGGAGGGTGGAACGGCGAGTGGGTCCGGGCATACTCCGGGCAGGTCCGGAGGTAGCGCTCCAGGTCCCGACGCAACCCGGTCACCAGGGCTCGGACCTGCCGCTCCAGGGTCCCGTTCCACACTCCGGGCAACAGGCACAGGGCCAGGTCCGTCTCGCGCACGGCCAGGTGCCAGGTCACCAGCTCACCCCGGTAGCTGGACCGGTAGAATCTCTCGGCGTCTTGTTCGAAGGCCATGGCTCGGGTCCGGGGCACCGCGCCCCTAGAAGTCCAGGCGGACGGCCCCCACGGGACAGGCCGTGATGCACATGGTGCAGGCCACGCACTTCTCGCTCTGGAAGAGGACCGTCATCTCGGGGCGGTTCAGGGTCAGGGCCCCGGTCTTGCAGACTCCCGTGCAGGCGCCGCAGTGGGTGCATCGGGCCGGATCCCACCAGACGCCCTCCGAGAAGGGCGAGATGGTGATCCTCCGGCTGCGGAGATAGTCCAGGGCGGCTTCGTAGAGCGCTTCCTCGCCTTGCAGTTCCAGGGCGATGAAACCCTCCTGGTCGGGGTTTACGCTGGCCTTGATGATGTTGGGCACCAGGTCGTAGTCCTTGACCAGGCGGTAGAGGATGGGCTCGTTGACGACGTCCGAGGGGTAGTGGAGGATCAGCCGGCCGGTCTTCATCTCAGCCCCTCCAGTCCCGCGCTCCGGGCAGGGGGGCCGCGGGACGCGTCAACTCGAAGGTGCCCTGCTGGATCCGGGCCTTCAGCAGGTTGGCGATTTCCCGGGCGCCGCTGTAGGAGGACAGGGGAGAGGCAGGGATCCGGCGACCCCGGAACTCGATGGCCCCACTGCGCAACTCCTGGTAGTCCACGTAGCCCAGGATCCCGGGTTCTCCTTCGGGGTAGGCCAGTCCGTAGTCCACCAGCGGGGCCTGGATGTCCCGATCCCGAATGGTGGTGGCCGCCAGGATCCCCTCGTCCAGGATGGGGATGGGGATCCCCAGGCCCACCATCAGGCTGACCCCGTACCCTGCCAGGCTGACCCCGCGCACCCAACGGGCGTCCATGGTCTTCATGTCGCCGACCAGTGCCAGGGTGGCCGCTCCGCCGGTAGGAATCCCCTTGTCGTTCCGGGGTTCCTGCGGGCTGTGCTGGGTGCCCGGGAAGGCCACGTATCCCATGCCTCCTCCCAGGAAGATCCGGGTGCCCAGACCGGTCACCGACAGGTTCGGGTCGTTCATCAGTGGGGACAACTGGCCCGCGCCCGAGTAGAAGAGGTTGCCCATGTCGGGGCGCAGGATGCCCATGTAGGTGTAGACGGTCTTCCTGGACAGGTTCGTCCCCACGTTGTAGTTCTGGTAGCCGTTGCGCGGGTTGAACATGGTGGCATCCCGCAGCTCGCCGAGGGTCAGCGTCTTCTCCAGGCTGCGACGGGGGTAGCAGTCGGTGCCGTAACCCGTGGCCCGCATCTGGACGGGCCGGCCGGCCACCAGATCCTCCAGGACGTGGCCGCCACCGTAGGGGAAGCTCCCCGGGTGCCGGGTGTTCAGGGGGTCCCCCTGACGGACCTCGGTGGCCCCCAGGTAGGCATCGACGGCGGCGATGCCTCCATAGGCGGGGACTCCGTTCAGCCACACCTGGTTCATCTTCATCCGGGGCCGGGTGTGGCCGAAGTTCAGGAAGGCGCCGGACGAGCACATGATCCCGAAGGTCCCGGTGGTGACCACGTCGACCTCCCGGGCGGCCCGGGTCGCACCGACGTCCTCGACGACGTCCAGGATCTCCTCGGCGGTGACCACGACGGCCCGGCCAGACCGGATCCTCTCGTTGATCTCCTCATAGCTCTTGCTGGCCGCCACCCTGCAGGCCTCCCTGGTCGTGCTCCCGGCCCGGGTCCGAGGCACCCTGGACTTCTTGCTGCCGGCCGCGAGGCCTCTTCGTGAAGGTCAGGAACCAGCGGTGGGGAGCCGTGGGGGTCCGGTCTTACGGCTGGTGGCCCGGGTGGTGGCCCGGGTCTGCGGGCCTACTCGACCTCGAGGCGGATCTTCACCGTGTTGATGCGCTTGCGCCCGGAGACCGTCTGCATGAAGGTGAGGTCCCCCGAGCCCCGGGCAAAGCTGCCGGAAGCGTCGAAGTAGAAGACCTTGCGTCCCGTTTCGGCGGGGCTGATCTCGGAGAGCTGGAACTTCTCGACACCGGCCAGGGGAAAGCGGCGGTTCGTCTTGACCAGCTCGGTCTCCAATCCCTGGTCTCCGCCAGCGGGAAACTCGATTCCGAAGAGCCCCGTTCCGTAGTCGATCTCCATGATCCCGCCCACACCCTGGTGGATCCTGGACTTGCGCTGCAACTCGCGATAGAGCGGAGAAGGCGGTCGGTGCAGGGCGGTCGGGGTAGTGGCTGGTTCGGCCGACAACTTGTGTCCTCCATCGTGAAGGAAGCCCGACTCGGTCCGCGGTCCAGCACGCATCGCCTGGGATGCTTCTGCGACCGGAACCGGGCTCCCTCCAGGTTCGACTCAGGATAGTCGCGGCCTACCCTCTTGTCAAAGGCACTCTTGTTTCCCCGTTGTTACCAATAGGACCAGGAGTCTGAGCCGTCCACTGCCCTGGATCCCCCGGGTGGTTTCGTTCGAAGCCTCTGAACCGCGGGTTGCCTTGAGTCCCCGGCTCCCGCGCGTCCGGATCGGACAGGGAAGGAGCCGGCCCCCGTGGAACGCCGGACGATGAGCGATCTCCCCCTGTGGTTCCAGGCGGTGCTCCTGGGCCTGGTGCAAGGCCTGACCGAGTTCCTGCCCGTCTCCTCGTCAGCCCACCTGGTCCTGCTGCCGGCCCTGGGTGGCGGGCAGTACTTCGGCAAATCCTTTGATGTGGCGCTGCACGGGGGGACGCTGGTCGCGCTGGTTTCGGCCATGCCCGGCGAGGCGGCCGCCTTCGGAAGGGCCCTGGCTGGCCTGGGCCGCGGTCGCCTGGGTGGAGAGGATCCCCAGCAGCGCTTGGCCCTGCTGGCCATGGCCGGGGCCCTCCCCGCGGCCCTGGCCGGATTCGCCCTGGAACGCCGGGCCGAGGAGCTCTTCCATGGTATCCCCGTGCTGGCCGGGGCCCTGGTCGCCTTCGGGCTGCTGATGGCCATGGTGGATGCGCGCGCGGGGCGCAGCCTCGAGCTGGCGCGGTTCGGCCTGCGCGAGGCGCTGCTGATGGGACTGGCTCAGGCCCTGGCCCTGGTCCCCGGGGTCTCCCGTTCAGGGGCGACGCTGACGGCCGCCCGGGCCCTGGGCGTATCGCGACCCGACGCGGCCCGATTGTCCTTCATGTTCGCCTTTCCGGTCCTGGGAGGAGCCACCCTGGTCAAGGCCCTGCGTGGCTTCGAGTTGCCCTCTCCCGACCTGGCCGGGCCGCTGCTGGCCGGCGTGGCCGCGGCGGCCCTCAGCGGAACCTGGGGGCTGGGGCTGCTGCGCCGGCACCTGGAGGGTGGCAGTCTGGCTCCGTTCGCCTGGTATCGGGTCCTGCTGGGTCTGGCCCTGCTGCTATGGGCGGGCCGGGTGCTCTAGCAGCGCAGCGCCCCTGGGGAGGCCGTCCCGGCACCCGCGCCGAACGGATCGGGTCATGGAACAGTACCTGGATCTGGTCAGGAGGGTCCGCTGGGACGGAGTGCCGCGGGGCGACCGCACGGGCACAGGCACCCTCAGCGTCTTCGGCCACCAGATGCGCTTCGATCTGGCCAGCGGCTTCCCGGCGGTCACCACCAAGAAGCCCTTCTTCAAGTCGGTCCGGCACGCCATGTTGGGGGGCCTGCCGGGTTCGACGAGCATCGCGTGGCTGCGGTAGCGGGGGGTGCCTC
>CAZQPM010000129.1:0-10463 GCA_964595195.1 uncultured Burkholderiales bacterium | reverse complement strand
CATCTTCATTGCCACACCGAGTACAGCCTCCTGGATGGCTGCAACCGGATCCCCGACATGGTCCGGCAGGCCAGGGATCTGGGCATGCCCGCCCTGGCCATGACCGACCACGGCGTGATGTCGGGGGCGGTGGCCTTCTACAAGGCCTGTCAGGGGGCGGGGATCAAGCCCCTGATCGGTTGCGAGATCTACGTGGCCCAGCGCAGCCGCCACGACCGTGAACCACGCAAGGACGACCGGCCCTATCACCTGACGGTCCTGGCCAAGGACCGCGAGGGCTACCGCAACCTGACCCAACTGGTCAGCGCCGCCCAACTGGAGGGCTACTACTACAAGCCGCGCACCGATCATGAACTGCTGGCCCGGCACAGCAAGGGCCTGGTGGCCCTGTCGGGCTGCCTGCGCGGCGAGGTCAACGACGCCCTCCTGCAGGACGACTACCAACTGGCCAGCGAGCGTCTGGGCTTCCTGAAGGACGTCTTCGGCGAGGACCTCTTCGTGGAACTCATGGACCACGGCCTGCCCGAACAGCGCAAGACGAACCGCGACCTGGTCCGTCTGGCCAAGGACTTCGGCCTCTTGACGGTGGCCACCAACGACGCCCACTACCTGACGCGGGAGGACGCCTCCCTGCAGGACATCCTGGTCTGCATCCAGACCGGCAAGACCCTCGACGATACTGGGAGGATGAAGTTCTTCGCTCCCGAGTTCTACCTCAAGTCGCCCGCGGAGATGCTGCAGACCTTCAACTGGGTGCCCGAGGCGGTCCACAACACCCTGGAGGTGGCCGACCGCTGTCGCCTGGAGATGGACCTGGAGAGCGTGTACCTACCCGAGTTCCCGGTCCCGGGGGGCGGCACGGCCGAGGACTTCCTCAAGGACCTCTGCCAGAAGGGGTTCGTCGAGCGTTTCGGGACCAGCAACCCCGGTCAGGAGTACCTGGACCGGCTGGAAACCGAGTTGGACGTGATCATCGGCAAGGGCTTCGCCGACTACTTCCTCCTGGTCTGGGACTTCATCCGCTACTCACGCAGTCAGGGGATCCCCGTGGGGCCCGGGCGCGGTTCGGCGGCAGGCAGTCTGGTCGCCTACCTGATCGGGATCACCCAACTCGACCCGTTGCCCCACCAACTGCTCTTCGAGCGCTTCCTGAACCCCGAGCGCACCGAGCTTCCCGATATCGATACCGACTTCTGCGTCGAGCGGCGGGGTGAGGTCATCCAGTACTGCCGCGAGAAGTACGGCAACGACCGGGTGGCCCAGATCGTCACCTTCAACCGGATGAAGGCCCGGGCTGCCCTGCGGGATGTCGGCCGGGTGCTGGGCGTGCCCCTGCCCGAGGTGGACCGCATCGCCAAGGCGGTGCCCGCCGACCTGAAGGTCACCCTGGAGAGCGCCCTGGAGTCGCCCGAGTTCCGAGGCCTCTATGACGGCGACCCCACCTGCCGCAAGCTGGTCGACCTGGCCCGGCGCTGCGAGGGGCTGGCCCGCAACGCCGGGATCCACGCGGCCGGCGTGGTGATCGGCAGCCGTCCCCTGGCCGAGCTGGTGCCCCTGCAGCGGATGAACGGCGATGAGGTGGTCAGCCAGTTCGACATGAACGACTCGGCCACCGTGGGCCTGGTCAAGATGGACTTCCTGGGCCTGCGCAACCTGACCGTGATCAACGATTGCCTGCGCAACATCGAGCGCTCGCGCGGCGAGAAGTTGGACCTGTCCAAGCTGGCCTTCGACGATGCCGACACCTACGAGCTCCTGTCGAACGCCGATACCAACGGCGTCTTCCAGTTGGAGTCCGACGGCATGAAGCGCTACCTCAGGCAGCTCAAGCCCGACCGTTTCAGCGACGTGGTGGCCTTCCTGGCCCTCTATCGTCCCGGCCCCCTGAAGGGGGGGGTCGTCGATGAGTTCATCCGCAAGCGGCACGGCAAGGGGGGCGAGATCGTCTACCCCCATCCCAAGCTGGAGCCCATCCTGAAGGACACCTACGGGTTCTTCATCTACCAGGAGCAGGTCATGCTCACCGCCAACGTCCTGGCGGGCTACACCATGGCGATGGCCGACGGGCTGCGCAAGGCCATGGGCAAGAAGAAGATGGACGTCATGGAGAAGCACCGCAAGATCTTCGTGGACGGTGCGGTCGAGCGGGGCGTCGACGCCAAGGTGGCGGCCGACATCTTCGTCACCATGGAGAACTTCGCGGCCTATGGCTTCAACAAATCGCACTCGGCCGCCTACGCGGTGGTCACCTACCAGACGGCCTGGCTCAAGACGCACTATCGCCCGGAGTACATGGCGGCCCTGCTGACCAGCGTCATGAGCAACATCGAGAAGGTCTCCTTCTTCATCGCCGAGTGCAACCAGTCGGGGCTCCAGGTGCTGCGCCCCGACGTCAATGAGTCGGGGCCCGAGTTCACGGTGGTTCCGGCGGGCATCCGGTGGGGCATGGCGGCGGTTCGCAACGTGGGCCGGGGCGCCGTGGACCAGTTGGTGGCCGCCCGCGAGAAGGAGGGGAGGTTCCAGGACCTGGCGGATCTGTGCGCCCGGGTGGACCTGCGTCAGGTGAACAAGAAGGTCCTGGAGGGCCTGATCAAGGCCGGGGCCATGGATGATTTCGGCCAGACCCGGGCCACGCTGCTGGCCAACCTGGATTGCTGCCTGGAGCATGGGCAACGGGTGCAGAAGCAGGTCCAGAGCGGGCAGTTCGGCCTGTTCGACGATGGCGACATGGGGCAGACCACCTTCGCCGACGTCTGCCGGATCCGAGAGTCCGAGTTCGACAAGCGCGTCCTGCTGGATATGGAAAAGGAGATGCTGGGGATCTACCTTTCCGACTCTCCGCTCTCGGAGTATCGGGAGCTCCTCCAGCGCTACTCCACCCATCGGATCGCGGATCTGGGTTCCGTACCGGTGGGCTCCAGCGCGACCATCGCCGGGCTGGTGACCTCGGTGCGCAAGATCCTGACCCGCTTCAAGACGCAGATGGCCTTCCTGCAGGTGGAGGACTTCTCGGGCAGCACCGAGGTCACCGTGCGGTCCCAGGCCTTCGAGAAGTATTCCTCGCTGTGCGTCGACGGGGCCATCGTGGTGGCCAGGGGTGTCACGGAGGTGCGCCAGGCTCGCCAGGTCCGCGACGACGAGGAGGAGGACGAGGAAGCCCCGGCCGAGGAGTTCAAGCTGACCGCAGAGGAGCTGCTCTCGGTCGAGAAGCTGGCGGCCAACGTCTCAGGCCACCGCGGCGGCTCGAGCCCCAAGGGTCGCTACCGCGGGTTGAACATCCGCGTGCAGGTCTTCCAGGGCGATTCCCTGTCGCGCTTGCGGGACATCCTGCTGCGGCATCGCGGGGCCCGGGAGGTCTACCTGCACCTGGAGAGCCCCCAGGGCACCACGATCATGCACCTGCCCGAGGCCTTCGGCGTGGAGGACGGCCCCCGCCTGGTCAGCGAGGTGGAGGCCCTGCTGGGCCGGGAGACGATCTGGGTGAACTAGGACGGCCTCGGAAGTGGAAGGGGCCCTCGGTCTCAGCGCCGCCAGTAGGGGGGGAAGTAGTAGTTCCCTCCGTACCAGTTCCCACCGTTCATCCATTCGTAGGTGCGATTCGTGGGTGCCCGGGTAGTCCTCCTCGATCGCCCGCTGCTCCCGGGCGTTCAATTGGGGCCAGGCCGTGTCGGCCCTCTTCATAGGCCTACTCCTTGGCTGACTGGAATCATGGGCTCCGAGGTGTCGGCGGCCCCGAGGACCTCTGCCGGGCCCCGCAAGAAAAAAAGGGCGGGCAACCCTTCAGGTCCCCACCCTTCCTGGTCCCTGGTCCTGCGGACCTCAGGCCGTGGTGGTCTTGCGCCGTGGGGTGCCGGTCTTGCGGCGCTTGCGCACGCCCGCCTTGAGCAGGGCTTCGCGGATGCGCTTGGAGGCGCGGAACCGCACGGTGCGGTAGGCCGGGACGTCGATGGACTCGCCGGTCTTGGGGTGACGGATGGTCTGGGGGGGGCGCGGAACCGTGGCGAAGGTGCCCAGGCCGCGCAGTTCGACGCGGCCCGACTCGATGATCTCTTCGGCGACCAACTGTACGAAGCGGCGCACGAAGCGGCGTCCGGTCCGGCCCGAAAGCCCCAGTTCTGCGGCGATGCGATCGGCAAATTCTTTCTGTGTTCCTGGCATGCTCTTGTTTCCTTGTGCGTCGAGATGTTTCGGGAGAAGCTGGCTCTCCCGCAGACTCGGGTTACAAGTTCCCGGGAACAGTCCGCCTTGCCCCAACGTACCTTCCGAGACCCGCTGTGTGCCTCAGCCACCTCACCACGTCCGACGATGTCGAACGCTCCTCCTGGAGAGAGCTGCTCCTTGTCTGCATGGTTTGTGTCCCAGCACCATGACGAGAACCCGCGAAACGACCCGAGGCCTCTTCGGGAAGCTGGTCGGCGGCCGCGTCGTTCAGGGCGCTGAGGTGCGACTCTTCGCGAAGAGTCGGGCAGGGCCTGCCGAGACTTCGCGAAGAGTCGCGAAATGGGGGAGGGGAGGGCCCGCAGGTCTCCGGGGATCTTCCGGGACCCCCAGCGTTCGACAAGATTTCCGGTTCGGATGGAGAAGGATCCCCGTCGGCCGGCCTGGCGGCCGGAGCCTGTTGCAGGGAGTGCGCCTGGGATTGCTCGATCCGCTCTTCACCCTCAGTGCCCAGAACCAGCGTCTGACGGAGAACACCCAGCGCTCCAGCGACGCCGTGCGGACCCAGGCCCTCAAGGAGGGCAAGGAGAAGAGCCGGCGGGGCTCGGTGGATTCCACGGAGATCTCCTCGGACCTCAACCAGATGGGCGACGACCTGTTGGGTTCGATGGACCCCGATCTCTTCGGAAAGAGCGGCAGTGCCTCCCTGTTCAAGCGGCTGTGGGAGGAGACGGTCGAGGGCGAGGAGGAGGACGAGGAGGAGGACGAGGAGGGTGGAGGCGGCCGTCGGGACCGGGAGGGCCCCCTGCCGGACTTCGGGGAACCTCTCCCTCCCGAGGAACCTCCGGCCCCCGAGGAGCCTCCAGCCCCGGCGGGGGACCGCCTGGAGCTTCCGCCCCCCCTGGAACCTCCGGTTCCGCCCCGATCCGAAGCGCCGGCAGCCGTCGCGGAGCGGCCCCCGGCCCCCGAGACCCGGCCCGGCTCCCGAGAAGTCCTGGAGTTCAGCCGACCCGAGGTCCGCACCGGGACGCGCGGGGAGGTCGCTGACGCCCCGGCTTCCCAGCCCCCGGCAGCCGGGCCCCCTGCCCGGTCCGGAGGCTCGCTGCTGGATCTGTCCGAGGGGTTCCTCCTGCACGAATCCACGGTGGACTTCGAGTCGGATGACCGGGTCGCCCCGGATGCCGAGGTCGAGCCGCTGCCGGCGGAGTTGGAGGCGGTCCTGGCGGCCATCCTGCAAGGTGACTCGCAGTCGGCGGCCTGGCCCCGCCTGCAGCGCGTCCTGGGCCGTTTCGGGACGGGAGTCCTGCGCCTGTGCGCCCAGCACAAGGTGAGGGTCTGCCTGTTGCCCAAGGGCAGTGGGGTTCGCGCTCATCCGGCGGTCCGCAACGCCCTGGGCAGCGGGCGGGCCAGCGGCGGTGCCTACCTTCCCGAGTCGCGCACCTGTCTGGTCGAGGAGGAGGTCCTGCTGCAGGTGCCCTGGGGCTTCCAGCCAGCCCTGTTCTACTTCGCCGTGGCCTGGGATCACGCCCTGGGTGGCGAGGACTTCGCCAGCGTGCAGTCGGCCGCCGTGAAGGCCAGTTTTGAAGCCTGTCGCCGGGGCATGCCGGGGCACAGCTTCCCGGATGGCCTGGCTGCCGAGTCCCCGGTCCACTACTTCGCCCAGGCGGTGGAGGCCTTCCTGTCCGAGAACGATTCCCACGAGCCCCTGTGGACGCGCGAGGATCTGTACGATTTCGACCGCTCGATGTACTCCTACGTGGAGTACCTGCTCAAGCAGGGGAACCGGCCGACATGAACATGCTGGTCTACCCGCTCCTCCCGACGCGCGACGGCCGGCAACAGGCCGAGTTCCCCGTGGGGACCCTGTCCTTCGGTGTGGCCGAAGGAGTCGTCCTGGACTGCCCGGATCGCGAGGTCTTCCGCCGCCTGCACCGTCACTTCTCGTTCCCGCTGACGGTGCGGCGGGGCCGCGGGGCGTCGACCTCGGTCCTGTCCCACGAGTGGGAGGAACTGTCCCCGGGGACCGAGGAGCACTTCCGCGAGGCCGTGGCCCGCCTGCATCGTCTGGGTGTGGTGGCCCGCCCGGCCTGAGCCTGCGTGGCCTGCCCGGTCCCGAGGCCCGGCCCGAGCCGGCGGCCATCAGCCGCCCCGGGCCGGGACCCTCACGGTTGCGCCGGCGCTGACCACTCCAGGCCCGCCGCCCGCGCGATCCGCTCGGAAACCCGGGTCTGGGGGTAGGACCCCGTGAAGTCCAGGGCGCGGGGCCCCTGGGCGTAGATCGGCACGGGGTTCCCCGTATGGTGCCCTACGGGGAAGGAGACCTCGACCCTCTTCTGGCTGGGGTCCCCCTGGAGCAGGGTCAGGTTCCCGGTGTCGTGGTCGGCGGTGACCACGACCAGGGTGTCCCGTTGCTGGTCGGCGAACCGGCGGCTCACCCCCACGGCGCCGTCCAGGTCCCGGACCTGTTCGATGGCCAGGTCTCCGGCCTTCTTGTGGCCCGCGTGATCGATGTGGTCCTGCTCCACCACCAGCATGAAGCCCCAGCGAGCCGGAGCCAGGAACCTCAGGGCGGCCTGGGTCAGGTCCGCCAGGTTCGGGCAGGCTCCCGCGGCGATCGGCGCATCGACCTCGGGGCGTTCGAAGAAGACCAGGGAACGGCCCTGGGACAGCACGCCCAGGTCCGCCAGGGTGCCGGGTGTCCTCCAGCCCCTGGCTTGGGGGAAGTGTCGGCGGCCACCGCCCAGCATCAGGTCGACCCGGCTCTTCAGCAGTTGGGCGCCGATTTCGTCCTTCATGTCGCGGTTGGCGACGTGGGCCGCAAAGCTGGCGATCGGAGATTGGACCAGGCTTCCCGAGGTGACCAGGCCCGTGGCCCGGCCGGCCGCCTGGGCCCTCTCCAGGAGGGTGGTCAGGTGGGAGCCATCCGCCGCGACCGAGACCGCGCCGTTGGGCACCGGATGGCCCGTGGCCAGGGCCGTTCCGCCTGCCGCCGAGTCGACCGGGAAGTGGGTCGGGGTGGAAGTGCGCACCAGGCCCGTGACGGGCATCTGTTCCATCTGCGTCGTTTCGCCGAGCCGCAACCCGGCGGCCGTGACCAGTCCGGGCCCCATCCCGTCGCCGATCAGCAGGATGACGTTACGGGCCTTCGCGGGGCCGGGGCCGGCGGCCATCAGCAGGCCGGCCAGCACGGCCAGGAGCGGGACGACTCCGGTCAGGTACTTCATCGGGAATCCTCCGTCGCCACTTCCCTCGCCAGGATGGGGGCGTTCCGGGATCGCTCAGTGGGGCGCGAAGGGGCGGGCCATCAGGATGCCCAGTCCGATGCCGGGCAGTCCGGCCGCCAGGGCCACGGGCCACGAGTTGTTGACCATGTAGCCGAAGTACATGCAGATCAGGAAGCCTGCCGCGATGGCGATGGGGCGGACCGTGTTGTGGATCCGGGTCTGCTTCTGGTAGCACTCCGGGTGGTAGAAGGCCGTCTCGGCGCTGAGCTGGACCTCGACCGCGTTCGAGCGGGTCAGGCTGATCCCGCACTGCCGACAGTCGACCAGTTCGGTTGTCGGGCCGCAACTGCGGCAGTAGATGGGCTTATGGAAGGTGAGCTTCTCGGGGGCGTAGATCCCGAAGATATCCATGCTGCGTTCGCACTTGGTGCACTTGAAGGGTCTGGCTTCGCGGCATTTCCTGCAGACGCCGTCGCCTGCGGTATCCACGGGGGTGCCACACTTGGAGCAAGGATAGGCTGGCACGGCGCCTCCCGGTTTTCAGGGTTGAACGGCCCCTTCGACCAGGATTTTCAGGCATCCTGCGGCGCAGGGGAATCCGTTTGGAAGGCACCGAAGCAGGGCCCGGAGCCGGGTTGCCCGGCCCGACCCTGCAGACGGAGGCAAACAAGGTGAACAAGAGGTGGATGGTGCTGGCTCTGGCCCTGTTGGTCCTGGCGGCCCTGGCGGGTCGCGCCCAGGCCCAGATCCTGATGGTCACGGGAGAATACCGGGTGACGGACGTGGACCGACCCGGTCAGCGCCTGGGCGTCGCCCTGCGGGAAGACGACCCCGACCGCCGCCAGAACTGGGTGAACGTCCGTTCCGACACCAGGATCGTGCGACGCGTCTGGCTGAAGGGCGGAGCCTTCCGGGACGAGGTCATGACCTGGAACGGCTTCTTCGACCACGTCCGCAAGGGCACCCGGCTCAAGGTCCATGGGGGCCGCGGCTGGGATGGGACGATCTCGGCCAAGAAGATCTGGCTGTAGCTGGTCCGACCCGGTCTTCCTAGTCGGTGGGTGTCTGGTCGCGCTGCGCGCGGATCGCTTCCAGGGGCACCAGGGGACCGCGGTCGATTCCCGGGCAGCGACGGCCGGCCTGCTGCCAGGTGCGGGGACTGCGCAGGGTATCGGGCCAGAAGGGCCAGGTGCGACACTGCAGCGGCCGTTGTTCGTGGACGCGGCACAGGACCAGGCCGGGGGCGCTGGCGCGGTCCAGCATGGCGCAGTCCAGACCCTGACCGTCGGGGCTGCGGTGCTCCTGCAGCGCCCATCCCCGGTCGGTGCGCCGGGCGTGGCGCAACAGGAATTCCTTGAAGGTCAGCCCCAGGGCCCGGGCCATCTCCAGACCCTCCTCGCGGGTGAACTCCACCAGGCCCGGAGGGCCGGTGCAGCACGAACCGCAGCGGGTGCACCCGAAGTGCAGTCCGGCGGCGTACCATTCCGGTCGGGTGCTCATGGCTGGCCTCCTCGCCGGCAGGCAGTGGTTCAATGGTGGGGGCCTGGGGTGGTGGGCTCCCCAAGCCCGGCCCTTCTGGGCCCTCTTGAGGATTCCTGGCGCAGGGGGCGGCGGCGGGGCGTGGAATGGGGCCGGACGGCGCCACGCCCTGGAGGGTCCCATGCTCAGTGTCCACGTCCATATCCACGTCAGGCCGGGTCTGGAGGAGGAATTCCTCGCTGCGACGCTGGTCAACGCCCACCACAGCGTGCAGGAACCGGGAATCTCTCGCTTTGACGTCTGCCGCGACCCCGAGGACCCCCGACACTTCCTGCTGGTCGAGGGCTACCGGACCCCCGAGGCCCCCGGGCAGCACAAGATGACCGCCCACTACGCGGCCTGGAGGGACGCCGTCGCCCCGATGATGGCCGAGCCCCGGCACAGCGTGAAGTTCGAGATGCTCTTCCCGGACGGCGTCTAGGATGGCCTTCGCCTTCGAGTTCGCCACCTCCGGGCAGGTCGTCTTCGGCTGCGGTCGTCTGGGTGAGGCCGGAGGCCTGGCCCGCGGCCTGGGGCGGCGCGCCCTCCTGGTGCGGGGGGCCTCGGCTCGAGCAGCCGTCCGCGTCGAGGCGCTGCAACGCAGTCTGGAGAGGTCGGGGGTGTCGTGGGTGACCCTGCCGGTCGGCGGCGAACCCCAGGTGGAGGAGGCCCGGAACGCCGTCTCCCGGGCCCGCGCCGAGGCCTGTGACCTGGTCGTGGCCTGCGGGGGAGGGGCGGTCCTGGACCTGGGCAAGGCGACCGCGGCCCTGATGACCCATCCCGGTGACCCCTTGGACTACCTGGAGGTGGTGGGATCGGGACGGTCCCTCGAACGTCCCTCCCTGCCCCTGCTGGCCATTCCCACCACGGCAGGCACCGGTTCCGAGGTGACTCGCAACGCCGTGCTGGCCAGTCCGGCGCACGGCCTCAAGGCCAGCCTGCGCAGCCCCTGGATGCTGCCCCGGGTGGCCCTGGTGGACCCGGAACTCACCCTGGATCTGCCGCCCGACCTGACGGCCTCCACCGGCCTGGATGCCTTGACGCAGTTGCTCGAGCCCTTCGTGTGTCGGCGGGCTCAACCCCTGACGGACGCCCTGTGCCGCGACGGTCTGGCCCGCGCTGCCCGGGCGCTGCCGCGCGCCTTCCACCAGGGGGCGGACCTTCCGGCTCGCGAGGATATGGCCCTGGCCAGCCTTTTCGGAGGCATGGCCCTGGCCAACGCGGGCCTGGGGGTGGTGCACGGCCTGGCGGCTCCCCTGGGAGGCGCGTTGGGGGCCCCCCACGGTGCCCTGTGCGCGGCCCTGCTGCCTCACGCCGTGGCGGTCAACCTGAGCGCACTCCTGGCTCGAGATCCCCAAGGTCCGGCCCTTCCGCGCTTCGACGAAGCGGCGCGGCTGCTGACCGGAACGGCGCAGGCCCGGGCCCAGGACCTGGTCCGCTGGTTGGCCGACCTGGTCGGGGCCCTCCGGATCCCCGGCCTGGGCACCTGGGGCCTTCAGCCGCAAGCCCTGGCCGGAATCAGCCAGCGGGCCCTCCAGGCCTCCAGTTACCGGGCCAACCCCG
>CAZQPM010000128.1:0-10480 GCA_964595195.1 uncultured Burkholderiales bacterium | reverse complement strand
CCGCCTGGACGCAGAGGAAACGCCGGGGGGTGGGACCACGATGGTGGTCGGCCTGCCGGGGGAGGAGGAAGCATGACCACGGCTCCCCGGATCCTGGTGGTGGACGACGAGGCCGCCATCCGCAAGTTCCTGAGGGTCTCGCTGGCCGGGCACGGCTACCGGGTGCTGGAGGCCTCCAGCGGAGCGGAGGCCCTGGCCTGCGCGCGGGAGGAGCGTCCGGACATGGTCGTCCTGGACGTCGGCCTGCCGGACCTGGAGGGTTTCGAGGTGGTCCGGCAGTTGCGCCAGTGGTGCCCGGCCCCCGTCCTGATGCTTTCGGTTCGGGGGGCCGAGCGGGACAAGATCCAGGCCCTGGACGCCGGGGCCGACGATTACCTGACCAAGCCCTTCGGTCTGGGAGAACTGCTGGCCCGGGTTCGCGCCGGCCTGCGCCGGGCCGCGCGCGGGCCGGAAGGACAGCCCGTGTATCAGGTCGGCGAGTTGAGGGTCGACGTGGCCGACCATCGGGTCACCTGGGAGGGTCGGGAGGTCAGCCTGACGCCTCGGGAATTCGACCTCCTGAGGGTGCTGATGCAGCATTCCGGCCGGGTGCTCACGCACCGGCAGATCCTGCAACTGGCCTGGGGCCCGGAGTACGGGCACGAGACCCATCTCCTGCGGGTGAACGTCAGCAACCTGCGCCGCAAGATCGAGCCGGATCCCGTGCGGCCCAGGTTCGTGCTGACCGAACCGGGGGTCGGCTACCGCCTGGGCGGCGGATAGTCCGCCCCAGGAGCACCGCATTTCCAGACAGGGCAGGGACCCCGTGGCGGGGTGAAGAACCGCGGGCCTCGTGACCGCATGTCCGGTGAACTCGCACAACGAGTGGGACCCCCTGGAAGAGGTGATCGTCGGCCGTCTGGATGGGGCCGTGATGCCTCCCAACCAGCCCGGGGTCCGCGATGCGATCTCGCCGGCCCAGGGGCGGATGCTGCCCTTCCTGGGAGGCTGGCGCTACCCGTGGTTCCTGACCGGGCCAGCCCGGAGGGAGCTCGACGGTTTCGTGCGCCTCCTGGAGGCTCAGGGCGTCCGGGTGCGCCGTCCGGACGTCCTGGATGGTCGGATCCGCTTCCGGACGCCGCTGTGGAGTTCCCGGGGCTTTGCCACGGCCTGTCCCCGGGACGGCTTCCTGGTCCTGGGGCGGGAGATCCTGGAAGCACCGATGTCCTGGCGCTGTCGCCACTTCGAGGGTCTGGCCTATCGCCGCCTGTTTCGCGAGTATTCCGCCGCCGGGGCCCTCTGGTCGGCAGCTCCGCGCCCCAGCCTGAGGGGGACCCTGTACAACTCCCGTTACCGGGTGCCCCGGAAGGGGCCTCCGACGGACTATGCCCTGACCGAGGCCGAACCGGTCTTCGATGCCGCCGACTTCGTCCGCTGTGGCAGGGACCTCTTCGCCATCCGCAGCAACGTCACGAATCTGGCGGGCCTGGACTGGTTGCGGGGCTACCTGGGAGACCGCTATCGGATCCACCTGGTCGAGACGCGCTGCAACCGGCCCATGCACATCGACACGACGATGGTGCCCCTGGCTCCCGGCAGGATGATGGTCAACCCGGACCTGGTCGACCTGGAGCGTCTGCCGCGCGTGCTCAGGTCCTGGGAGATCCTGGTCGCACCCCGGCCCGACCCCCTGCCGGGCCCGTTCCTCTCGATGTGTTCCGCATGGCTGAGCATGAACGTGCTATCGCTGGACCCCCAGCGCGTGGTCGTCGAGAAGTCCCAGGTCTCGATGCTCCGGGCTTTGGAGGGCTGGGGCTTCGAGCCCCTCCCCTGCGCCTTCCGTCACTATGCGCCTTTCGGGGGGGCCTTTCACTGTGCGACGCTGGACATCCGCCGGCGTGGCCCTCTGCAGTCCTACTTCTGAAGGAGGCCAGGCCTGACGATGAGGCGTCGCTGGCGGACCATGTGGCTGATCCTCCTGGGTGGACTGCTGGCCTTCCAGGCCACGGGAACCCCTGTCGGTACCGCGCTTTCCCAGGGGGCCTTCGCCCTGACCGAACGGGCCGGCCTGCGCTTGGATGCTCCCCGGGGCCGCCAGCTCGTCTCACGGTACCGCCGGGCAGGCTTCCGTTCGGAGGGGCGCCTCACCTCAGGGCAGCAGGCCGCGATCGTCCTCTCCAGCCTGGGATT
This sequence comes from uncultured Burkholderiales bacterium, assembly GCA_964595195.1. Taxonomy (GTDB): domain Bacteria; phylum Vulcanimicrobiota; class Xenobia; order Xenobiales; family Xenobiaceae; genus CAZQPM01. The sequence continues at coordinate 8,311 of CAZQPM010000128.1, read as the reverse complement.
CGACCAGAGCGGAGGGCCCCTGGCCTTCCTCTTCCCTGGGAACCTGGCCAGTGATGGACGCAATCTGGTCCTGGCCGACACCCGGAACAACCGCATCCTGGTCTGGAACCGGGCGCCCCGGGGCAACGTGCCCCCGGACCTGGTCCTGGGGCAGCCGGATTTTCGGGGGAACGGCCCGGGCCCGGGCCTGGACCGCATGAACTGGCCGGTCGGAGTGGCCACCGATGGGACCCGATTGGTGGTGGCCGACTGCTGGAACGACCGGCTGCTGGTCTGGACCCGGATGCCGGAACGGAACGGGGCCCCTGCGGACTACGAGCTCCGGGGCCTCGGCGGCGAGGGGGCCGGCATCTCGATGCCCTACTCGGTCTGGACGGACGGTCAGCGGCTGGTCCTGGCCAACCGGGGGCGCGGGGATCTGCTGATCTGGCATCGTTTCCCTTCCAGCGACCGCCCTGCGGACATGGTCTACTCGGCTGTCGACCGCCTGGGGGGAGCCAGGTACCTGGCCGCTGACGGCCGGCGCCTGGTCGTGGCCAGTTACGACGCGTTCCCACCTGCCCGGGACCATGCGACCTTCTTCTGGTCGTCCCTCCCCCGTCCGGGTTCGCCCGGTTACAACTTCGTCATGCAGCACCCCGGGTGGATGCAGGAGGCGAGCCCGGGTCAGGGTGCCCTGCTGCGCGGCGCCTTCGGGCCCCGGGGGCAGTTCGTCGCCCTGAGTGAGAAGGGCCTGTTCTACGGTTGGAGCGCCTTCCCCTCGGGTCCCGAGCAGGTTCCGGACCTGTTCAACGGGCTGGACCGCTGGGCCTACCAGGCCGGAGATACCACGGGCCTGGCCTACGTCGGTGAGACGCTGTACCTCTCGCTGATGAATGGGAATCGGATCCTGGGCTTCCGGGACCTGCAATCCCTGCGCCGCCAGAGGCCGGACTACGTGGTCGGAGCCCGGGAGGCCGGGACGAATCCCTTGGAGGAGCGGGGCATCCTGGTCAACCCGAATCCGTTGACCGACGGCCGGCATCTCTTCGTCACCTCGGACTTCAGCCAGGAGATGCACGTCTACCGGGGTATCCCCGACCAGTCGGCGGCCCGGCCCGACGTGGTCTATCGCTTCCCGGAAGGCCCCTGGGATACCGCCCTGCAGGGGGGGCGGTTGATTGCCGTGGGAGGGGACCGGATCTGGTTGTGGGACCGGTTGCCCCTGGAGGGCCAGCCACCGGACCGCGAGTATCGAGGGCGCCTGGGCCGGGTCGAGTTCCAGGACGCCAAGGGGGTGGCCCTGGATTCCAGGGGGCGGCTCTACCTGGCGGACGAGAAGGCGGGAAGGGTGTGGGTCTTCGCCAGCGCCCGACCCGGGTTCTTCGAGGCCCCCCTGGCCACGCTCCAGGTCCACCGCCCTCGCCGTCTGTCGGTCTCGGACCGCTACCTGGCGGTGGTCTCCCAGAGCGGCTACGACCTGGACGATCGCGCCCGTGTCCACTTCTTCTCCGTGCCCGACCTCAAGACAGGGGCTCGGCCCCTGACGCTGCGGTCCAGGTTGGAGACCCAGGTCCAGGTGGAACCCCTGGCCTACGACCCGCAGGACGTGCTCCTGGCGGGCGACCGCCTGTTCGTGGCCAACACCTTCGGCCACAACGTGTTGTCCTGGAAGGACGTCCCCTCGGCCCTGAGTGGCCAGCCTCCGGACCTGGTCCTCGGTCAATCCTGGCCCTCCAGGCCGGTCATGGCCACCCGCAGCAGCCTGGTGCTGCCAGGGGCCCTGGCCCATGGCGGAGGTCGGCTGTGGGTCGGCGAATACAAGTTTTCCCAGCGCCTGCTGCGCTTTGACGCCGGCTGGGAGTGACCTCGTCGAGCCGCGAGCCGTCGGTGCCCCGCTGAACGCGGCACCGCCAGGAGCCGGCCCCCGACCCTGGCGAGGAGGGGCGTCCTGGCGGTGCTCTTCGGGTCATCGGAGCGGGCCGGCAGCGCTGTGGCGCCAGCCAGCGTGGTCAGAGCCTATCGAGGCCCTGCCGGGGGAGGGCCGCCCGCGGGAGGCCCCGCGGGCAGGGGTGCTCCGGCAACCCAAACGCCCTTCTCCTCGGACCAGGTATAGGGGATGCGGGACCGGGCCTCGTCCAGGATGACGGTGTCGATGTGCTCCCTCTTTTCGTCGTCCAGGGTGACCACGTAGGTGATCTCCATCGTCTGACCGTCCACCTTGACCGGGCCTCCCAGAAGGAAGCTCAAGTCCGCTTCCAGGCCCAGGCTCAGGATCTCGCCGACCTCCACCTTCTTCACGCCCTGGGAGGACTGCAGTTCCAGGTATCCGCCCGGGCTGCGGGCATTGAGGATCCTGCGGGCCCTCTTGGGCAGGCTGGAAAGGTCGACCTCGGCCCAGTGCTCTCGGGCCTGCCGGACGATGGGGGCCCCAGGCGGAACGGGCGGATCGGTCTGAGTGGGGTTGGATCCGGGAAGCGGACTGCCCGGAACCGGCCCGCCGGCCGCAGGCGCCGGACCACCGGTTGCGGGGGTCGGACTGCCGGCCGCAGGCGCCGGACCACCGGTTGCGGGGGTCGGACTGCCGGTCGCAGGCGCCGGGCCGTCGGGTGCGGTGGTCGCAGTCGCCTGGGGGGTCACGGTGGCTGTTTCTCCCCCCGCGGGAGGTGCTGGGGTGCGCTCCGGGGGCTTGGGGCCACAGGAAGCCAGGGTCAGGCTCAGCCCCAGCCCCAGGATGAGCGCCCGGGCCCTGGTCTTGAAGGCGCACCGGAAGTTGGTCATCGTCAGAACCTCCACACGGCGAGTGGCACCACGGCGAGTGGCACCATGGATTGGCGGCAAGGAGGCTTCGTCGTGCTGAGGATGGCTCCTCTCGCATGGCTCACAGGGCGGGCTCCGCGAGGCTCCCCACCGGGTCCAGTTCCGGCAGCACCTCGCGCTGGTAGAAGCGCAGGAACTCGGCCTGGTTGCGTCCGCAGTTGTGAACGTAGACGCCGTGGAACCCCAGGTCGAAGAGGCGGCCCAGGAGGGCCAGATGCTCCTCAGCCCGGTGGGAGACCAGGACCCGTCCCTGAAGGTGCTCGGGACGGACCATCCGGGCCAGGGCCTCGAAATCTTCAGGCTGGCGCAGGTCGCCCTTGGGGAAGCTCATCCCTCCGTTGGGCCACTCGCGCAGGGCGTTGTCCAGGGCCTCTGCGTGCGTCGGCGCCCAGGAGACGTGGACCTGGATCATCTTCTCCAGGTTCGAGGGATCCTTCCCGGCCTTGCGGGCGCCCTGTTCGAAGTTGTCGAGCAGCAGCCGGATCTTCTCGTCGGTGGCTCCCACGGTCAGGATGCCGTCGCACAGTTCGCCCGTCCTGCGCGAGACGTAGGGCCCCGAGGTCGCCAGGAAGATGGGCGGAGGCTTGGGGGGCAGGGTGTAGAGCCGGGCGCTCTCCACCTTGAAGAAGCGCCCCTCGTGGCGGACGGTCAGTCCCGTGAAGAGTCGGGTGATGATCTCCAGGGATTCCAGCAGCCGGGCCACGCGCTCCTGGGGTTCGGGCCAGTAGCCCCCCACGACGTGCTCGTTGAGCGCCTCGCCGGCCCCCAGGCCCAGGCGGAAGCGCCCGGGGTAGAGGGCCTCCAGCGTGGCCGCGGCGTGGGCCACCACGGCAGGGTGGTAGCGGTACCCCGGAGCGGTGACCCCGGTGGCAAAGGGAAGCGAGACGGCCTGGCCCAGGGCCCCCAACCAGGCCCACACGAAGGGGCTCTGCCCCTGTTGCGGAGTCCAGGGGTGGAAGTGGTCCGAGGCCAGGATGGCCCCGAAACCCGCCTCTTCGGCCAGGATGCACTGTTCCAGGAGTTCCCGGGGACCGAATTGTTCGCCCATGGCGCAGAATCCCAGGTAGCGTGGCATGACGAGCTCCTTTGCGGGGGGTGGCTCAGGGGAAGAGATCGTTCTCGGGGCTGCGGACCAGGCAGACCGCGCCCTGCCCTCCGGGCTTCCAGGGGAAGCCGCGGACCACGACAGCGGGAATCCCGTCGACCTTGCCCATGGCCAGTTCGGCGGCGGCGGCCAGGGCGTCGGCCGAGGCCATCCGGGTGACGCGCAGATCGTACCCGTAGGGGTCGGCCTGGCCTCGATAGTCCGTGAAGGGATCCATCCCGGCCACCCCCACGGCGATGTTGACGATTCCCTCCCGCCAGGCCCGGCCGAAGGAATCGCATAGGATCACGGGCACGGGAAAGCCCACGTCGCGGCGGATCCTCTCGAAGAGGGCGCGGGCCGAGGCGTCGGGGTCCTCGGGAAGCAGGCAGGCCACCTGGCCGCCCGCCACGTTCGAGAGGTCGACGCCCGCGTTGGCGCAGACCAGGCCGTGGCGGGTCCGGCAGATCAGGACCCCGCGCGTCATGCGCACGACCTCCTCGCTCTCCCGCAGGACCACCTCGACAGCGCGGGGATCCTTGCCCCACCTGGAGGCGAACCGGACGGCCAGGTCCGAGGGTTCGACGGTCTGGAGGTCGACCAGTCGCCCCTCGGCCTTGCTGACGACCTTGTGGGTCACCACCAGCAGGTCGCCGGCCTCGAGGCTGCGGGACGCGGCTTGAAGCAGGAGGGCTGCCAGGTCGTCTCCGGGCCGGATTTCAGGGATTCCCTCCACGGGCGTGAACTGGAGGCTCAAGATGGAACCACCTCCTGCAGGTGCTCGGGCAGATCCACGTCGCGTTTCGTGGCCGGGTGGTCGAAAAGGGCCAGTGGGACGCCCAGCCGCCGGGCATCCCGGCGATGTCGGTCCAGGCTGCCCCGGCCGAAGCGGAAGGGGAGCAGGTTCGCCGGCCGCAGGAGGAGGACGTTCGTGCCGGTTCCCAGGCGGTCGGGTGCGGCGACGACGGCTGGCGGAGGCGAACCCGCGCCCAGCATGGCCTGGAGGGCCTGGGGGGTCAGCCCGCCCAGGTCTGCCAGGACCACCAGCAGATCGTCGGCTCCCTGGCTCAGGGCCAGCCTGCGGGCATGTTCCAGTGCTGGGTTCAGGCCCCGCCCCCGTTGGTGCACGAAGGTCGCTCCGGGGCAGTGGTCTCGGACCCGGGCATCCGGACTGGTGACCAGGATGCGGTCGATGCCTGCCGTCTGTTCCAGGGCTTTCAGGACCACTCCCAGCAGGGCCAGGGCCAGGGCCGGGCGGTCGGCAACGCATCCGGCCAGACGACTCTTGGCCTGGTCCAGGTTCTTCAGGGGGACCACGGCGAAAAGGCTCACGGAGTCAGCACCGCCTGCGCCAGTCGCAGGCGGCCTGCGGAACCATGCATGACCGTCGGCAGGACGCGGGCCTCCATGCCCAGGGCCGCGACGGCCGGAGCCAGACCTCCGTCCACCGTGTCCACGAGGAATTCGTGGACCAGTCCGGCATAGAGGCGAGCGACGCCCAGGGCCGAGACTTCGTGTCCCAGCGAGTCCAGCATGGCAGCGGCGGGTCCCTTCAGGGCCTGGCCTGCGAGGATGGGACTGACGGCCACCTTGCGGGCCCGCGAAGCCTCCAGGGCGGGCCGCAGGCCGGGGACGGCCAGGATGGGGCCCAGGCTGACGAAGGGGTTGGAGGGCCCCAGGACCACCAGGTCGGCCTCCTGCAGGGCCTGCAGGGCTTCGGCCGTGACCCGGGCCTCCTCCAGGCCCTGGTACTCGACGCCCAGGACCCGGTCCCGCTGGCCGCGGCGCACGAAGTAGTCCTGGAAATCCAGCAGGCCCCCGGCGGTGCGGATTCGGGTGCGTACGGGTTCGTCGCACATGGGCAGCAGGGTGGCGTTCACACCCAGGGATTCGGCCAGCAGCGCGGTGATCTCGGTCAGGCGCATTCCCCGGCGCAGGGCCTCGGTTCGCACCAGGTGGGTGGCCAGATCCTGGTCGCCGACCTGGAACCAAGAGGGGGCTCCCAGTTCCTCCAGGGCCGCCAGGCATCGCCAGGTCTCGCCGGCCCGGCCCCAGCCCCGTTCCTCGTCGTGGCGGCCGGAGAGGGTGTACAGCAGGGTGTCCAGATCGGGGCAGAGGCGCAGGCCCAACCAGTCGAAGTCGTCCGCCGTGTTCCCCAGCACGGTCAGCCCTGCGGGCTCCAGCGCCCGGTAGAGGCCCTCGGCCAGTCGGGCCCCTCCAACCCCACCCGAGAGGACCAGGCAGCGCAGGGATGACACGGTGGGGCGGTTCTGCGCCGGGATCCCGGCTCCTCCCGCGGGGCGCCAGGCTGGTCGCGGCTCCTAGTCCTTGCGGGGTCTCCAGACCTCGGTCTGGCTCTCCTGGCGGTAGACTGAGGTCTCCGGCCCGTCTCCCAGGCCCGGACGGAAGGCCGGAGCCGCCACGGTCTCGGGACCGGCTTGCCGGACGGGTTGCCGGGGACCCTCGAAGTTCAGGTTGACGTCCCCGATGGTGATCAGGTCGCCCTCCTGCAGGATGCACTCCTGGATGCGCTGACCGTTGACGTAGGTCCCGTTCTGGCTGCCCAGATCCCGGATCAGCCAGCCTTCGGCCATGCGTACGATCTCGGCGTGGCGGCGCGAGATCGAATCGTTGTTGAGCATGACGTCCGAGCGCACGTCGCGGCCCAGGATGATCTGGTCGCGATTGAGAGGGAAGGGCGATCGCGGCGCGATGCCGGCAGGTTTGAGCCAGGCCCAGGGACGCCGGGCCGTGCCGGCTTCGAAGAACTCCGAGACCGAAGGCCCGGGGAAGAGTTTCGGTGCGGCCACGTGCGAGATGGCGTAGAACAGGGCGGCGAAGAAGAGGGTCAGGAAGAAGCCGGCGACCGGCGGCATGGGGGTCCTGGCGTAGGCGTAGTCCACCACGGCGATCCCGACTCCCAGGCCGATCAGGATGGCCAGGACGTTCAATCCCCAACGTTTCAGCATCATGGCGGGGTAGCCTCCAGGGCCCTGCGGAAGCGCCAACCGGCGGATCCGACGTCGTAGAGCTGGTAGGGAGCGGGTCGGACGCGCCCGTCCCGTCCCGCAGCCAGAATGCTCCCGCGGTACTCGCCAGCCTCAGCCAGGACCGCGGTGGCCCACCAGCGGAGCGCGTCGTAGGCCAGCCAGGCGGCTGGTTCCAGAGAGCGGGCCTGGAAGGTGACCGGTGCCAGACGACTGGCGGTGGCCCCGTCCCGCCAGGGATGGAAGGGGGATAGCGCCACCACCGCGCTCAGTCGGCCCGGCCCCGCCGGGCCGACTTCGGGAAGGTCCGGCCCGGCTGGGGCGACCAGCACGACGTCCCCGCCGGCGCGCAGCAGGCCTTCCCACGTGGCTCGCTCCGTGTCCTGGACCGGAAGCGCAAACAGGGCGTTCGGGTTCTTCTGAACCAGGTTGCTGGCGGACTCGGAAGGGGCGACCTGGCGGACCTGAGCGCCCCGGGCCCGCAGCAAACAGACCAGTTCAGCCTGGAAGACGGCCAGAGGACGCTCCCCGGCCAGGATGGCCAGGGCCTGGGCGGCCCCCTCCAGGCCCGGGTCCCTCAGGGCGACCGCCGCTTCCGAGGCCGCCGGGTCGAGCGCCTCGCCAACGAGGAAGGTCGGGACGGTAGACCCGGAGATCCGGGCAGGAGGTCGGGCAGGGTCGAAGACCAGGAGAGCTTCCACCATCTGTCCCGAGGTGTTCCGGCCCTCCATCTGGAGGCGCCCCGAGCGCCCCTCGGCGATCCTGCGGGCGGCTTTGGCCACCTGGTCGCTCGGCGGGCGCTCCAGCACCAGCACGATCGGCCTCTCGCGGATCCCACCCAGGCCATTGATGGCTCTCTGGGCCAGGGCCAGTCCGCGCAGCAGGGCCTCGCCGCGCGGGTCCTCGGGGACCACGGCACCGACGTTCAGGGCCGGCCCGGCGGTCATCCCGGCCAGGGTGTTGTTCCAGTAGATCCAGGTGGCTCCGGAGTCGGGGGTGCGCTCCAGTTCCCGGCTCAGGGCCCGGAAGGCCACGGGCAGGGGGGCTCCCGAAAGGTAGAGCCCGGCTCCCCCGGTGGCGGCCGGAGGCCTCCCGGGAAGCCAGCGCTCCACTTCGGCCTGAAGCCAGGCGAGGCGGTCGGGGTTGGCCTGCAGGGCCAGGCCCACGGACAGTCCGATCAGGATCAGCAGGACGGCGGCCGCCCCGGAGCAGGACATGGCAGGTCGGCGCGCGGCGGGGCCGGCCGGGGAGGGCGTGGGTGTCGGGGAGGGGATCGGGGGAGGCGGCTGGACGGCGACCGTCCCCCCCTTCTGGGTCCCGGTCGGGGCCTGGACCACGGAGGTGCCCCCCTGGTGGCCTGAGGGTTCGGGAGGAGCGTGGACCACCGAGGTGCCGCCCCGGTGGGTGACCACCAGGGCCTTGAGGTCCCGCTTCATCTCCA
>CAZQPM010000127.1:0-10612 GCA_964595195.1 uncultured Burkholderiales bacterium | reverse complement strand
CCACCTCCAGGGCAGGTGTGTCGAGGTACAGGTTGACCTGCTCCAGACGGGCCTGAGGCGGCCCAAGCTCAGCCTGGAGGCGACTCCAGGCGGCTTCGTCCGGAAGGCGCAGTTTCAGTTCGCGCTCGACCCCACTCATCCGAAGAGCTTCCCGACGTAGTGATCCATCTCCCGCTTCCACCAGGGCCAGTCGTGGCTGACGTCGTGGCCCCACAGGTCGAAGTTGTGACGGATCCCGGCCCGTTCCAGCACCTCGTGGAGTTGCCGGGACCCGTGGACACGCTCCCAGGCCCCCTGCCCGCACAGGACATTGATGCTGCACTGGTCCAGCTCCCCGAGCAGGAATGGGTCGCGCAGGTTCGGCAGATAGGCCACCGGATTGTGGAAGTAGCAGCGCTCGTCGAAGTAGCCCTCGCAGAAGGGGCCGATGTCGTAGATCCCGCTCATGCAGATGCACCAGCGGAACAGCGTCGGATGGCGGAACAGCGTATTGGCGGCGTGGTAGGCCCCGAAGCTGGCCCCGGCCGTGGCCAGGGGCAGACGACCCTGGCAGTGCCAGTAGATGAAGGGCACCAGTTCCTGGACGATGTAGCGGTCGTACAGTTCCTGACGCCAGGCCCTCTCCCCGGGGCCGACGCCCCGGTCCAGCCAGGAACTGGCGTTGATGCTGTTCACCGAGTAGATCTTGATCCGACCGGCTTCGAGGTGCGGAGCCAGGGCCTGGATCATCCCGAAGCGCTCCAGTTCCTCGTAGTCCGCCGAGGCGGTGGGGAAGAACAGCAGGGGGACACCCCAGTGGCCATAGACAGCCACGGGCATGGTCGTCCCCAGGTGATGGCTGTAGGGATGATGCTTCTCTATGCGCACGAGTCGGTGGCCTCCCCTGAACGGCTCGATTCTAGCGGATTCCAGCAAAAAACAGAAGGCGCCGCGAGGCGCCGTCTGCAGCCGGTGACCTGGCCGGTGTTTGCCGGTAGGCTAGAGGAGCTCGTTCTCCTGCTGGCGCCCTTCCTGCCCTTTCAACCAGTACTCCGGATGGGACTGGCAGCGTTCGAAGCCGGGGCAGGGCAAGCATCGCTTGGTGCGCATGTTGATCTCCCGAACCCGCCGGTCGCGGCACTCGGGATCGAAGAAGTCGAAGCCATCGAAGTGGTTCTCGAGATACTGTTCCTTATAAAGCGGCATCAGCCGTCTCCTCCTGAACCTACCCACCGGTTCCGGGCCCGGGCCCCTTCCAGGGTCCGCGCGGACTGCCAGGTAAATCACGAAACACTATACATGCTGCCGGCCCCGGCGTCCAGTCCTGCCGGCAGACCGGGTGCTGATCCTGAGGCGGGTCCGGGCGACCTCGGGTCTGGCGGCGACTCGCCGTCTGTGCTGCCTCCATCCCGCGGGCCCGCAGGAGATGGGGGATTCCGGACGAACGCCAGTGGACTCGAGCCTGCGTCTCGCCGGCGTCGGCCGTCCTCCAACGCGAGCCAGGCCGCAGGGCATAGGAGAAAGTGCGCGATGAACTTCCTCAATCTCTTCAAGAAGAAGAAGGCAGGGCTGAAGATCAAGCCCAAGCAGGAGGTGGAGATCGAGTTCATCTCGGATGAGACGGGCTACTACGAGTCGCACTTCACCCGTGTCCTGGACATCCAGCGCAAGAAGGTGATCCTCAAGGCCCCCGGGACGGACCGCCGGCCGATCCGGATGGTCCCGGGCCAGGAGGTGACGGTCACCACCCTGGACGAGAACATGCTGTATGCCTTCCCGGCCACCGTGCTGGACGCCACCGAACGCGAATTCGACATCACCCCGCCGGCGAACGTCCACGAGGAAGAGATGCCCGTCCGGGACGAGAACTTCCGGCTGGAGGTCCCGATCACCGTGGAATACCGGGCCATGAACACGGCCCACACCCAGGTGGCCCAGACCTACGCCATCACCGCCTCGGGCCTGGTGCTGACCACGAACCTGCCGATCCCCCCGGGAACCAACCTGCACATGGAGCTGGAGATTCCCAGCACTCCGGACATCCGGACCAAGGGCCGCGCCGTGGGCAGCGAGAAGCACCCTGAGGTCAAAGGCAAACACCTCTCGGAGATCGAGTTCGAGGACATGTCCGACGCCGACCGCGACACGGTCCTTCGCTATGCGATCTACTCGCGCCGTCGCCAGCAGCGGCAGTACGCCCGGGGCGACGAGGATGAGGCCGTGCGCTGACCCCCGGGCCCGACCTCTTCCTGCATGGAGCCCGCCGCCCGGGCTCCTGGATTTTCCGGGCCCCTGGCGGTTGGCCGAGGACCGGGGCCGGAAGAGGTCGCCCCCCTCGTTCGCTCGAAAGGGCCCCGGCGCCCCTCGGGACCTCTGGAAGTCCGCCCCCGTTTCCTGAAACCTCGTTTCCTCAACGCCGTTTCCTCAACCCCGTTTCCTCAACGCCGTTTCCTCAACCCCGTTTCCTCAACGCCGTTTCCTCAAGTATGGAAGGAGAGCCTCTCGTGTGCGGCATCGCTGGTATCGTCTATGATTCCCTGGGAACCGAGGGTCCGGACTGGTCCGGGATCCAGGCCGCCCTGGAGAGGATTCCCCTCGAGCCCCTGGTCTGCGGAGCCCCACCCGACCGCCTGCTGGATCAACTGGACTCCAGCTTCCGTGGCCTGCGCGAACTGAGCGCGCTGCAGACCCTCTGGCAACGCCCGGACCTGGCCGAGATGCTGGCTCGGGGCGCCCGCGATGTCGTGGCTTGGGAGGCCAGGACCCGGGAATGCGTGCTGGCCCCCGGCCAGGCCACCCCCACGCACCTGCTGGAGCGCTGGAACAGCCTGTGGGTCCGCTCGCGGGACCTGGCCTGGACCCTGGAACGCGACGTCCTGGGCGGCCTGGAACGCGTGCGGCGCGTCCTGCCCGAGGACCTCCAGGACAACCCCAGGGCCCGCTACCAGGCTTGGAAGATGGCCCTGGTGCTGGAGAACATCGGCCGCATGGAGGTCCGCGGACGCGATAGCCTGGGGATCTCGGGCCTGGTGGCCTTCGATGGCCCCGAGGCCTACCAGCGCTTCCTGACCCGGATCGACCAGGCCGGCCTGGTCGAGGAGTGGGCCGATCGCCGTCAGCGCCGGGACCTGGTGGACCGCGCCGTCCGGGTGGACGAGGTCTCGGCCCGCCCCTGCCTGCTCTTCGCCTACAAGGTGGCCCAGGAGGTCGGCGCACTGGGAGACAACGTCAACGCACTGCGCGAGGAACTGCACGCCGATCGGCTGCTGTGGGCCGCCTTCACGGCCCCCGAGGCCACCACCAGCCTGTGGTCCCACACCCGCTGGGCATCCAACGGGATCATCAGCGAGGCGAACTGCCATCCGGTGGACGAGGAGACCCTGGAGGACCCCGGAGCGCTGCCCAACGGCCCCTGGATCACCGCGGCCCTGAACGGTGACGTGGACAACTACCAGGATCTGGCGACGCGCCTGCAGCGCGAGACCGGCCGACGCCTCTCGCCCCGAGTCACCACCGACGCCAAGATCATCCCTGTCATGGTGGACCACTACTACCGCCAGTCGGGGGATCTGGGAGCCGCATTCCGACGCGCGGTCGCCGAGTTCGAAGGCTCCACCGCCATCGTCATGCACTCCAGCCTGGACCCGGACCGGATCTACCTGGCCGTGCGCGGCAGCGGGCAATCCATGTTCGTAGGCCTGTGCGAGGCCGGCTTCACCTTCGCCTCGGAGTTGTACGGGATCGTCGAGCAGACTCCCCATTTCCTGCGGATGGATGGCACCACCGAACGGGTCGCCGGACGCCCGGAGACGGCAGGCCAGATCCTCATCCTGGACCGCCGCTCGGCCCACGGGCTGGCGGGGATCGAGGCCTGGTCGGTGGATGGTCACCGGCTGGAGCTTTCCGACCAGGACGTGCGAACCGCCGAGATCACCACCCGGGACATCAACCGGGGCGACCATCAGCACTTCCTGCTCAAGGAAATCTTCGACGCCCCCGACTCGGTGGCCAAGACGCTGCAGGGCAAGTACGTCCTGCCCCGCAGCGGCGAGGACGACGAGGTGGCCGTCAACCTGGGCCCTGAAGTCTTCCCGACGCGCCTCTCGGAGAGGGTCCGGACCGGCCGCATCCGTCGCGTCCTGCTGATCGGTCAGGGAACGGCGGCCGTGGCCGGCGCAGCGGTCGCCTCGATGATGGAGCGCTGTCTGGCGGGGGCCGGGGTCGAGGTCCGGGCCGTGAAGGCCACGGAACTGTCCGGGTATGCCATGGAACAGGACATGTCCGACACCCTGGTCCTGGCCGTCTCGCAGTCGGGGACCACCACCGACACGAACCGCACCGTCGACCTGGTGCGCTCCCGCGGAGCCGTGGTCATCGCCATCGTGAACCGCCGCAATTCCGACCTGGTCTACAAGGTGGACGGGGTCCTCTACACCAGTGATGGCCGGGACATCGAGATGTCCGTGGCCTCCACCAAGGCCTTCTACAGCCAGGTGGTGGCCGGCTACCTGGTCGGACTCCGGCTGGCCCTGCAGTTGGGAACCCTTACGGCCCGGGAGGTCCGCCGCGAACTCCAGGAGTTGGAGAGACTGCCTCAGAAGATGGCCTCCATCCTGGAGGACCGGGACCGGATCCGCGATCTGGCCGAGCGGTTCGCCACCACCCGCCGGGACTGGGCCGTGGTGGGCAGCGGTTGCACCCGGGCGGCCGCCGATGAGATCCGCATCAAGCTCAGCGAGCTGTGCTACAAGTCCATCGCCACCGACTTCATCGAGGACAAGAAGCACATCGACCTGTCCAGCGAACCGCTGACCCTGGTCTGTGCGGCCGGGCTTTCGCTGATGGCCCTGCGGGACGCCGTCAAGGAAGTGGCGATCTTCAAGTCCCACAAGTCGATCCCCATCGTCGTTTGCACCGAGGGCTTCGATGCCTTCGAGCCCTACGCGGCGGGCGTCATCTACGTGCCGCGGGCCTCGGAGAACGCCTCGGTCCTCCTGAACACCGTGGTCGGGCACCTGTGGGGCTACTACTGTGCCCTGGCCATCGACCGCGGCGCCGTGCGCCTGCGCCCGGCCCGGGCGCTGGCCGTGCGTCACCTGGCCAGCGAAGCCGGGCTGGCCCTGACCCCGGCCACCGTCAAGCAGTTGCTGACCATCGGGCGGGCCTTCCAGGACGACCTGAAGCAGGGGCGGATGAACAGCTCGCTCTCGGTGGACAGCGGGGTTCAGCTCTCGCTGCTCTTCCAGTACTTCACCGGTGCCCAGCCCCTGCGGCAGTTCACCCAGGACTTCCAGAAGGAGGCCACCCGGGACAGCCTGGCCGACACGATGGTCCATTGCCTGTCCCGGGCCATCCAGGAGCTGTCCCGACCCATCGACGCGATCAAGCATCAGGCCAAGACGATCACGGTCGGGATCAGTCGTTCGGGAGAGGCGGTGGAAGGCGTCCTGTTCCATGCCCTCCAGGATCTGGACATCGCCCCCGAGGCCGTCCCCTACCGGGACCTGGCCCTGATGCGCGCCCTGGCCCCGGCCGTCGAGTCGGTGGCCGGAGCCACGGTCTACGAGGTCGAGGGCCTGGGCGCCCTGGGAGACGTGGGCCCCGAGGCCCGCATCAAGGTCCTGCGCAAGACGGGACTGGCGGCCAACCTGCGCTCCCGGGCCGACCAGGGGCACCCGCTGGTCGGCACCAAGCAGAGGGTGGTCAACACCAGGACCACCTACGTGGGCCGCGGGCGCAACGACGATCGGCCCCTGATGATGATCCCGGTGCTCCCGGGCGGGCAGGTGGAGCTCCTGGTCCTGCTGCATCTCCGCTTCGTCGAGGAACTGCCCTGCTCGGTCAAGCTCCAGGTCCTGCGCGACCTGGCCAACCGTTACGAGGATCTCAAGAGCCTGGTCGAGGAGGCCAACCTGATCTGGCGTGACGAGTATCTGGAATCCCAGAGGATTGAAGACCTGGTCACCATGCCGGTGGAGGACCTGGCCGAGCAGGTCCTCCAGGTCAGCGCCAGCCGGGCCTGAGGTCCCGTCCCCCTGCCGGACCTGTCTGTCTCCCTCCGGAAACCGATGGGACGGTCAGGGGGCCCTCAGCGGGATGGAGAGGCCGCCGGAACCGGGTTGGCCGGCGCGGGCGCGACGGGGGGGGCAGCGACGGGAGGGGCACCACTGGAGGGGGGCGCAGAGCTGCCCCCCGGAATCGGCAACTGCGAGTTGAAGCCAGCGTAGCCGTCCGGGACCAGGTGAGGACGCCACAGGCGGCTCTTGCGATCCGCGTAGTAGACCACCTCGTGCCCCTCGGCTGGCTGGCGCAGGACGACCGACCAGGCGGTCCGGTCGTCAGCCAGGAGGGTGCGCCCCGTGACCAGGTCGACCATGACCGTCCCCTCCTCGCGCCCCGTACCGGCAACCGTGATCCCCGATGGCAGGTCGCCCCGGACCTGCGGGACGAGGTTGCCCGAGACCTGGATCCGGGCCACCCACAGACCCTTCTCGCGGACGAAGTCCTGAAGGGTACAGGTCATGCGGTGCTGCATGACCACCTGGGATTCCTTGAGCAGGCTCAGGTCCAGCGGAACCTCCCAACGGCCGGTCCAGGTGCTTCCGGGCCGCACCTTCGTGCCTGGAAGCCCGGGCCACCAGGCCGCCAGCATCTGGCTGACACCGGCCAGGTCCAGGACCTTGGAGGACTTGCCCTGACTCTGGGAGACGTCCGCCAGAAGGCCCGTGGGCAACACGCGCACCCGGTAGGAGCCGCCGATCAGGTCGTGCCCACCGGTCGTCCCCAGTTGTTCAGAGTGGACTGCAACCACCCGGTAGTCCAGGGTCTGCTCGGATTCAGCCGACCGAACCGTCTCGGTCAGGGTCAGGCGCAGATCGTGGGTGGCCGGGCGGGCCTTGAGGTCGGGGACCGTCAGGCCCTCCTCGGTCAGGCTGCGGATTTCGGTCCCTCGGGACAACATGGACAGGATGTTGACCTTGTCCTGGGACCCGGGCTGCAGGTCGTAGGAAAGACGCGCGCCGACCAGGCTGAAACGCAGACCGGGAACCAGCAGCACCACCGCCGCCAGCACCGCTGCGAAGATCACCAGGGCAGCCACGATTCGCTTGAGCAAGGGTCGACCGGTCCGAGAGCGCGGGCAGGGCCGGCGCGGGATGACCGTCAGTCTACGGGGGCGCAGGCGAAAGTCCTTCAAGAATGCCGGTGTGCCGGGCCTCCAGGCGTGGATGGAGCAGGGCGGCCAGAGCCGTGACCACGGCCACCGCCAGGAAGGTCTGGGGGTATCCCATCCGGTGGGCCAGCAACCCGGCGGCAGCGGCTCCCAGGCAGGCTCCCAGTTCGACGGCAGCGGTGAAGAGGCTGACCCCCATCCCGCGTCGCGAGGTTCCCACCCGCTCCACCGCCAGGCTGGACAGGGCGGGATAGATCAGGCCATGCCCGGTCCCTCCCAGCAGGGCCGCCGACCACAGCAGAGGGCTGCCCGACCAGCCCTCCTGCTGGAGCTGGCTGAAGAAGGCCAGTCCCAGGGCCTGACAGGCCAGGGCGGGGGCCACGATCCGGTGGGCTCCCAGGCGATCGGCCATGCGACCCGCGAAGACCCGGACCAGGACCGACGCCACGTTGTAGACGGTGAAGAAGAGCCCGACTCCGGCGTGACCGCGCAGGGCCACGAAGGGAGCCGCAAAGGCCAGCAGCGTGCCGGTGGCGACCCCGAAGGCCAGCGAGCCCAGGGTGGTCCCGGCCAGCCCCGAGGAACGGGACAGGCGCCAGAATTCGGAAGGCCGGGGAGGCCGGGTCGGGCCGTCGGGCATCCGATCTTCCAGGTGGCGCGAGAGCAGGGCGGCCACCAGGGCCAACAGACCGGCCCCGGCGAAGACCGACGGGAATCCTCCGCGCGCCAGGACCCACTCGGCCAGCACGGGCCCGGCGGCGCCCGACACCAATCCGGAGATGCCGAAGAAGCCCATGACCTCGCCGCGGCGCTTCTCGGGGGCGAAATCCGCGATCCAGGTCCAGATCGCCGTGAAGTACAGGGCCATTCCCAACCCCTGCAAGCCCCGGAGCAGCGCCATCGCCGCCAGACCCGCTGGGACCGCCAGCCAGGCCAGGGCCAGCAGGCCCAGGAAGGCGGCCCCGCTGACGAAGTAGCGCCGCCGGCCCTGACGATCCAGCCGGGCCCCCACCCAGGGCCGGGCGAAGACCGAGACCAGCGAGAACGAGGCCGCCACCAAGCCGATCTCCCAACGCTGCAACCCCTGCCGCTCCAGATACAGGGGCAGGATCACGAACGTCGAGGCCCCCGTCAGGCACAGGAGGTTCACGGCGTTGGCGACCCAGAAGGGCGGCGTGAAGGTCGGGGTTGGAACGGATGGGGCCGGCACGGCAGAGGACTCCTCGCGAGGAAGGTCACCAGGAAGCGCTGGGGTTTCCGCTTGCGGTCGCCGACTCCTCCGCAACGGCGCCCGACCGGCGGTAGGAGGCTTCGAAGACCTCGAAGAATCATGGGCCGGTAGCGAACCCTTTCCGGGGTCCAAGTGCAGGACAACTCGCAGGAGTCTTGAGGGGGACGGATGCGTGCCGATCAGCCGAAGAGCGCCGGTCAGGGGCGTCGGGAAGGGCCCGGATCGGACCCCCGGGGGTCGCTCCAGGCCACCCTGGCCTTCCTGGAACAGAAGTGGACGCTGGCCATCGTCCTGGCCCTGCTGGCCCGGACGCGCCGATTCACGGAACTGGCCCAGATGACCCCGGGGCTCAACACCCGGACGCTGAGTGAGCGCCTGCGGGCCATGGAGCAGTCGGGCATCGTGTCGCGCCAGCCGGGCCAGTGTGCCCGTCACGGGGTCGAGTACTCGCTGACCGAGAAGGGACAGCAACTGCGCCCTGTTCTCCGCAGCATCGCCCGCTGGGGTCGGCGCTGGATGCACCCAAGCCATTGAAACGCCTGCGCGACCGCCTGGCCGTGGTCTTCGGCGGCCTGATGTTCTGCCTGCTCGTGGCCATCATCATCAACGAGGAGGTGGTCCTGTCGCGCCTGGTGGAGGACCTCGAGACCCAGCGCTTCTACGCCTCGGCCGCGGACTTCCAGGCGCGGCTGGACGGCCTGATGGACGTCCATGCCGTCCGCTTGGAGGAACTGGACCGGGACGGAGACCTGGAGGCCCTGGCCCGCCATCGAGCCTCGCGGGCCGCCGACGAAGTGGTGGCCCTGGCCCAGCGGACCGGGGCCGAAAGGGTGGTGCTGGGCGACGCCCTGGGCCGGTTGCTGGCCGCCCGACCCCGGGATGCGGTGGCGGAACGATTGGCCGGCCTGGGTCCCGCCGTGGGACAGACCCGCAAGACCCTGCTCCTGCTGCCGGACGGCCTGCACCTGGCCAGTGTCCGGACCTTCGCTCATCACAATCGGGCCAGCCTGGTCCTGGTGGTGGCCGACCACGTGGGACCCGACCTGCTGCGACGCGCCGCCGGCGGCGAGGACGACGTCCTGTTCCTGACCGCTGCCGACCGGGTCCTGGAGGTCTACGTGCCGACCCACGTGCCCGGGCCCTCGGCCCGCTTCCTGAAGGAGGCCTTCGAGCCCTACCTGCGGCGCTCGGCCGGCAACGAGGATGCCTGGGGCCTGCAGATGGGGGACGAGGAATACGTCCTGGTCAGCCGCCAGTTGGTCCCGCCGACCGCAGCGTCCCCGGCGGTCTGCCTGTGGTTCGGGCGCCTGAGCCGCGAGGTCTACGCCCCGGTCGAGGGCCAGCGCCAGCGCGTGATGGCCCTGGGCGTGGCTGGCATCCTGGCCGTCCTGGCCGCCGCCTTCGCCCTGTCGGGCCGGATCACCCGTCCCCTGGAGACCCTGAACCGCAGGCTGCGGCGGGTGACCGAGGGCGAGCTGACGCCGATCCAGGTACCCGGTCGCGACGAGGTGGCGCAACTGGCGGCGTCCTTCAACGAGATGACCACCTGGCTGCGCCAGAGGCAACTGCTGCGGCGCTACGTGCCGGTCCAGGCCCGCCAGTTGATCGACGCGGACGTGGAGGGGGTCGTGGTCATGGGCGGCCAGCGCGCCCGGATCAGCGTCCTGTTCTCGGACCTGCGTGGCTTCACGGCCTTGTCCGAGCGCCTGGACGCCGCCGAGGTGGTCAACATCCTGAACGAGTACCTGGAAGCCATGATCGAGGTCCTGCACGCTCACGGAGGCGACGTCAGCGACTACCTCGGCGACGCCATCCTGGCCGTCTTCCACGAGGGCCCGGAGCCCTCGGGCCTGCGGGCGGTGCGGGCGGCCCTGCGGATGCAGGAGGCCTTGACCTCCCTGCGGACCCACAGCGCCGATGCCCACGTGCAGCAGTTGCACATGGGCATCGGCATCCACACCGGGGAGGCCGTCGAGGGAAATATCGGATCGGCCGAACGGTTGAAGCACGCCGTGGTCGGCGACACCGTGAACCTGGGTGCCAGGATCCAGGACCGCTCCCGAGAGGGGCGCCACACCTGCATCCTGATCAGCCAGGTCACCCGACAGGACCTGGGCGACCGCGTCGAGACCGTCTTCTTCGGAAACGAGCACTTCAAGGGGAAGAGCGAGCCCGTCGCTGCCCTTGATGCGCCCGGCCAGATCCCGCAGGCGAGCGGTGCCGTAGTGCCT